>CAXTNU010000048.1:0-16834 GCA_964245595.1 uncultured bacterium | reverse complement strand
GCGCAGGCGCGAGCGGCCGGTGGTGGCGACCAGTGAGGCGTCGAGCGCGCCGAAGAACTCGCGGAAGCGGCTCTGCGCGAGCAGCGCGTCGTCGCCGCGCAGCAGCCCTTCGGCGTACTCGCGCGCGGAGAGCGGGAAGACCGGCGTGCCGGGCGCGTGCAGCGCGGCCTGCGCGACGATGCGCTGCGCGGCCGACTGCCAGGCCTCGCGCTCGCCCTCCTTCATGCGCCACAAGTCGATCTTGGTCTGCACGATGAAGACCGACTCGATGTAGCGCCGCACGATGCCCAAGAACGACGCGTCGCCCTCGGTGAACGGGGTCTGCGTGTCGATCAGGTAGAGCACCGCGTCGGCGCCGGGCAGATACGAAAGCGTCGCGCGGCGGTGGGCGGGGTTGATCGAGGCCAGCCCGGGCGTGTCGGCGACCACGAAGCCGTGCCGCAGAAAGGGCGAATCGACCGCGACCCGGACCAGCGAGGGCGCGCCCTCGTCGTCACCGGTCGCGTCGTGGAGCTTGCCCTCCTCGCCGACCGCCACGAAGCGCGCCAGCCGCCCGATCGGAATCCGCTCCTCGCGCCCGCTGGGGTAGATCGCGGTCGCCGATTCCTCGGGCGCGTAGGCCAGCTCGGTGATCGTCGCCGTCGAAGGGTTGATGTCGGTCGCGAGCAGACCGACGATGCGCGTCGCGCCGGGCCGTTCCTCGAACGCGACCTTGCCCAGCAGCGCGTTGAGCAAGAATGACTTGCCGGACGAGAACTCGCCCACCACCGCCAGCACGAACCTGCCGTGGCGCAAGCGCGCGACGACCCGCTCCAGCGCGTCGGCATCCGCCGCGGCGTCGTGCCAGCTCGCGCCGTCGCCGACGACCGCGCGCAACTCGTCCAGACAATCCGCTACGTCGTCGCGCGCCGCCGCGTAGCGCTCCAGCGCGTCGGGCACGCGCCTAGCTCGTGATCAGCGCGAGCGCCTCGTCGCGGTGCGTTTCCATCAGCTCGCGGGTGTCGCCCTCGACGTTGAGGCGCAGCAGCGGCTCGGTGTTGGACTTGCGCACGTTGAGCCACCAGCCCGGGTACTCGACCGTGACGCCGTCGAGGTGGTCGATCTTGGCATCCTCGAAGCGCTCCTGGATGGCCTGCATCTTGGCGTCGGCGTCGGCGACCTGGGTGTTGATCTCGCCCGAGCGGAAGCGCGTGTTGTACGGCGCGATGGCCTTGGTGATCGGGCCGTCGATCTCGCTGAACAGGTCCAGGCACTGCAGCAGCGCGATCATGCCCGAGTCGGCGAACCAGTTCTCGCGGAAGTAGAAATGGCCGCTGTGCTCGCCCCCGAACGGGATGTTCTCCGCGCGCATCTGGGGCTTGATCAGCGAGTGGCCGACCTGCGAGCGGACCGGGATGCCGCCGTGCGCGAGCACCGCCTCGGGCACGCTGCGCGAGCAGATCAGGTTGTAGAGGATCTTCGAGCCGGGATACTTCTTGAGCGTGGCCACGCCGACCGCGGCGGTGACGATGCTGCCGTCGGGAAACCCGCCCTGCTCGTCCACGATGAACATGCGGTCGGCGTCGCCGTCGAACGCGGCGCCCAGGTCGCAGTGGTGCTCGAGCACGGCTTTGCGCAGGGCGAGCTTGTTCTCGTCCTCGATCGGCGAGGCGGGATGATTGGGGAAGGTGCCGTCGAGATCGAAGAACAGCGGCACGACCTCGACTTGCGGCAGGTACTTGAACACGTAGGGCACGGTCAGCCCGGCCATCCCGTTGCCGGCGTCGATCGCGATCTTGTACGGCTTGATCTTGCCGACGTCGCGAATGAACGAGACGCAGTGGCGCCCGAAGTCGTCGAGCACTTCTTTGTCCGAGATCGTGCCCCGGCGCGCGGGTTGCGTGAAGGCGCCCGAGAGGGCGAGGTCGCGGATGGCGCCCAAGCCCGTGTCGAGCGAGATCGCCTGGGCCTGCTCGCGGCAGAACTTGATCCCGTTGTACTCGGCCGGGTTGTGCGAGGCCGTGATCATCATGCCGCCGTCGAAGCCGTACTTGCCGACCGCGAAGTACAGCGCGTCGGTGGAGATCATGCCGATCCGGGTGACGTCGGCGCCGCCCTCGGTCGCGCCGCGAGCCAGCGCTTCGAGGAGGTCGGTCCCCGAGGGGCGCATGTCGCGTCCGATGCAGATGTGGGTTCGGCCCAGGGTCTGCACGAAGGCGCGTCCGATCAGGTAGGCGGTCTCCGCCGTCAACTGGGATCCGACGATCCCGCGGACGTCGTAGCTCTTGAAGATCGACGTGTCGAACGCGTTGGGCATGGCCGCTCGGCTTTCGGAAGGGGACAAAGTGAAACCTCGCCCTGCGGTCGTGGTGACGCGCCGGATTCCCCAGGCGGGCATCGATCTGCTCGCAACGCATTTCGACGTCGACGCGAATCGTGACGACCATCCGTATACCCCGGACGAGCTGGCGGAACGCGCGCGCGGCGCGGACGCGCTCGTCTCGCTGCTGACCGACCGTATCGACGAGGCGCTGCTCGCGCGCTGCCCTCGCCTCGAAGTCGTGGCAAACGTGGCGGTGGGCTACGACAACGTCGACCTGGCGGCCGCGCGCCGGCACGGGGTGGCCGTCACCAACACGCCCGGAGTGCTGACCGACGCGACCGCCGACTTCGCCTTCACCCTCCTGCTGGCGAGCGCGCGGCGGGTGGTCGAGGCCGACCGCTTCGTGCGCGCCGGCCGGTTCGGGGGCTGGATGATGATGGAGTTCCTGGGTGGCGACTTGGCCGAGCGGACGCTGGGAATCGCCGGCTTCGGGCGGATCGGGCAAGCCGTCGCTCGGCGCGGGCGCGCCTTCGGACTGCGGGTGATCTACCAGGACGAGCACCCCGCTTCGGCCGCGCTCGAAGACGCGCTCGAAGCACGGCGGGTCGACAAGCAGACCCTGCTCGCGCAGAGCGACTACCTGTCGCTGCACGTTCCGCTGCTGCCCGCGACCCGCCACTTCATCGGCGCGCCGGAACTGGCGGCGATGAAGCGCACGGCGTACCTGATCAACACGTCGCGCGGCCCGGTGGTCGACGAGGCGGCGCTGGCGCGCGCGCTGCGCGACGGCGAGATCGCCGGTGCCGGCCTGGACGTGTACGAGCGCGAGCCGGAGGTGCATGCCGACCTGCTCGGGCTGGACAGCGTCGTGCTCGCACCGCACATCGCCTCGGCGACGGTCGAGACGCGGACCAAGATGGCGCTGATCGCGGCCGAGAACGCGATCGCCGCCGTGCAAGGACACGTTCCGCCCAACCTCGTCACGGAATAGCGTTGGCCGAACCGGGGCACCGGTCCGGTCGTGCGGAGTTCGGAGCGCGGCTTCTCGCTGGTCGAGATCCTGGTCGCGGCGGCGCTGTTCGTGGTGGTCGCGGGGGCCGCGTTCGAGACGCTGCGCCAGGCGCTGGCCGACGCGCGCCGGCTGGGCGCGCGCCACCTGGCGCTGGGCACGCTCGAGCGGCTGAGCGCGCAACTGCGGGCCGAGGCGCGCGGCGCGACCGCGATCTGGGTCGGCGCGAGCGCGGGTGGCGGCCGCGACGACTGCGACCAGCTCGATTTCGCCACCGCCGATGCGGCCGGGCCGAAGTTCTGGAGCTACCGCCGTTTCCCCAACCACGCCGCGAGCGACGCGATCCCGGCCGACGTGCTGCAGCGCGTGGCGGGCACGGTGCCGGTTGCCGCCTGCGCGCTCGGCGATCCGGCCGAGACGGTGCTCGGCGGCGTGAGCGCGTTCGCGCTGGCGCGCTTCGACCCGTCCGCGCTCGCCGCGCACGCGGACCCGTATCTCGGGCAGCCGGACAGCGCGTTCGCGAAAGCCGTGCCGGCCGATCCGCGCGTGCCGCTCGGCATGCAGGACACGGACGGTACCCCGATCGTCGGCGGCAACACGCTCACCGAGCTGCGCCTCGACACCGCGGACGGCTCGCGCGTCGCCGACCTCCTGCCCGGCACGTTCCCGAGCGGCTTCACCACGCTGCTGACGTATGCGTGCAACGCGCGCTGCCAGGTCGGCCACGACACGAACGCACCCAAGACGCTGACCGCGTGCGACGTGTCGTGGTCGACCGACCCCGCGCGCTTCCCCCAGGCCGTGCAGGCGTACGTCTACGACGGCGCGACCGGCACGTACGTGCTGACGACGCGCGGCTACGACTGGGCGGTACTGTTTCGCTTTCGCTACTACGACCCGCGCCCGGTGCCGCCGGGCACCGGCGACGAGCTGAGCCGCTACGCCGTCAGCGACACCTTCGACGGCGGCGGCACGCCGGCGCCTGCCGGTCCGCCGTTCGACACCAGCGCCGGGCTCCCCGACGCGCAAGCCTGGTACGCCGCGCTCGCGCCGAGCCTGTCTGCGGCGATGCGCAAGACCTTCGACGACGAGAACGCGATCTGCGCCGGCGTGAACGCGCAGCGCACCGGAGCGGGCTACTATGACAACGGCTGAGCGTGAAAGCATGAGGACTGCGGAACTCGGGTTCACCCTGCTCGAATTGCTGGTGTGCGTGTTTTTGCTCGCGATCGTCGGCACGGCGACGGCCGGGGCGTTTGCGGCAGTCGCGCGCAACGCGGCGGGCGGGCAGACGCGCGCGGCCGCCCTGATGGTGGCGGAGAACGCGATCGCTCGAGCACGGGCTGTCACCGCGTACGCGCAGTCCCCTGACCCGAGCGCGGTCGCCGCGATGACGACCGACCGTTCTTGGGCGCTCGTCGCGGGCACGCAGGCGTTCACCGCCGGAGCGGAGCTGCGCGCGCCCGCCCAGTGCGGCGGAAACGCGCCTCTCCAGGTGAAGCTGCCGGTGACGACCGCGTACGACCCGGCGCAGCAGGCGTTCAGCGTGACCGTCGGCTACCCCAGTACTCCGTGCGGGGCACAGCCGGACCGCTCGCTGACGCTGCGCGCGGTGTTGCCGCCCTCGGTGTACGCGCCGGGTCAGGACGTCGCGCTGCCGGTCGACGTCCCGGCTCGCATGTGACCTGACGTGCTCGGGACGACGCTGTGGTTCGTGGTGGTGATGGGCCTGATGGCCGCCGTGCTGATGAACGGCGCCGCGGCGTTCGGCCGCGCCGGCGTGCAAGCCGCGGCGGACCACGCGGTCGAAGCGGTGTTGCACGACGCGCTGGCGGACTACCAGAACCGCCTGCGCCCGCTGCTCGCGGACCGTGCGGCCGGGAACGGCACGCCGGCGAACGGTGAGCCCTTGCCGGCGGTGACCGTCACGCCGGCCCCGCACGCCGGGGCAGACGGCCCAGGAAGCAGCGGCGGCGGGCCGGACTTCAGCGTCGGGTACGATGTGACGCCGACGACCGTAGCGCCGCCCTCTTGCGTGGCGCCGGAGCAGAGCGGCGCGGACACCGTCGCCTGGCTGCAGTGCCACGCGCTGGTTCGCGAGTCGCGCGCGTCGCTGCGGATCACCGTTCGGGTCTTCGATTCCAGCGGAACGCAGATGCTGACGCGCCGCGAACAGACCGTCACGCTCCGGCTTTTCGCACTGCCGCCGTATAGCGCGGTGGTCGGGCGCGACGACGGCGCGGCGGACAGCCCGACCGGTGACGATGCGCTAGCGCGGCCGGCGCACGAAGGTGACGTCGCGGGAGTTCCCGTCGGCGGAGCGAGTCCCGTACCCGAGCCCAGCCCGTGGCCTCAAGGCGGCCCGCTGCTGCACGTACGCTACCAGTGCGGCTCGGGCGATTGCGCGAACGCAGCCCCGCCCGATCCCGACGCCATGCTGCGGGCAAACGCCCGCTGGACCAACGGCAACGCGCCATCGCGCTAAACGCGGTTCCACGATTTCGGTCGACTGATCAGCCCGAAGGCGACACACATTTAGTGAGTGAGTGATGCTGATCGCCCATTGAAGTACACTGACACGCAGAAGCTCACCTGCTCGAATCCATGCATGCTTCCAACACGGTTACGTGAACGGACCTCGCCGCAGTCCCTTGACGAAAGCGCGATGCATACAGTATCGTAGCCGAAAACATACGTGCCGACACGCGCTTCAATAACGAGGCGTTGTTCTCTACGTGATCAATATTTCGCATCACCGTGTATGCTGCGGATGGCGCGTCTGCGTCCTGCCTGCAAGCCGGCATATGGAGGAAGTCTCTTGCTCGTTCGCCGACGCGGTGCTGTTGCAGCGGCGCTTGCATTCGTCATGCTGGTCGAAGGTGTGCTGGTCCTACCAGTGACCGCGGCGCCGGTTGTGCCGGCGCCGCGGGTAGCGCCTGCAACACCCCCTCGGGCGTCGGCGACTGCGCAGCCGGGTGCTGCTCGCGCATCGCGAAGCGCGGCAGCGCGCGAGGCGCTCGTGCCGATGGATTCCAAGACCGTTCGTCCCATGCTGACGAACGACATCCGTGTTGCGCACGGTATCAAGGTCGCTGGGCCGCCGATGCTGAGGCCAAACGAGATCGACACTCGGATTCGAGCCGCTCGGGATAGGCAGAGAGCGCTGGAGCGGAGTGCTCCAGCCGGACGCCGGCCATCGGGCGGGGCAGAATTGCGGCCGGTGTTGCGAGACGTCATGTCGCGCCAGGCGGTCGGGAGGCTGCGTCCGATGAGTGCGGGGGTTGGGGTCGCCTACGGTGCGGGCACGGGCATCAACCCCTGGTGGCGCTATCAAGAGGAGGCTGTGCCGGGAGCGGGCCACGTTATGGTCAACGTGGGAACGGGGAACTATATCGTGGATGTAGACGATATGTCGGTCCCGCACAGGGGCGTCGAGCTGGCCTTTCGCCGGACGTACAACTCGCAGAGTGGGCACGACGTCGTAGGCACCGACGGTTCATTGCCATCGCTCTACGGAAATGGCTGGACGTCGACGTGGGACACGCACCTCTCCGGCGACGGAGTGCACGCTGTCACGGTTTGGGATATTGACGGCGGGCGCTATGATTACACCGTAGCTTCGGATGGTGTGACATGGCAAGCGCCGGCCGGCCAGCATGCGCTTTTGACCTCCAACGGGGGCTGTGGATTTCTATGGACGAAGAAGTCCGGGACAACGTACGAGTTTTATTCGCCTGCGCAAGTTCCGAGCTGCTCCGGGGTCTGGTCGCAGTACGCGGGATTCGCCGGCCGTCTCCACCAGATTGTTGGGCGCAACCGTAACACGTCTCTGACGTTTTCCTACGTCTGGGACAACGGGGACACGAGCGCGGGAGGAAGAATCGCGAATATCACCGCGATCCCGGAATCAGGCCCGCAGTCGACCATGGTCATGGCGGACTTCAACGGCCACCGTCTAGCGTACGATCTCAACCGCCCGGACGGCACCGTGATCTATTACGGATATGACAACGACGGCAATCTGGCGAGCGTAGGAAAGCCCCCCAACAACTCGGGTTCGGCCCAGGTTTACGAGACATACGGGTACGGGCTACAAGGAAACGGCGCGCGGTACATGTCCTGGGCTGCCAGCCCGCGGTGGGTGGGTTCGAGCGCGACCGATGGGTCGTACCTGTATTTCGGTGCGGAAGCGCGAGGCAATACGACGCTGCTGCGCGGCATCGGTCATGTCGGAGTGGTGAACCCTCAGATCAGCGACGGCTCATCTTCTACGGCTGTGTCTCTGCAGCCCAATGTGTCGGCCGGCGTGCAGCAATATCTGACTGAATACTACATCTTGGAGACGGCAAATCCGACGTTCAGTGACACGAACGGACACATGGCGTCCTGGATCGTTGACGGTACCGGTCGGCCGCTGCAGACGCAAGAATGCACTGCGAGCGCGAACCAGGGGCAGCGATGCACCGGCTCGTGGCTGGTCACGCACGAGGCTTGGGACGCTGCCAACGATCTGATGGCCGAAGTCGATGCACGCGGCAACGAGACGGACTACGCATACGATACCAACGGAAACACCATTGCAGAAGCTGAGCCTCCGGCGGTGAGTTCTCAAGGTACATTTCGGCCAACTAAGCTCTTCGACTATGACGGCCTGAATAACGTCACAGCGTTTTGCGACGAGACCCAGACACATGCGGCCCGAGCCGATTGGAGTGCGCCTCCGATACCTGCAGAAAACCTGTGTTCCACGAAGGCAGCTACCATACCGCACTGGAGTGCAACCTATACGTATCCGAGTACCGAGCCGTATGGTGAACTCGCGACGATGGTGACCCCGCTGGGCTACACGCATCATTTCGCGTACAGCCCAAGCATGCAGGGAGGCGTCGACAGCGGGCAGCCCACGTCGGTCACCGGCGACGCATATATTCAATCGGATGGAAGCCCCGTCACACCCGCACAGACGTTCTGGTACGACGGATCGGGCCAGGTTCGGTGCTATGGCAACGGTTCGGGAACATATGTCTTGTCTTATGACACGCTGGGTCGTCTGCTCAGCGTGGCCGATCCCGATGACACTTCTGTCAACGGGACGTCATTTTGTGGGAAAGGCTCGGGCAAGCCTGGCTGGAACACCCAGAACACGTACAGTTATTTTCCCGGCGGCGCGGTCCAAAGCTCGCAGTCACCTGCGCAGCGCAGCGGCAACGTTTCGACGGCCTTTACGTACGATGCGGACGGCAATGAGGTCACCGAAGTGCACCACTTCGGGTGCGTCGCCGGCTCGACGTGTTCACCCGGGACGACGACGAAGTGGTACGATGGCGCGGACCGGTTGGTCGAAACCGCGATGCCTAGCGACCCAACAGACTACTATTCGTCTCGCTGGCTGACTCGCTACCTGTACGACCTCACGCAAGCTGGTTCGGTCTCGATAGCCGGCACGTCGTATCACGCATTCGGCAATTTGTACAAGACTCAGGAATGGGTCCCGGCTGCCGGTGCTTCCGCTCCATCATGGCTCGATCTGCGCGGTTCCGCGTATGATGCGCTCGATCGCACGACGGTCAAATATACGTTCTCACCGAGTGCTGACACCACGCTCAGTGCGACCACGCTTGCGTATGATACTAACTCAGGCACGCTAGGGTTGCTTTCGTCGCAGACCGACCCGCTTGGCGAGTCGACTACATACGCATACGATAGTGCGGGCCGACAAACCAACGTTTCCTTCACCGGTGACGGCGGCGCGACGCCCGCGAGATCCTTCACCTACGACCCCAACGGGCGCCAGGCGAGCGCGACCGGCAGCTCGTATGGCACCACGCTGTTGGCGTACGACACGGATGGACGCCTGCGCGAAGTCGACGAGCCGACCGCCGGAAGCATCACCTCGCCCGCGCGGCTCGTCTACGATTATTACCCTGACGGGCGAAAGAAGGCGCTCAGCGTCACATCAGCCGCCCTCAGCGCAAGCCCTTTGATCACATATGCATATCGTGTCGACGGTAAACGAATCGCAGCTAATTTCCTGTACGGAGGGCTCTCGAAGCCGTTTACCACAACTTATAGCGCCGGCGGGCGGCCCAGCTCCCAGACCGATCCATACACCGGTACCTCCATGCCGGCCCCGACCGCCCCGGTGAATGCCGGCACAAGTTACGCGCCGATGACCTGGTCTTATGCGACTGATGGCCAGGTGAGCGGGATCGGCCTTCCCCAAGCGCTTACCTATGCCGTCTCACACGACGACGAAGGACACGTGGCAGCTTGGAATACGGGCCTGATCTCGAGCGCCGTAAGTGCCGCCGTGCAGTTCGTCAATACGTCGCGTGGCGAGAACGTCCAGCAGATCATGAAGCCGACGACACGCAACGTATGGTCGGCGCATTCCGCAAATGGTGCGATGGTGCCAAGCGCGTTCTCACCCGGGGCGAGACCGCCAGTGACGAAGCGCGTTTCGACTGTCGAACCGATCAACGCGCTGACGACTGGGGCGACACTCTACACGTTCGGAACGGATTCGAGCGGAGTCCAGTATGCGTGTGCGCCGATTGCTAGCCAGGATACCTATGACAGCGCGAGTCGATTGGTAGGACGTACCGTGCGCTCCGTCAACGACACGCAGTGCTCGGTGGATGAAAACACCTTTACCTTCAGCTATGACGCAGATAACCACACCGTCTTGCAAGATGGGAACACTGCGACGTGGGGACCGCTAGGGAAGCCGTACAGCATCGCGAACGGTTCGGAGCAGGATTGTCTCCACTACGACGGCGACATGTTGCTCTTCGCGACGAACGGCCAGGGCACACTCCTGAATGTCAAGATGGAGACCCTGGGCGATATTGACAAGAGCGGGCAATTTACCGCATGGGACCGCGACTTCAGCGGCGCGCGCACGAGCGGACACAACAACGTCATCTATTACGGCGTGGCGTTTGGAACCGGCCTGTGGCCTCCTCTCAAAGGTCAATCGACCGACCCCTCCACGCCGGTCTACTTCAGCGGCTCAGCAAACGCGCCCTCATGCATCAGCGCATGCAGCCTCCCGAGCTTCCTACCGTATAACCGACTCGAGGGCTTCCAATGGGGTGCGCTGACGATCCAAGGCGCGCGGGTCGTCGATAGCGCTACGGGCCAGTGGACGACGCCGGATGCCTATGCCGGCGATGTTCACGATCCGATGAGCCAAAAGCCGTTCATGTGGGACCGAAATAATCCGTACGAATACAATGACCCAAGTGGCTACTGCGCCGAAGACCTTTGCATCGGTGAGAGCATTGCTGTTGGTATCGCGTTGCGGGCCGCAGCACCTTACATCTATGGAGCCCTTGCAGCGGTCGGTGGCGCCATTGTCGGCGCGTTGCATGCCGAACATGCGAGTGGCTCTAGTAAGCCGGAATCGAGCGCTCGCGAGCCGCACTCGTCGGGCGATTCGAATCCCAGCTCTTGGGGCACGAAGGACGATCCGAGAGTGAAAGGTATGATTGAAAACCCGTCTCGTCCGGGAAGCTGGGGCGTTAACGATGAGAACGGCAAATTTGGCGAACGCATTAGGTTTGATAGGGGCCAGCCAGGTGCGCGTGGTAATCGCGGCAAAGATCATGAGCATCATAATGGTGGCAAGGACCACCTTCCGCCTGGCACGCCGTACAAGCCTCCGACAAGCGGGCAATAAACTATGAAACCAGACATTCTGTCAGTTATCGAGCAGCTGGGACAGTTCTCAGACCTTCACGATGCGGACTTGCGTGATATGTTACTTCACGTTAGTCAGCAGTCGCTGACGCTTTCGTTCGTGGGGCAATCATTTGAAGATGAAGCAACATATAATGTTGACCTAGTATGTGAGGGGGTTGTGGATTTGGTAATCACGACCCCCGAAGCAGTGGATGAAAGCTTTAGCGATTATCGATTTCCCCGCAATTCAGTAGTTGATAGCATCGACATTGGCTTGCGTGCTGGTACGGCATCGGTCATTATTCGCGGCATGTATAGTTGGACGATCAATTTCTGCTGCACTGACGTGGCGCTTGCAACGTCTGAGCAGCATTCATGATGCAAAACTCTCATAGAGTTGTCCGGTTTCTTAGAGAGGTTGGATTGGGCATCAGGCGGCCGTCGCCTATGCCCCGCGGTTCTACTGAGCCGCCTCTCCCGTAAACTGCTTTCACAGTTAGGTTAGGTTACAGGAAGAGTTCGTTTCGGATCGATCCGCAGTCAGGACGCGTCGATGAACCGCCTCAGCGCCGCGTCGACCTCCTCAGGCTCTTCTTCCTGCGGCAGCAGGCCGCTGTGCGCAAAGGTCACCAGGCGCCCGTTGCGGGCCAGCCGGACGAACTCGTCGGCTTGCGAGCGCGGGCTGATCGAGGGTGCCTTCTCGCCCCACAGCACCAAGAGCGGCATATCGAGGAACGGCAAATCGCGAGCCACGTCACAGTTCAGCCCGCCGCCGACGAACGCCGCCGGCACGTAGCGCGCGCCGGGCTGGTGGTTGATGGCGTAGTAATGCTCGATCACCTCGGGTGTTGCGTTTATCGGATCACCGTAGGCCTGGTTGCGCAAGAACCAGCCGATCGACGGCTTCGAGCCCAGCGCGTTGAAAAATGCCTCACCGACGAGTGGGGCTCGGATCAGTGCGGTCAGAGGCGAGACGCCGGTCGACTCGCGGTCGAGCGTGCCGGCCAGGCCGGTCGGGCAGATCGCGGCCAGCCGCGCGATGCGGTCCTCGGCTCGGGTGGCGGCCCGAATCGCGAACGCCGCGCCCAGCGACGAGGCCACCACGGCAGTAGGCTCCGCTCCGAAGACGTCGAGCGCGTCGACGATCTGTTCCACGAACAGCTCGGCGGAGTACGGCAGCTTCGGCTTGTCGGACAGCCCGCAGCCGAGCAGGTCGAAGGCGACCACCCGGTTGCGCTGGGCCAGGAGCGGGAAGAGCCGGCGGAACTCGTACGACGACGCTCCGGCGTAGATCCCGTGCACGAGTAGGACGAGTGGGCCCTCGCCCGCTTCCGTTGCAAAGATTTCGTATCCGCGCCAGGTCCAGCGGCGGCGCGTGCCGCCCAGAGCATTGGTGGGCAACGGGGCGTTCTGGAGGGCGCGATTCGTAGCGGCCAAGCCGCCCGCGACGCCGGCTCCGGCTAGGAGCGTGCGGGACAGTTTCTTCACGGTGTCCCGGCATCGTATCACGGCCACGAAAGGACCGCTGCGGACCGCCGTCGCAACGCGGGTCGTGGTCCTCCGCGTCCTCGGGGCAGCCGCTCTGTTCGCCGCGTTGAGCGTCCCGGCGTTTGCCGTGCCGTGCGCGCTCGGCGTCGGCCAGGCCGTCTCCCTCAAGTCCACCGACCTCGATCCCGACGTCTTCGTCTGGGATAGCAAGCAGCGCGCCGTCGAGTACGCGGCCGGCTATTGGAAGGACACGCGCGACGTCCTGGCCCACTCGCTGCTGGCCAAGCCCGGCACCCGGGCCATGGTGGTGCAGTGCGCGCCCGGCGCCATCCACTCCAAGTACGCGAGCGATCTCGAGGACGCGATCGGCGTCCGGATCCAAAACGGCCCCAACAAGGGCCGCTACGGCTGGGTGACTTCCGAAGACGTCCACGAGCTGCTGGTCCGCGACACCACCGCCCGCCGCTAGCCGTTTCGCCATTTGGCTAGCGCGCGGCGGCGCGCGTCGGTCATCCTGTCGGACCGAATCGTGCGCGCCGACGAGCGTCGCCGACACACGTCGTGCCGGGCGCACGAATCGTTCGCCAATTCCCCAATGGCGCGCTGGTTCGCAGCGCCTAGAATGGCTGCGTGGACAAGATCGACGCGGGCGACACCGCTTGGGTACTGGCATCCGCGGCGCTCGTCATGCTGATGACGCCGGGGCTGGGGTTCTTCTACGGCGGCCTCGTGCGCCGCAAGAACGTGCTCTCGACCGTGATGCACAGTTTCTTCATCCTCTGCCTGATCAGCGTGCAGTGGGTGCTGTGGGGCTATTCGCTCGCCTTCGGCCCGGACTGGAAGGGCCTGGGCATCATCGGCGACCTCTCGTGGGTCGGCCTCAACCACGTGACGGTGGCGCCCGACAAAGACTACGCCGCGACGATTCCCCATCAGGCCTACATGGTGTTCCAGATGATGTTCGCCGTCATCACGCCGGCGCTGATCAGCGGCGCGTTCGCCGAGCGCAAGCGCTTCAAGGCGTTCGTCCTGTTCAGCTTGCTGTGGGCGACGTTCGTCTACGACCCGCTGGCGCACTGGGTGTGGGGGCACGGCGGGTGGCTGGGCAAGCTGGGCGCGCTCGACTTCGCGGGCGGCACGGTGGTTCACATCTCGTCGGGCGTGTCGGCGCTGGTCGCGGCCTGGGTGCTCGGCAAGCGCATCACCCACCGGACCGGAGAAGAGGTCGAGCCGCACGACATCCCGATGGTGGTGCTCGGCTGCTCGCTGCTGTGGTTCGGCTGGTTCGGCTTCAACGCCGGCAGCGCGCTGGCGGCCAACGGCCTCGCGGTCAGCGCCTTCGTGAACACGAACACCGCCGCGGCGATGGCCGCGCTGACCTGGCTCACCCTGTCGTGGGCTTTCAAGGGCACGCCTAGCGTGGTCGGCGCGACGGCCGGCGCGGTCGCCGGACTGGTCGCGATCACGCCGGCCGCGGGCTACGTCACGCCCGCCGCCTCCATCCTCATCGGAATGGTCGTATCGGTCGTCTGCTACGGCGCGGTCCAGCTGCGCGACAAGATGAAGGTCGACGACGCGCTCGACGTGTGGGCGGTGCACGGCGTCGGCGGCACGGTCGGCGCCATCTGCACCGGCCTGTTCGCCACCACCGCCATCAACTCGGGTGCGGCCAACGGCTTGTTCTACGGCAATCCGGGCCAGCTGGGGATCCAGCTGATCGCGGTCGCCGCATCGTGGGTGTTCAGCGGCGTGATGACCTTCGTCATCCTCAAGATCGTCAACGTGTTCGTCCCGCTGCGCGTCTCCGAAAAAGAGGAAGCGATGGGGCTGGACCTCTCGCAGCATTCCGAAATCGCCTACAGCCCGTCATGACGCAGAAGGAGAACCCCATGGAAATCCTGGTCTCGATGATCGCGTTCTTCGCCCTGGTGATCTCGTGGTTCGTGCTGCCCGCCAGCCCGAAGCCCGTCGTGCTTCCCGAAGCCGCGCTGCCCGACGCGATGCCCTCCGCGGCCTAAGCCGCGCACCGGCGTCGTCTTCCCGACCTCGAAGCCGTGCGGAGTGCGCGCTCCGCACGGTTTTTCGTTTCCTTTCGCACACTGCTGCTCTCACACACCGTAAGGAGGAGGTTTGAAGTACCTCGCCGCGGCCTTCACCGCCGCATGCGCGTTCGGCACCGTTCCAGCCCTCGCGCAAACCGTCAGCCCCGCACCGAACCCGAGCGCGCTCCCGTCGCCCTCGCCTTCACCGCGAGCGTGGGTGCCGTCCGGCTTCGCCGCAACGTCGTTCGCCGCGTTCGCGAACCACACGCCGGCGTTCGCCAACGGCGCGAGCTCGCGCACGTTCGACAACCTCGACCGCCAGCCGCTGCTCAACGCGCTCAGCGTGCAGTTGCAGAAGAACGGAACGCTGGGCGGCAAGCTCGAGCTGACCGCCGGCACCAACGCCGACGTCATCGCTTCGTATCCCGATCTGGCCGGCGACGCGTTCGACGTCACCCAGGCCTACCTGTCGTACACCGGCGGACCGCTCACGCTGCAAGCCGGCAAGTTCGCCACCCTGGCGGGCGCCGAAGTGATCGAGGACCCCGCCAACCTCAACGTGTCGCGCTCGGTCCTGTTCGGCTTCGCGGTGCCGTTCACGCACACCGGCGCGCGGCTGAATCTACGCGCCGACCGCCCTGTTCTCGGCGACCGTCGGGGTCGACAACGGCTGGGACAACCTCAAGGGCAACGGCACCGGCGCGCGCACCGGCGAGTTCGGCCTGGCGTACAACGGCAGCGCGCTGACCGTCACCGCGCAAGCCTACACCGGCACCGAGCGCATCGCCAACGTGCCCTTCTCGGACAAGACCGGTCACCGCACGCTGTTCGACGCGGTCGCGACCTATCACGCGACGCCCAAGCTGACCTTCGTGGTCAACGGCGACCGCGGCCGGCAGGAGAACGTGCCGCTGCTCGACGGCACCGGCACGCCGACCGGATCGGTCGGCACCGCGAACTGGGGCGGCGCGGCGGGATACGTCAGCTACCAGCTCACGCCGCGCTTCTCCGCGGCCCTGCGCGGTGAGCTGTTCTCCGACGGCGGCGGTTACCGCACCGGCTACGACCAGCACCTGCGCGAGGGCACGCTCACCCTCGTCTACGCGCCCTCGAGCGCGCTGCTGTTCCGGCTCGAAGGCCGGGCCGACCGTTCCAACCTGCCGGTCTTCAGTGCCGGACCCGGGTTGGGGAACGTCGGCGTGCAGAGCATCGGCGCCCAGGCGATCGTGAAGTTCTAGCGCGAAAACGCGCGTTCTAGCGGACGATCGTCCCGGTCCGCACGACCTCGAAGGCGGCTGCGGGAACGGTTTTGAGCTGATCGAGCTCGGCGTCGTTCCAGCGCGCGTCGGTGGCCCCGCTGACGTACCAGTCCGAGCCGTTGTCGGCGACGAACATGCCGTAGCGTTTGAGCGCGGCGAGCACCGCCCGGCTCGCGCCGCTGAAACGGGTGAGGTCGTAGCTCGCCTTGAGCCGCACCCGCAGGCCCATCGGCGGGAGCGCCGGATCGGTCGACGCGCTGGCGTAGTGCGTCGCGGGATGGATGAACGCCCGCTGCGTGCGGCGCATGGTGAAGCGCAGCGCGTGGTCGATCTCGCCTCGCTGCGCGGCTTCGTCGTAGCGCACCAGGCCGGCGAGGACCGGCAGGCCCGCGGCATCGGCGGAGGTCCAGTAGTCGGGCCGCAGCGCGTTCGAGGACAGGTCGAAGACCGCGCCCGAGCCGGCGTGCCAGCCTGGTCCGACGTAGGTGGCGGCGTACAGCTCGTAGAGCGTGCAGGTGCTCGCGTCGACGACGAGCACGTGGCGGTCGCCGCTCGCGCTCGGCCCGCCTTCGACCGGCGCGTCGGCGGGGATCGGGTAGGGCCCCGGCTCGCTCTCGTTCGGGTAGTCGAACGTCATCGGCACCCGCGCTTGCCCCGCGCCGACCGACGTGTAGGGAATGCCGTAGGCCGGGTTGCTGCCGAAGTCCGGGTGCAGGAACGCCGACGCGGCGTTCATGCCGGCGAGATACGCGGCGGAAGCGGGATCGACGGGTGCGCCCGAGACGTCGGTGTTCCAGGCGTCGTCGGCCGGAAAGACGCGGCAGCCCGCCACGGACGGCGCGCCGCCGGCCGACGGCGACGACGGAGCGGGTGACGGCGGCAGCGATGGAGCCGGCGACGGCGGAACCGGCGCTGAGGAGGGAACCGGCACGGCGGAGGGCGCGCCCGGCGCCGGCGCGGGGAGCGGGTTCGACGGCGTGCTGCCGCCGCCGCCGCTGCCCGCGGCGGGGGGCGAGGGGGGCAGGGCGAGCGCGGCGCGCGGGCTGGCGCG
>CAXTNU010000047.1:12038-16856 GCA_964245595.1 uncultured bacterium | reverse complement strand
GGTCTACGAGGAGGAGGTCAAGCGTTGCCCCGCCGTCGAGAAGCGCGTCTCGATGGGCAAGCGCGCGGCGGGCTACTTCGCGACCAAGGATTACTCGTACCGCTCCAAGCAGGTGGCCGGCGATGGCTGGGCGCTGGTCGGCGACGCCGGCTGCCACAAGGACCCGATCCTCGCGCACGGCATGAGCGACGCCCTCATCTGCGCGGAGCTGCTGGCGGGGGCGGTCGACGACGGGCTGAGCGGCCGGCGCCCGCTCGACGAGGCGTGCGCCGCGTACGGGCGGGAGCGCGGCGCGAGCATGCTGCCGCTGTACGAGTTCGAGCACGAGCTGGCCGGGCTGCACCTCCCGCCGCCCCCGCTCCAGGCGCTGCTGGCCGGCCTGCGCGAGAACCCGGTCGCGGCGGAGCGCTTCTTCAGTGCGCTCGACGGCTCGCTGCCGCTGGCCGACTTCTTCGCCGCGGCTTCAGAACCGGCGCCGATCGGCCGATGAATCAGAGCAATGGCTGCCAAGACAGTGCTGGTCGTAGACGACGCGGTCGTCATGCGCATGATGATCAAGAACATCCTGACCAAGAACGGCTACGCCGTGGTCGAGGCGGAAAGCGGTTTCGACGCGGTCGAGAAGTACAAGTCGACCCGCCCGGACGCCGTCACGATGGACATGGTGATGCCCGACATGGACGGAATCGCGGCGGTCAAGCAGATCGTCGCGATGGACCCCAGCGCGCGGATCGTCATGTGCACCTCGATGGGCCAGCAGCAGCTGGTGGTCGAAGCCGTGCAAGCCGGCGCGAAATCGTTCATCACCAAGCCGTTCCAGCCGCCGAAGATCCTCGAAACGCTCGAAAAGGTGCTCGCCTGACATGTCCACCGTGCTCGAACTGAGCGACCTGCAGCGCGACGCGCTCAAGGAAGTCGGCAACATCGGCGCCGGTCATGCCGCGACCGCGCTCTCGCAGATGCTCAACACGACGGTGCGGATCAGCGAGCCCTCGATCGAGATCGTGCGCTTTTCCGAGCTCACCACGCGCGTCGGCAAGGGCGACATGCCGGTCTGCGCGATCCACATGGGCGTGCTCGGCGACGCGCCCGGGCAGATCGTGGTGCTGTTCGACCGCGCTCAGGCGATGGGCTTCGTGAGCACCTTCATCAGCCGCATCGCGGGCGACATGCCGCTGTTCGACTCGATCGTCGACTCGACGCTCAAGGAGATCGGCAACATCATCGCCGGCGCGTATCTGACCGCGCTGATGTCGCTGACCGGCACCAACCTGCTGCCCTCGATTCCCTCGCTCTCCTCGGGCACGGTCAAGGCGACCTTCGAAGCGATCACCAGCATCCCGCCCGACCAGCAGGTCTTCCTGATCGAGTCCGGCTTCCTCGAGAACGGCCCGGCCGTCTCGGGCCAGTTCATCCTGATGCCCGACGCCGGCTCCCTAGCGCCGCTCTTCTCCGCCTTCGGGTTGGAATAGCGCCCGCACCCGCGATCAGCGCGAGCGCCGCCCAGCCCGCTCGGCGCGGGCTCAGTTCTTGTAGCTCGGGTCGTTGGCGTCGAGCATGCGCAGCAGCGGGGCCCAGGCCAGCCGCGCCACCTGCGGCACGCCGTACTGCGCCTGGCGGCGCACGACCGCTTGCACCTCGTCGCCGGGAACGTGGAGCGCCGCGCCGCCGGCCAGCGCCGCGACCTGCATCGCGCAGGCGCGCTCGAGGAAGTACATCGTCAGGAACGCCTCGTGGACCGTCGGGCCGACGGTCAGCGTGCCGTGGTTGCGCAGCAGCAGCGCATTCTTCGACCCGAGGTCGGCGACCAGGCGCGGGCGCTCGTCGAGGTCCAGCGCGATCCCCTCGTACTCGTGGTACGCGAGCTGGCCGTTGAACAGCATCGCAGTCTGGTTGAGCGGCAGCAGACCGTGCGCCTGACACGAGACCCCGACCCCGGCCACGGTGTGCAGGTGGATCACGCAGTGGGCGTCCTCGCGCGCGGCGTGCACCGCGCTGTGGATCGTGAAACCGGCCGGGTTGATGTCGTACGTCGAGTCGCCGACCTTCGCGCCCTCGAGGTCGACCTTGACCAAGCTCGAGGCCGTGATCTCGCTGAACAGCATCCCGTAGGGGTTGATCAGGAAGTGGTGATCGGGCCCCGGGATACGCGCCGAGATGTGGGTGAAGATCAGATCGTCCCAGCCGAAGTGCGCGACCAGCCGGTAGGCAGCGGCGAGGTCGACTCGCGTCTGGCGCTCCTCGGGCGACATGACGGGCGGTGCGGCGGGAGCGGTCAACTGCATGGCGTGCGGTCCTCCTGGGTGGAAGACACTATTTCCGCACGGCCGGCTGGGTCCCCGTCGAGATTGTGCTCGCGCGCACCAGCCGGGGACCGCCGGCGAACGGTGCCGCCGCGGCGCGCGTTCTGGGAACACGGGCTCATTCTTCATCTCGTCTTCATTCGCACGCTCTCTTAGGAGGTCAAATGCGCAAACGCATCGCGATCACCGCTCTGGCGGTCCTGTTCGCGGCCGGCTCGCTGCTCGGCGCGCTCGCCAAGCCGGCCCTCGCCGCCGCCGACCATCACGTCCACTACCATCACGCCTACCAGAACCACGGCAACCATCCCGGCTGGATCAACGGCCACCCCGCCGGCTGGAACAACGGCCACCGCACCGGCTGGACCAACGGGAAGTACTACGGCCGCACGGCCAGCAACGCGACCTGGGTCAACGGCAAGTACTATCCCAACGGCTACACCGGCGCCGCGAACGGCAACCGGAACCGCTGGACCGGCAACCCGAGCCGCTGGAACGGCAACCACGCCGGCTGGACCAACGGCAACCGCAACGGCTGGCACCGCAACCTCAACGGCCACGACCGCAAGTTCGAGCACCACCACCGGGACGCCGACCACCGGCACTGATCCCGCGAACGACGAAGCCCCGAGCGATCGGGGCTTCTCTCGTTCCGGGCTAGGCCGGCACGGGGAGCGGGATGCCGGCCAGATCGCTCATGATGCGGCGGAAGTCGCCGAACGTCTGGGCTTGGTCGGCGTCGCACTTGGCCTCGGCGGGGTTGGGGTGGACCTCGATGAGCAGGCCGTGCGCGCCGACCGCCTTCGCGGCCGAGCAGAGCGGCGCGATCCAGCGCCGCACCCCGACCGCGTGCGAGGGATCGACCAGCACCGGCAGGTGGGTGCGCTCGCGCAGCACCGGAACCGCCGAGAGGTCGAGCGTGTTGCGGGTCGCGGTCTCGAAGGTCCGGATGCCGCGCTCGCACAGGATCACGTTGGGGTTGCCCTCCGACATGATGTACTCGGCCGCCGCCAGCAGCTCGTCGAGCGAGGCTGCCATCCCGCGCTTGAGCAAGACCGGGCGGTCGCAGCGCCCGACCGCCCGGAGCAGGTCGAAGTTCTGCATGTTGCGCGCGCCGACTTGGAGCAGATCGACCGAGATCGCCATCCGCGCCACCTGGTCGATGCTCATCACCTCGCTGACCACCGGCAGGCCGCTGGCCCGCCCGGCCTCGGCCAGCAGCTCCACGCCTTCCCAGCCCAGCCCCTGGAAGGCATACGGCGAGGTGCGCGGCTTGAACGCGCCGCCGCGCAGCATGACGCCGCCGGCGGCGGCGACCGCCTCGGCGGTGACCAGGATCTGCTCGCGCGATTCCACGCTGCACGGGCCGCCGATGACCACGAAGTGCCCGTCGCCGACCACGACGTTGCCGACCTGGACCCGGGCACGAGTGGCGACGTCGGCCCGGCTGACCTTGGGGAACGGCCTCGCGGCGGGCTTGGGGGCGACCGGCACGGTGTGGTCGATCACGCCCGCCCGCGGCCGCTGGACCCGCGCCGGGGCGGTCGCGGCATCGTAACTGCCCAGCACGCGGAGCGCCTGCGTCTCTGTGCGCAGCGCGCGCAGGGCCGCGGCGAAGCGCTCCTCGCGCACGTCGCCGTCGACGTCGGCGTAGAACTCGTACTGGGCCGTGCTGCCCAGGCGCGGGCGGGATTCCAGCTTCGAGACGTTGAGGCCGTGCTGGCCCAGGATCGTCAGGCAGCGCCCCAGCGCCCCGGGCCGGTCCGCCACCGCGAACGAGAGCGAAGTCTTGCGAACCCGAACGTCCGCGGCCGGCTCGAAGTCGGCCGCCGGCCCGCGCGCATCGGGGGCCCGGAAGAGCATGAAGTGGGTGAAGTTGTCGGGATGGTCGGCGACCGTCGAGGCCAGCTCGATGAGGCCATGGCGCCGGCCCGCTTCGGCCGAGGCGATCGCGCCGCGCGAGCTGTCGCCGGCCGCGGCGACGTCGCGGGCCGCGATCCCGGTGTCGGGCACCGGCACCCGGCGCACGTTCCGCAGCCCGCTCAGAAAGCGCCCGCACTCTCCCAGCACGACCGGGTGCGAGACGATCTCGCGCAGATCGGCCAGGGTCGCGCCCGGCACGCCGAGCAGCTTGTGGTCCATCCGCATGGTGATCTGGGCGAGCAGGTCGAGATCGTACTCGGCCAGCACGTCGTAGCCTTCGCGGATCGTGCCGGCGATCGCGTTGTCGACCGGCAGCAGGCCCAGGTCGGCTTTGCCCGAGAGCACCGTCTGGGCCACCGAGCGGTACGAGCTGCAGCCGACCGGCGCGAACTCCACCCCCCGCGCCGCAGCGTACGTCGCGAGGACGGCGTGCGAGTACGAACCCTCGATCCCCTCGAAGGCGGCGGTCAAGGTCAGGGCGGGCGAGGCGGGCTCGGCGGCGGCGGGACTGGTCGTGCTCATCGTGCTCTCCGGAAGCGGCACACCCCCCAGCCGCGGCGCCGGGGGGGTGGGGGTGGGGTGCCGGGGGGGCGCG
>CAXTNU010000047.1:0-12028 GCA_964245595.1 uncultured bacterium | reverse complement strand
CTCCAACCGCAAGAGCCCCTCGCGTCGGCGAGGGGCTCTTGCGGTTGGAGTCCGTGGGGGACTCGTTACGGCAAAGGCCTACCGCGCCGACACGCTCGTGCGGGCGTACAAGTACCGGTAGGACCAGGACGTAACGGCGGTCATGTGCGTCGGTCTTACCACGCCCAAACGCTCGGAGTCAAGAACGGCCGCCCAGTTTCTCGCGCCCGTGCGGCGCGGCGAGATCCTGAATCGGGCCGAGCGGCACGATACCGGTCGGGTTGATCTCGTCGTGGGTGACGTAGTAATGGCGCTTGATGTGATCGAAATCGACCGTCGCGGCGACGCCCGGCACCTGGTACAAGTCGCGCAAATAGCCCGCTAGGTTCGGATAGTCGGCGATGCGCCGCAGATTGCACTTGAAATGGCCGTTGTAGACCGCATCGAAGCGCACCAGGGTCACGAACAGCCGCCAGTCCGTCTCGACCGGCGCGGCGCCGAACAGATAGCGGCGTGACGCCAAGCGCGCGTCGAGCTCGTCCAGCGTGGCGAACAGCGGCCGCACCGCGGCCTCGTACGCCGCCTGCGTGGTCGCGAAGCCGGCTCGGTACACGCCGTCGTTGACCGTCTCGTAGATGCGCTCGTTGAGCGCGTCGATCTCGGCCCGCAGCGCGAGCGGGTAGAAGTCGAGCTCGCGCTGGCCGAGCGCGTCGAACTCGGTCTCGAGCATGCGCATGATGTCGTCGTCGGAGTTGCTGACGATGCGCTTGGTCTGAGCGTCCCACAGCACCGGCACGGTGACGCGGCCGTGGTAGTGCCGGTCGGTCGCGCGATACGCTTCGGCCAGATACCGGAAGCCGTTGAGCGGATCGGCCGACGCGCCGGAAACCGGGCGGAACGCCCAGCCCGAGTCGTCGCGGATCGGGTCGACCACCGTCATTCCAACCGCTGCTTCCAAGTGGTTGAGCGCGCGCACGACGATCGTGCGGTGCGCCCACGGGCAGGCCAGCGACACGTAGAGGTGATAGCGCCCGGCGACGGCCGGGAACGCCGAGCCGCCGTCGGCCGAGACCCAGCCGCGGAAGGCGTCGCCCTGGCGAACGAACGCTCCGTCGGCGTGCTCGGCGGGAAATTGCGCGCTCGTCACCATGTGCTCGCTGGCCTTCCTCTGCGTTGAAAGAGATTCATATCGAAACGAGCCGCGTGTTCTGGTTCGGTATGCAGAGCTAATGAGCTGGCGGCTCGGGATAGTCCTGGTTCGCGGCACGCCGATTAGCGCGCCGTCGCGAGAAAACGAATAGCCGGCGTTTACTTGACATCGTCATTCCGGCGCTAGTATCATTCGCCCACGCTGCGTACACGGTGTAGGCAAAATACGTTAGCCAATCCTCGGCGCCCGACGGCTCTCGCTTATAGAGAGCACGGCGCCGACGCTTTTCTCACGGTTCTTGGCGCCTGCATTGCTCGTGCGCGACGACACACGTCAGCCTGATTGGAGACATCCATGGCCAACGACATGCTCGCGGCTCTCTACGAAGACGGCGCCGCGGCACAGAAGACGTCCGGCAAGCCGGTCGCTTCGAAGCTCATTGCTGCCCTCGGCGTCGCCGCTACCGCCTTCCAGGGCGCTGCGCTCGCGCATACGGTCAGCTCGCACGCGGTGAGCGCTGCACCGACCGACAGCCAGATCCTCGCGATGGGCGGCATCAAGCAGCGCACCGTCGACTCCGTCATCTCGCCGCACAAGGGCAAGACCCTCGACCAGCTCATCCGTGATGCGAAGCACCGCGGCTATTCGGTCGAGGTCATCGGCTAAGTGATGGCTACGCGGGATCCAGACGTCATGGTGGACCATGCTGCTCTGTCCGGCATCGCCGGCCTGCGGTTCGAGGAGAACTGGCGCACGCCCAACGGCGGCCGCTCGTTCGTCGTCCCGTTCGGTACGACATATCCGGCCAACATCGTGTTTCACGGCGAGACGCCGTTCGATTACGAACACTACGGCATTCACCTCGGGCAAGAGGACCGTCTGACATTCCTCGGCCCGGAGGAACAAGAAATTCGCGGTTTCTTCATCGACTGCCGGAAAGGCTCTCCCACGTATGGATCCCGCGTAACACACACTTGGGCCCCGACCTCGGCGCGCCGGCTGTGCATCCCGCCCGGCATCGCGCACGCCTTCCTCAACCTGCAGAACGTCGACACTGTCAACACGTACGCGCTGCTCCTCCCGCCTCGTGAAGAGATCGAGAACGGAACGACGGAGTGGAATTTCGAGAGCGACGTCATCAACCTGCCGCTCGACGTGACCGACGACGTGATCCGGCCTTACCAGCCGTGCACCGAGCGCGCCTCGGCGACGTTCTACCGCATGGTCGAGAACCTCCAGCGCGAGAACATCCCCAAGATCACGCACTCCTATCCCGCTATCCAGGACGTCGTCATCGACGAGAAGCCGGTTCGGCTGAAGATCCGCATGGAGCTCGCGCCCGGCGCCTCGGTTCCGGCCTGGGAGCCGGTCGAGGAGATCGAAGGACTGGGCTGGGCTCGCCACCTGGTGGTCTGGAGCGGCGCCGAGTCGGGCTTCGTCCCGCTGCTCGACCACAGTCCTTTCTACGTGGTGGACCACGGCACCGAGCACTACGCGCACGACGCGTACGGCATCCACCTGGGCCAGGTCGACCGCCTGACCTTTCTCGGCCCGAGCGATCAGGAGGTCACGGTGACGTTCGTGGACTGCCGCGAAGGCTCGCCGACGCACCACGCCAAGAAGACGATCGCGTTCCACCCCTCGGCGCTGCGCTATCTCCAGATTCCCAACGGCGTGGCGCATGCGTTCGACGGTCTCGAGAACGTCTTCACCGTCAACCGGCCCGAGACGCGCAGCGACGACGAAACGACCTATCTGCCGGGCAACGATATCTTCGACTGGCCGGTGAGCCGGCCCGACTTCCCGACGTATCGCGTCAGCGACAAAGCGGTATCGGACGCGTTCTACCTCGCCCAGGCCGAGGCTCAGCAGTCGCTGACGCAGCGCCCGCCCGAGGTCGGTACGCCGCTGGTCGTGCAGGTCACCGACGAAAACGGCCAGCTGCGCCAGCTCCGGGTGCGCGAAGGCTTGGAAGCGGCCTCCGCGTAGATCCGCAGATGAGCGACCAGACGGCGTACGATCAGGCGTTCGCGCTGCTCAAGAGCGAAGCGGACGAGGACGTGCGCCGCGGCCTGGCGGTCTTCGAGGCGCTCGTGCGAGAGCGCCCCGAAGACGTGGAGGCCCGCTTCCAGTACGCTGGAGCGCTGGACTACCTGGAGCGCGAGGACGAAGCCGCACGAGAGTACGAGCGCGTGTACGGCGGCCTGGCGGCGCTCGCGCCGGACGACCGGATACGCCTCTACGCGCAGTTCGGCAGCACGCTGCGCAACCTGGGCCGGCTCGACCGCTCCGCGGCGCTCCTCGAAGAAGGCTTGCGAGCGTTCCCCGGCGCCGCCGCGATTCACGCGTTCCTCGCGCTGACGCAATACTCGGCGGGCGACCGGCGCGGCGCGCTGCGCGGGCTGCTCGACGCGCTCTTGCACCCAGCGTGCGACGGCTCGGCGCTGGAGTACGGCCGCGCGCTCCGCTCCTACGCCGAAGAACTCGAACCCTGAGCCCAAGGCGGATGGTCGCATGAACCGGTCTCGTCTCGTCCTGACAGCATTCGTCACGGCCTTCGCCGTGTTCTCCTCCGGCCCGGCGCCCGCGGCGGACGGCGGCTTGGCCGTGCCGCGCGCGCACTTCGCCGCCGGCGCCGACCTGCTCGGCGACGAGCGCGCCTGGGACGGCGCGGGGACGGCGCGCGCCATGTCCTCGGTCACCCTGCGGCGCGCGGCGGAGGGCGAGACGACGGTTCGGTTCGCGTACGACGCACGGGCGCTCTACGTCCGGTTCGCGTGCACGCAGGACGGCATCCCGATCACCGCGACGCAGGGCACCAACGGGCTCGGGTTCGGCGTCGACGACTACGTCGGGGTCGGAATCGACGCCGGCGGCGACGGGCAGAGCGTGTTCTACTTCGAGACCACGCCCCGCGCCGTGCGGTACCAGCAGTCGAGCGAGTCGGCTCGCTTCAACCCCGTCTGGGGAGCGGATGCCAAGCAGGTGTCGCCTTCGGTCTGGGTGGCGGTGCTCGACGTGCCGTGGAGCATCGTGCGGCCGTACCTCAAGGCCGGGCGCGACCCGCGCATCAACTTCGTGCGCCACGTCTCGGGCCGCGCCGACAACCAGTCGTTCGCGTACAACGCGGTGATGGAGGATTCGGCCGCCGGCTGGCCGCGCTTCGCCGACGCACGCTACTGGCAGCCGGTCGAACACCTCGAGCTGAGCTCGGGCCGGCCCGAGCCGAAGGTGCGCGGCGAGGTCTACGGGATCGCCGGCGCGGGCGGCGGCCGAACGACGTTCCTCAGCGCGGCCGGCGTGCCGTTCCAGGACCAGGTCAAGCCGATCGGCCTGGACGCCAAGGCCGTCCTGTCAAAGAACGTCAGCCTGGTCGGGGCCTTCGATCCGGACTTCTCCAACGTGGAGAGCGACCAGCTCACGATCGCTCCGCAAGAGTTCCGCCAGCGCCTGGTCGACAACCGGGCGTTCTTCGCCGAAGGCGCCGAGCGCTATCAGCCTTCACGCACGTTCGCGACGACGTCCGCGCCCAATACGCTGTTCTACTCGCCCGACGTGTACGCGCTGCAGTATGGGGTGAAGACCGAGGGCTTCAGCGGCCACGAAGCCTTCGGCGCGATGGCGTTCGCCGGCAGCGGCTTCCACGACCAAGTGTACGGGCTGCGCCGCGTTTCCTCCGACCGCGGCTTCGAGTGGTGGTTCAACGGCGTCTCGGCGCACCACGACCTCGGTGCTGCGACCGGCGACGGGCGGGTCGGGAGCGACGCCTCGGCCGACTTCGGCGTCGCGGGGCACAACCTGCACACCGGGCTGATCTACCGCGCCAGCTACGGGGCCGAGAGCGGCAGCGGCGTCACCTCGCCGCGCGACGCGACCAAAACGGAAGACTTCATCGACATCCAGCACCCCAACTTCGAGATCAACGCGTTCTACCGCGCGGTGGGCGCGCAGTGGAACCCGTTCGACGGCTACACCGCGCTCTCGGACGTGCGCGGCCCCGGCATCTTCCTCGATACCAGCGGCGCCGGCCGCAAGGGACTGCTCAAGAGCTACGACGTGAACGTCCTGGCCGACCGCTTCGTGGACGGCAGCGGGGCCGTGCACGAGGCCGACGTCGCGCTCGCGGCCGACGTCGTGCTCACCAACGGCCTGCACTTCAGCGGGGGGCCTTCGACCAGCTCGATCCGCTTCTACCAAGGCGGCAACGCGGCGGTGGGCTACCCGTTCTACGGGCCGTCCTTCACCGTGCCGTTCAACCAGCACGTCGTCAGCGTCGGGTACCGCGACGGCACGCCCACCCCGCTCGACGCCTCCTATTACTTCGGGCCGTTCACCGTCGCCCGCGACGGTGCGCCGCTGGTACCGGTCTATCTCCAGGAGACGACGCTCTCGACCGCCCACAACCTGTCGAGCACGGTCTTCGCTTCGGCCGAGTACGACCGAACGATCGAGCGGGCACCCGCGTTCAGGGACGGACAGCAGCTCGTGCGCCTCACCGCCGGCCGTTCGTTCGGGGCGGACTCCAACGCTTCGGTCTCGCTGCGCCGGATCACCGGCACGGGTGGATTCGCCGCCCCCGGGCTGAACCTCGCCGGCAGCTTCCACCGCCGCTACAGGGGCGGTTCCGAACTGTACGTCGACTACGGCGCACCGTCATCTCAGGTCACGATCCAGCGCTGGATCGTAAAATACATCGAGCACTTCTGATGCGCTTCTCCTTGTCCGCGCTCGCGCGCGTATTCCTGGCCCTGGTCGTGACGGCACAGTGCGGCGGCGCCGCGGCGGCCGGCCTCTCGCCCGCGCCAGCGAGCGTGCTGCGCGCACGGCTTGCGAACGGCCTCGACGTAATCGTCGTGCGCGACCCGCTCGCTCCGGTCGCCGCGACCTGGATGACGTACAAAGTAGGTTCCGACGACGAGACGGTCACCGGAACCGCGCACGGGCTGGAACACATGATGTTCCGCGGGAGCCGCGGCATCTCCGACACCCAGCTGGCCGATACGATGGCGGTGCTGGGCGGAAACTTCAACGCCTACACCGAGAGCGAGGCGACGCAGTTCTTCTTCGAGGTTCCGGCCCGCTTTCTCGACGCCGCGCTGACCATCGAGGCTTCACGGGCGGCCGGCCTCGATCTCTCACCGTCCGCCTGGCGCAGCGAGCAGGGCACGCTGGCGCAAGAGATTCGGCGCGACGACAGCAGCGTCACGTACCGGCTCTACGTGCGGCTGCTGCACCGCGTTCTGGCCGGCACCCCGTACGCGAACGAAGGTTTGGGCACCGTGACGTCGTTCGCGCAGCAGATCGACACCGCGCGCCTGCGCCGCTTCTACCGGAGCTGGTACCGGCCCAACAACGCCGTGCTGGTGATCGTCGGCGACGTCGACCCGCCGGCGGCGCTGGCGAACGCGAGGCGGCTGTTCGAAGCGATTCCGGCCCGGCCCGTGCCGGCGCACGCCCCGGTCGCGCTGCAGCCGCTGCGGGCGTCGACCTTCTACGACCGCAGCGACGAGCCGTTCGCGCTCGCGATGATCGGCTACCGGCTGCCGGGACTGGCCAGCCCCGACTACGCCGCGGCGCGCATCGCGCTCGACGTGCTCAACAGCGACCGCAGCCGGTTGGCCGAACAGGTTCGGCGCGGGGACGCGCTGTTCAACGTCGTCGAGTGCTACCCGTTCCCGGCCGCGTCCCTGGGCTTCCTCGGCTTGGGCGTTCCGGTCGGGCACAGCGTCGAGCGAGCGGTGCGCGGCGCGCAGGCGGCGCTGGCGGGGTACGCGCGGGACGGCGTACCGGCCGCGCTCGTCGAAGCGGCCAAACAGCGCGAGATCGCCCAGACGGCCCAGAGCTACGGCTCGATCTCGGGCGTCGCGAGCGCCTGGAGCCAGGCGCTCGCGGTCGAAGGCCGGACGCCGGCGGACGACCTCGGGGCGATCCGGGCGGTTCGCGCCGCCGACGTCACGCGCGTGCTGCGGACCGCGTTCGACGGCTCGACGGCCTCGGTCGGCATCGCCCGCCCGAGCCGCGGAGCGGTCTACCACGTCGACGCCGGCAAGGTGCGCGACGAGACGCGCGCGGCGTTCGACCACCACGATGCGCTGCCCGCGTTCGCGCGCGAGGCCGTCGCGCACCCGTCCCTGCAGCCGGCGCAGCGTCCCTCGTCGTTCCGGCTGGCGAACGGCCTGCGGGTCGTCGTCGACCGGCTGCCTTACGCGCACAGCGTGGTCGTGCGCGGGACGGTCCAGTACGACGAGGCGCGCAGCGAGCCGGCGAGCCGGCTCGGCGTCGCTTCGCTGGTCGGCAACCTGCTCGGTCACGGGACGGCTCTGCACGGCGAGAGCGAGTTCGCGCGCCGCGCCGACGCGATCTCGGCCGACCTGACCTTCGGCAACCGTTTCGGCCTGGACGTGCAGCCGGCGTACTTCGAGCCCGGCCTGGCGCTGCTGGCCGAGGGCTTGCGCTACCCGGCCTTTTCTCCCCGCGCCTTCGAGCTCGCGCGGGCCAACGCCGCCGGGACCGTGGCCCAGAATGCGCACGCGCCGGACACGGTCGGGCAGGGCGCGCTGTCCGACGCCCTCTACCAGGCGGGAGACGCCGAACGGGTGCGGGCGAGCGCCGGCGGGCTGCGCTCGCTGCGGCTGGCCGACGCGCGGAACTGGTACCGCACCGCCTATCGGCCGCAAGCGACCACCATCGTTGTCGCGGGCGACGTCGACGTGGCGCGTGTCCGGCGCGCCTTCGAGCGGTTCTTCGGCGGCTGGGCGCCCGGGAGCGGAGCCGGTACGGTCGCAGCGCGGCCGAAGACCGACCCGATCCCGCTCAACGGCGCGCGGACGATCCGGGTGCCCGACGGCAGCCGCCAACAGGCGGCGGTCAAGATGGTTCAGGTGCTCGACGTGGCGGCGGGCACGCGCCGCTACGCGGCGCTCCAGCTCGCCAACACGCTGCTGACCGGCGGTTTCTACGCGTCGCAGCTGTACCGCGACCTGAGCGGCGAGCGCGGCTTGGTGTACTACGTCGGCTCGAACGTGAGCGCGAAGCGCGGGCGCGCGCTGCTGACGATCGAATACGGGTGCGACGCGAACCGGGTGAGCGAGATCCAGGCGATCGTCGCGCGCGACCTGCGCGCCATGGCGCGCGAGCCGGTGTCGCCGGCCCGCCTGCGCTATGCCAAGGCGCTGATGCTCAACGCGCTCCCGGTCGCGCGAGAGAGCCTCGAGCTGACCGCGGCCCAGCTGCTCGCCGACGCCGTCGACCCTTCCCGCCCCGACGAAGCGCGCGATCTGCGCTACGCGGTCGAGGCATCACCCGCGCAAGTGCGTGACGCCGTACGGGCGGCGATCGGTCCCGAGCGGTTCGTGACGCTGGTCGTCCAGCCGAGCGGCTCCTAGCGGCGCGGCGGTGGACGGTGTGGAGAAATCCGTGGAGCGGCGGCGGTTTGAAGCGAGCGGAGCAGGGTATCGCCCAAGGATGAGCGCCTCGATCGATCCGCCGCCGGCCCCCGCGCACCAGTGCCTGAGCGTGTCGTGCGGCTGCAACGACCTGATCAGCGCCGGCCCGTGCAGCGAGTGGTGCTCGGCCCACACGGTCGAGGCGGCCGACGTCGAGCGCGGCGCGGCGACTCCGAGCGTGAACTGCAACTGCGGGCACGAGACCTGCCGGGCCAATCGCGGCCCGGCCGGGACGCCCGAACGAGGGCTGAGCTGAGCGGCCTCAACCCGGCGCGGGTTCGCTACGCCACCCTGCTGGCCGTCTGCAAAGAGTGCGCGGGCGAGCCCAAGCCGTTGCGCAAGGCGCTCAAGCGGGTGCTCAAAGAACGCGGCCGGCGCGACGTGCGGGTCGTCGCGAGCTCGTGCCTGGACGTCTGCCCCAAGCGCGCCACGACCGTGGCGGCCAGCGGCGCCGGCGGCATGCGGGTGCTGGTCGTCAAGCCCGGCGCGCGCGCCGAGGACGTCGCCGACGCCCTGCTCGCGGCGGCCGACGAGGATCAGAACAGCCGCGGCTGACCGCCGGTCGCGATGATGTCGGCGCAGATCGCGCGCGCTTCGTCCACCGAGGCCACGTCGGTGCGCACGAACAGCTTGCGCCAGTAGGCCTTGCCCGACAGCTTGGCGATCAGGTCGGAGGCGTCGCGCGCGTCGACGATCCGCCCCATCAGGCGCACCCGCACGGTCGGTACCGTGCCCGCCGTGCCGAGCGGCAAGCGGTGCAGCAGCTGCTCCTGCGAGTCGCTCCAGACCGCGTCGCCCCAGCGCGCGCGCAGCGCCGCGTCGCAGGCGGCATACGTGCCCAGGTCGTGCTCGGCGTTGAACTCCGCGGCGAGTCCGTAGAGCGTGTGCCGCTCGCGCAGCGCGCGCGCGTCCTCGCCGGCCAGGCCGCGGATCGCGTCGAGCACCCGGAAGTCGTCCCAGGCCAGGAACTCGTTCACGTCGTCGAGCGCGCGCGGATCGGGCCAGAGCCGCTCGAGCACCTCGCGCAGCACCCCCTCGAAGGCCCGCGTGGTGTGGTGGAAATACACCGTCGCGAACATCATGTAGCGGGCCAGCACGAACGACTCCAGCGCGACCGTGCCGCGCCCGTCGACGCCCAGCTCGCGCCGCCCGCCCAGATCGAGCACGCGCAGCGACGCGACGAGCTGCTCGGCGTCGTAGTTGCCGACCGTGACGCCGGTGAAGTACGCGTCGCGCAGCAGGTAGTCCATCCGGTCGGCGTCGAGGTTGGGCCCGCTGACCAGCTCGCGCAGCACGGGGTCGGCCTCGGGCGCGCCGGTGATCAGCCCGAGCACCGCGTCGGGGTCGACGTCCAGCGCGGCGATCGCTTCGCGCAGCGCGGGCCGGTCCAGGAGGGCCCGGGTGCGCGCTTCGTGGCGCACCCCGAGCACCGCTTCGCAGGCGTGCGAGAACGGCCCGTGGCCCAGGTCGTGCACGAGCAGAGCGGCGCGCAGCAGCGCGCGCTGCGCGCCGATCTCGCGCGCGCAGCCGAAGGCTTCGGGCGAGTGCAGCACGAGCGCGTCGAACACGCGCGTGCCCAGCGCCAGCGCGCCCAGCGCGTGCGAGAAGCGCGAGTGCTCGGCCGAGGGAAAGGCCAGGTACGCCAAACCCAGCTGGCGCAGCCGGCGCAGGCGCTGTACCTCGGGCGCCGAGAGCAGCGCGACCTCGCCCGCGTCGAGCTCGATGAAACGGTGGATCGGATCGTAGATGCGTTTGGGTTTCATGACTCTCTTCGCGCACGCGATCCGGCTTCGTATGGCGTTTGCGGACTGGACAGCGCTGACGGGTTGGGGTACTCTGGAAAAGCTTCTCGGGCCAACGATGCTCGTCGGTTAAGCGCAAAGCCTTGTCGATCGACGGTAGGTGTTCGGCGCGTGGAGTCTTTCTTCTCCTACTGATTGGAGGAATCGGGTGGACTTCGAGATCGAGCAGTTAACGGTGCTGAAACGGCACGATATTACCGAGGCAGGATGCCATGGATGCGGTGGGGGCTGTTCCGCGCCGCCCGTCCCGATGAGAACCATGCCGCAAGAGAAATACGCCGTCGGTCCGTTGCGCGGCAGCTTCATCAACGCCACCGGGGCGAATGCGGCGGCGTTCGTGAACGAGTTACTGACCGCGAGGTAGCGGCATGCGGCCCCCCCCCCACAGCCCGCCCGCGCACACAAGGGGGCCACCCCGGGCTTCGTGACGATGGCCGGACAGGCGGTACACGCGGTGCGGCCCTGTTGCGCGAACCAACGGCACGAAGAGCGAATGGAGCATGCGGGAAGCGCCGGCCCGGCCTCCCGCTCCGGGCCGGTCAAGGCGGAATCGATCACGGCGCAGCGCGAACCGGTCCAGCGCGCGCACTTGCCCTCGACGCACGGCGCGGCGAAGCGCAACGCTACGCCGGGATCGTCGAACCTCTCGCGCAGCGCGCGGTTTTCTTCGGCATCTACGTGGACTGCCGGCGCGAGATACGTGAGCCGGCCATCGGCATCGCGGACGCCCAGGAGAACGGCGTCTCCGCTCGCGAGCGAGCTGGGGCAGATATACCGAGTGTCTGAATCGTTCATACCACCTCCGTCACCCGACGTGGCGTGCAGACTCGAACAGCAGTGGATATGTTAGCCGCTGGAGGAGGTTGATCCTCCGGGCTGCACGTCGGAGCGTCCTCGGAGCCGGTTGAGGAAGGCACAGGCGTACCGTCGAACGTATGTTTCGTGCGGATCGACGATGGTGTCAAGCGAGAGATCGCCGCGCGCACCGACATCGGTGAAGTCATCGGGGCCTACGTCAGCCTGCGCAAGCGCGGCAACGACCTGGTCGGGCTGTGCCCGTTCCACGGCGAGAACTCGCCCTCGTTCCACGTCCACCCCGACAAGGGTTTCTACAAGTGCTTCGGCTGCGACGCGAAAGGCGACGTGTTCACCTTCGTGCAGAAGCACGAGAACCTGACCTTTCCCGACGCGCTGCGGATGCTGGCCAAGCGCGTCGGCGTCGCGCTGGAAGAAGAGGACCCGCGCGCGGCCCGCGCGCGCAGCGAGAAAGAGGCGATCTACCACGCCAACGACGTCGCTCGGGCGTGGTTCGGGCGCATGCTGCTCGACGAGCGCGAGGGCGCGCAGGCGCGCGCGTACTGCGAGCGGCGCGGCATCACGCGCGAGACGATCGCCGGCTTCGCGCTGGGCTACGCGCCCGACTCGTGGGACGGGCTGGTCGACGAGCTGCGCCGCAGCGACGTCGACCCCGCCCTCGCGGCCAAAGCCGGTTTGCTCAAGCCCAGCCAGCGCGGCGGCTTCTATGATTTCTACCGCGGCCGCTTGATGATCCCGACCTTCGCCACCACCGGCGAGACGATCGCCTTCGGCGGCCGCGCGCTGGGCGACGCCGAGCCGAAATATCTCAACACGGCGACCACGCCGGTCTACAC
>CAXTNU010000046.1:0-17576 GCA_964245595.1 uncultured bacterium | reverse complement strand
GTGTGGAAGTCGCCGTGCGCGTCGAGCCAGAGCGCGCCCGGTTCCAGCCCGCGCGCTTGCAGGCCGGCGACCGTGCCCAGCGCCGTCGTGCAGTCGCCGCTCGCGACCACGACCGGCCCGTCGGCCGCGGCGACGCGCCGCGCGACCTGTTCGTAGAGGCGCGCGAGCATCATGCCCGGCGGCCCTTTCGACACCACCACCGCGTCGTCGGCGGCGAACGCCTCGGCCAGCGCGGGCAGCGCTTCGGCGTGGTGGTACGGCACGAGGATGCGCCGCGCCGCCCCTGCGCCGCCGTCGGGCCGCGGCACGCTCACAGCAACAGCGTTCCGCGCAGCGTCGTCACCGCGGAGCCGGCGACGGTGATGCGGCCGATCGCGTCGGGCGGCTCGCCGCCGACCTCGATCTCCGCCCGGCCCGGGCGCTGCACGTACGCGCCCTGGTGCACCACGTACGCGCGCGCATCCACGATGCCGTAGCGCGCGCAGTAGGCCGCCATGTTGCCCGTGGCCGAGCCGGTGAAGGGGTCCTCGGGCACGTCGCCGTCGTTGGCGAAATTGCGCGCGACCAGGGCCGCCTCTTCGTCGCCCGGCGCGCCGTCGCCGCGGATGAAGCAGTGCACCGACGACCACTCGCAGTCGGCGCGCCGGAACAGCGCGCGCCGGTCGGGGTCGCAGCGGTCGAGCGCCGCGCGCGAGGCCAGCGCGACCATCAGCTGCGGCGCACCGGTGCTGACCGTCTGCGGCGTCGTTCCCGCGAGTACGTCCGCGTCGTGCAGGCCCAGCCCGGCGGCGATGTCGGCCCGCGGCACGGTCCGCATGAAGATCGGCGGCGGCTGCGACATCGCGTAGACCGCGCTGGCCTGCGGCCGGATCGTCACCGGCACGACCGCGGCCGGCATCTTCAGTTTGACCAGCGCGCGCTCGGGCGCGATCACGCCGCTCTCGCGCAGCGCGTGCGTGGTCGCGACGGTCGGGTGGCCGGCCAGCGGAATCTCGAAGATCGGCGTCCAGTAGCGCACCGTGAAATCGGCTTCGCCGTCGCCCGGGAAGACGAACGACGTCTCGGACTGGTTGGTCTCGCGCGCGATCGCCTGCATGTCGTCGTCGTCGAGGCCGCGCGCGTCCAGCACGACGGCACAGGCGTTGCCCTGCAGCGGCGTCGCGCTGAACGCGTCGACGAGGTGGACTTCGAGTCGGCGAGGCATCGAGGCCCCTTCGCTTCGTCGCCGCCAGACGCTTTTCGGGGTTTGGCTTTACTGCGTCGATCGAGATGGCGGCTCTGGAGCCGTTCGTTGGCTATGGCGCGAATACGCGCCCGCAGCGTTCCAGAGTCATGTCCGGGACGGAAAACGTGGTCGGAGCGGGCATGTATTGTGCGGCGCCGGTCACGCGAAGTGCGGCCTGGAACGTTGGAAGCGTTCCATCGAACCGTAGACGGCTCGGGCTACGGCTTGGATCCAGCGGTTTCCGTATTGATCGAGGTAGAGCCAGCCCAGTGTCGTCCGAGGCGCTGCCGACGCACTGATCCGCAATACGTCGACTGTCATGGCTTCGCTCGGCGCACTCGCCGGTGTCAGCCTGAAGCGAGCCAAGAAAGCGCCGATTTGATGCGGATTGGATCGGCAGTCGACCGTCGCCGCATCCGCACGAACCGTGGAGAGCAGCGCTACAGCCGCGAACAACGCCGCCGTGACGACTCTTTTCACGCCCATGCCGTATTCGTCTGGGGCCAGCAGGTCATAGTCGTTTCATTTTGGTTAGTGACAGGAGGATTGGGCCCGACATAGTGTGGTTTCCCGTCCGACTTGCTACTGATCGCGAACGAGGCGAACCAGGCGTTCACTCCGACGCTGAAACTGGGCGCCCGATCGACATTTTGGGATACCCGGAAATGACCGGTCTGGTCTTTATAGATCCATCCGAGTACGGGTGTACTGATTGCAACCTGCGTCGGCGAGATGATGGTCATTTGCGCCGAACCGCCGACGATGGCGTTCTCATTCGCTACGTACTGGGCAACAGGCTGGTTGTTCGTGTTTATAACCCCGATATATTGCCCGATATCCAGCCCATTCGAACCTAGGCCGCACTTTTGCCCGTCCTGCGGTTTGCCGGAGAACGCGACACCGGTCGGTGCGGGCGATGGAGGTGGCGTAGCGCAGGCCGAGGGATCGTCTTGACAGGCCGGTTCCAGGGTTGACCGGAACGACCGGCACCGGATTGCAGTTCTGCTGGCTCGCACCGCATCCCGGATCCGGCGGATTGTTCGGGTTGTACATCGATTGTGCCGAACGGTGTTGCGGATCGGGCGCGACATCCGTCGCTGTCGACCCACCGCAGGCGGTAAGAACGCTCGCAGAAAGTGCGAGCGCTGCAAAGAGGCATCTTTTGAACACGAGATATCCTAACGCCCACACCATAGACGAGCACTACCCTATAGCACACACAGTTATTACACGCGTCCCGATGGTTGTCAAGTATACCCTGCGTGCGGCGCCACCCTTTCGTCAATCTGGATGAGGTGGTGTCAAACAGAGTGGCTAGTTTGACCGAAATCCTTGCGCTGCAGCAGCGCGCGACGAACGCGGCCAGGCGGGTGAAGCAGCGCACCGTCGACCATTTGCAATCGGCGCGCCGAACAGCGCGCGTCGGTTGGGATCGCGGCGGCGTTCGCTCCGCGGCGGTCAGGCGCTTCCCGGGCCGTGCGCCGCCGGGTGCAGCGACGCCACGAAGCGCTGCTGCACCGCCTTCTGGCTGCCCAGCAAGCCCGATACCACCGCCAGCGCCAGCATCACGAAGTAGATCGCGGGATAGCCCCACAGGCCGGCGATGAAGCCGGCCAGCGGCGCCCCGGCCGCCAGGCCGAGATCCCAGAACGAGGTGTACATGCCCAGCGCCGTGCCGTGCTGGGCCTTCTCGGTGTTGTCCATCACGACCAGCGTCAGCGCCGGGAACAGCAGCGACAGCCCGGCCCCCATCACCAGGCCGCCGATCACCGCGACGACCAGGTTGGGCGCGATCCCGACCAGCAGCAGCCCGAGCGCTTCGACCAGGCCCGACCAGAACGCGACCCGGTACGGCCCGACCGTGTCGGACAGCCGGCCCCACTTGAGCCGCACGCCGACGTAGGTGAAGCCGAACGCGTTGAAGGCGACGATGCCGTTGGCGATCCCGCGCTGGGCGAGGTGCAGCGCGACGAACGAGGCCAGCGCGACGTAACCGGCCGAGGCCAGCGCGAGCGCGATGCCCGGGATCAGGGCGCTGGGCGGGAAGATCGCGTGGCGGGTGTTGGCGTACTCCTGATCGGGCTTGGGCTTGGACGCGATCACCGCCAGCCCGATCAGCGGGGTCAGCGCGCAGAAGACCCAGACCGCGGTGAAGCCGGCCGCGTGCATCACCAGCGGCGCGGTCAGACCGCCCAGCGTGATGCCGCTCCACATCGCGACCCCGAGCAGGCCCATCAACTGCCCGCGCCGGTCCTGCGGCACGATCCGCGACAGCCAGGTCAAGCCGGCCTGAAACGTCAGCGCCTCGCCGACGCCGTGCAGCACGCGCACCGCCAGCACCAGCTCGAACGACGACGCGACGGCGTACAGCGCGCCCGCCAGCGCGCAGGTCAGCGCGCCGGCGAGCATGATCAGCTTGTAGCCGTAGCGGTCGGCCAGCCGCCCCGCGACCGGGCGCGCGATCACCACCGCGAGCGAGAGCAGCGCGACCGCCGTGCCGACCGCGATGCCTTCGTGCCGCCGCAGCACGTCGAGCACGTAGAACGGGACCGTGGTGAGCGACGCGCCGATCCCCAGGAAGCAGAAGAACACGCCGACGTAGAGCGGCATGTACGGGGCGAAGAGCCAGCCCGGGCGGGCCGGTGCGGCGTTGGTCATGCCGCTACACCGGGACGACGTGGAAGAAGTGGGTCGGCAAGTGTACCGCCAAGCCTTCGTGGATCTGCGCCATCACCGCGATGCCCGGCGTCGCGAACGTGCCGGCCGGCGGCTCGGCGACCTTGATGACCGACTTCTCGAGGTCGAGCAGGCGCGCCGCGACCGCGAAGTCGCCGACCAGCGCGCAGCCGCGCGCGACCATGCGCGTGCGGGTGATCAGCGTGCCGTTGCGCGCGAGATCGCCCAGCACGCCGCGGTTGCCGACCAGGTGGTTGTAGTAGTCGTAGGGGTTGACGATCATGGCGTGCGCGGTCGCGCCGTTCTGCTCGATCTCGTTGCACGCCGCCATGATCCCCGAGACGTAGTCGCCGCCGTACGGCAGGCGGGTCAAGCCGGGCACGTTGAGCAGGCCGTGCTCGCCCAGCGTGAGGGCCTGGTTCTCGGCGGTCGCCAAGCGCACCAGCAGCCGGTAGTCGATGAACACCGCCAGCCCGTCGGGATCGTCGAGCAGCTCCTCGGGAATCTGGACCCAGGCCGTGACCGGGTACACGCGGCCCTCGCCCATGCCGAAGCGGAACGTCGCTTCCTGGCGCAGCTCGCCCTCGCGGATCGCCTTGGTCTGCTCCTTGGGCGGGCGCGTCTCTTGCCAGAAACGCGTGATCTCTTCGCGCACCGGGCGCTTCTTGAACAAGTTGCGCACCGTCAGGCGCGGCCGGTCCTGCGTCGGTTTGAACGCGTCGGTGATCGTGAAGTCGAAGTGGACTTCGGCCTTCGCGCCGTCGCGCGCGAACGCCCGGGCGAAGGCTTCACCGGGTGACAGGATCGCCGTGCTCGTTTCCGAGGCTGACATGCCGTTCTCCTTACGTGCGCTGATTCGCTGAGGTCGGGGCGGGACAGGGAACTCGAGGCCGCGAGGTTCGTTCAGAGCGCGTGCTCGACCAGGCGCTCGTAGAACGGGTAGTGGTAGTCGTAGAACGCGCGCAGGCGGTCGTCGTTGTCGACCGTCACGTCGTACTGCTTGTCGGTCGGGGTGAAGCCGGAGCTTTGGCTGGCGTCGGTGTGCCACTGCCGGGTGCGCTGCCACTCCGAGCGGTCCTCGGGCTGCCAGCGCAGGGCTTCGGGGACGAACGGCAGGCCGACCGCGGCGCAGTAGCGGCCGATCACGCGCTCGGGTTCGCGCAGCAGCTTCTCGGCGTGCACCACGGTGGGCGGTTTGCCCTGGATCGACTCGACCAGCCGGAACAGGTCGTAGAGGTGCTCGTAGCCGGCCTCGGGCCGGGTGAAGCCGGGCTTCATGGCCTGGAGCGAGTTGATCGCCTTGCGCGGGTCGCGCACGATGAAGGTGTGTTCGATGTCCGCGATCGCCGCGGGGTGGTCGAAGAGATACTGGTAGCGGTACTCGACCGTGTCCTTGAAGAACACCGGGCGCGCGCGCGCCAGGGCCGCGAGGTGGGCCAGGACTTCACCTGCTGAGCGCGCTTCGACCGTGCCGCCGCGCCCGTCGGGCAGCGGCACCGCGCCTTCGTCGGTGAGCGTAACCAGGGGCTCGTGCACGACCGTGATGTCGCCCCGCGCGATCATCATGCGCAGGAAGGCGGTCGAGACGGCGCGCTGGTGCGCCCACATCGCGATCAGCTTCAACGGGTCAGCCGGACCAGGCCGTCGGGGTGCGGTCCCAGCGGTGGCGGCGCAGCTCGGCCATCAGGTCGGCCGGGAGCGCGCGCCCGTCGCTCGCCGCGACGTTCGCCTCGACGTGGCGCGGCTGGCGCATCCCGGGGATCACCGTGCTCACCGCCGGGTCTTGCAGGATGAAGCGCAGCGTCAGCTCGGGCAGCGTCATGCCGGCCGGCAGGATCCGCTCGAGCGCGGCGGCGCGCTCGACCGTCGGGAGCAGGTTCTCGGCGCCGAAGTACGTGCTGCGCCAGTCGTCCGCGGGGAAGACCGTGTCCGCGCTCAGCGTGCCGGTCAGCCCGCCCTCGTCGAACGGCACGCGCGCGATGATGCCGACGTTCGCTTGGCGCGCGCGGACGAACAGCTCGTCTTCGGGCGACTGGTCGAAGACGTTGTAGATCACCTGGATCGTGTCGATCAGACCGCTGTCGATCGCGCGCAGGCAGTTCGCCGGCTCCCAGCGGTTGACGCTTATCCCGATCCCGCCGATCACGCCCTCGCGCTTGAGGTCGGTCATGACGGTCTGCCAGCGCTCGTCGCCGGCCCAGCGGTCTTCCCAGACGTGGAACTGCATCAGGTCGATGCGCGGCACGCCCATGTTCGCCAGGCTCTTGTAGACCGACTCGCGGATGAAGTCGGGCGGGAAGACGTCGTCGAGCGTGTCGCCCGGGCGCGGCGGCCACTCGCGGTTCTTGGGCGCGATCTTGGTCGCGGCGTAGATGCGCCGGTCCCCGTGCTCGCGCAGCAGCCGCCCGAGCATCTGCTCGCTCAGGCCGCCCCCGTAGGACGAAGCCGTGTCGAAGAAATTACAGCCCAGCTCGAGCGCGCGCTCCAGGCACTGCGGCGCGGTGTCGTAGTCGGCGTCGGTGAAGCCGCCGGACCCGCCGGCGATGCCCCACATGCCGTAGCCGACCTCGCTGATCTCCCAGCCCAGTCGCCCGAAGGTACGGTATCGCATCGTCTCCTCAACGTTCAGCGGACCCGGATCGGCCGGAGTGCTCGGCGCATCGGCGTCGTTTGCGAACAGCCGCGGTGCCACCCAGCAACCGGGTGAACGCTGATTGCTAGGCGCGCTCGCCCGGTCCTCCCTGCGGCAGCCCGCCCACCGCGCGGCGTGACCGCGGGCAACCGTATCTAGCGAGTGGTTACCGGCTGCGAACGCAGGCCGCCGTCGGGTCGGACGGCGCGTCCCAACAGGAAGCCGTCGTCGAGCTCGGCGCGTTCCCCGGCCACCAGCGCGGCGATCAGGAACGCCGTTATCGGCGCCAGCAGAATGCCGTTGCGATAGTGCCCGCAGGCCAGGACGTACCCCTCGACCGGCGTCCGGCCGAGATACGGCAGACCGTCAGGAGTTCCCGGCCGCAAGCCGGCCCATGTCTCCACCAGGGCGGCATCGCCCAGGCCGGGGAGCCGCTCGAGAACCGCGGCGAGCAGCCCGTGCACCGCGGCGGCCGTGACGCGCTGATCGAACCGCGCCTGCTCGCTCGTCGCGCCCACGAGAAGCCGGCCCTCGTTTCGCGGAACGAGGTAGTAGTCTTCGAGCCAGGTGACGCGCCGGATCGGCGCCGACGCGGAGGCGAGCGCGAGCATCTGTCCCTTGACCGGCGTGACCGGCACGGCGGCGGCAGCGGGAACACCGGGGATGCGCCCGGCCCATGCGCCGGCCGCGTTCACGACGGCCGAGGCCGTGAAGCGTTCGCGCTCCGTGCGCACGGCGGAGACGCGGTCGTTCTCGATCTCGACGCGAACGCCGCTCGCCGCGCGCTCGATCGTGACGCCTTCTCGGCGGCACGCGGCCTCGAGCGCGGCCAGCAAGAGACGGTTGTCGATCTGGCCGCCCGCAGCGACGAGGACGGCCCCGTGCTGCCGCGCTTCGAAGGCCGGCTCGATGTCGCGCGCCGCAGGGACGTCCAGCCACGTCGCGTCGACGGCGCGCGCGCGCAGTTCTCGAACGCGGCCGTGCAACCGTTCCGCCGCAGCCTCGCTCGGCGCGACGATCAGAACGCCGTCGGTCCGAAGCGCGGGGTCGAGCCCCGTGCGCTCGACGAGGTCGGCGACGAAACCGGGATAACGTTCGAACGAGCGCAGACAGAGCTGCTCGAAGGCTTCGTGCCAGGCGCGCTCGGGATGGGGAGCCAGCATGCCGGCACCCGCCCACGAAGCGCCTTCGTGCGAAGCGCGCTCGTCGAGAACGCGAACGGTGAGACCGCGCCGCGCTAAATCGTCGGCTATCGCCAAGCCGATGAGTCCCGCACCGATGACGATCGCGTCGGAGTGCGTCGTCATCGTACGAACAAGCGGGTGACGACGCTCACATGATATCGCAGACGCACATGCTCCCCTCGCAATAATTGCTGGGCTTAGAGTACCATGAAATTCGATTCGCAGATAGGCATAAAACACCACTAAAGCCCGCAAACAGGCCGCGCGAGCCGGACGATAGCGTCTCGCGACGAGTGAGTGAAATCAAACTTGACGACAAGCTTGAGGAACGCGCATGTACGTTGAACGATCCGCCGGCGCCGCGTTCGTAGCGCAGACCGGCTGCCGCTGGCGCGCGTTGAAGCTGGCGCCCGAACCGCAGCGCCCGGCGGTCGGCGCAGCATGGTTCGAGCTCGGCGCGCATGCCGGTACGCCGCTTTCTTCGCACGCGGGCGATCGTTTGGCCATCGTGCTCGAGGGAGACGTCGAGCTGCGCACCGGTCGAGGATTCGAACGGCTGCGCGCCGGCGATGCGGCGCTCGTCTTCGATGCCCACTCGTGCACCGTTCGCGCTCCGGACGCCGCTGCGCGCGTCCTGACCGTTTGGCTCGCCGGCGAGCCGGCGGCCGCAACGTCGCGCGTCGTCCTCCAGCGCGGCGCCGACGCACCGCTGAGCGATGAGTTCAACACGCGCTTCCGCCGGCTGCCGCTGCTTCCCAAGAGCGAAGCCGTCGACTGGGGAGGAGCGCTGGCTCACCTCGCGCCGGCCCACCATACGACTCCGCACAGCCACGTCGACGACGAAGCATTCGTCATCCTCACCGGCCACGGGCGCTTGCGGGTCGGAAGCGAGTCGTGCGAGGTGCGCGCCGGCGACGTCATCCATCTGCCGTCCGGCCAAGAGCACACGCTCGAGAACTTGACGCCGCGTGAAGAGCTCGCGTTCTTCTGCACGTGGTGGACGGATTTCGAGCGTCATCCTCGCCAGCCGCTGCAGCACTGACCAGGAGGCTCGACATTCGCTACCTCATCACCGCCACGCCCCCGACGACGAACGGTGACTTGCACCTCGGGCACCTCTCCGGGCCGTATCTGGCCGCGGACGTCTTCAAGCGCTTTGCCCGCTCGCGCGGCGACGAAGCGGTCTACGTCTCGAGCGGCGACGACAATCAGACCTACGTGGTGGCGACCGCCGCGCTGGAACGGCGGGCGCCCGCAGCCGTCGCCGACGACTATTACGCGCGCATCGGCCGCTCGCTGCGGCTGGCGCGGATCGAGCTGGACGCCTTCAACCGGCCCGACGCCGAGCACGCGCGCTTCGTCGCTGATTTCTTCGCCGAGCTGCACGCCGCCGGCAAGCTCGTCGTGCGCGACTCGGCGTGCCTGTTCTGCGAGGAGTGCGCCGCCTTCGTTTTCGAGGCCTATGTCGGCGGCGGGTGCCCCACGTGCTTCGAACAGGCGCGCGGCAACATCTGCGAGGTCTGCGGCCACCCCAACGAGCCGGTCGACCTGATCGAACCGTACTGCACGAAAGACCGCCGGCACCGGCTCGTCCGCAAGGCCGCCCCGGGGCTCTTCCTGCCGCTCGAGCGGTACCGCGCCGACTTCGCAGGTTTCTTCGCCCGAACGGACGTCGTGTGGCGCCCGCACGTGCTCGAGCTGGTCCGCGAGCTGCTGGCGGAACGCCTGCCGGACTTTCGCTTGACCTATCCGAGCAGCTGGGGCATCCCGGTCGCCGTGGACGGCCTGGCGGGCCAGACGTTCAACGCCTGGGGCGAGATGCTGCCCGGTCTCATCAACAGCTTCGCGCTCGCCGCGGCGGCGCTCGACCGCGACGCTTCAGGCTGCCGGTTCGATCCCGCGCCGCCGCAAACGGAGCTCGTCCAGTTCTTCGGTTTCGACAACTCGTTCTTCTTTTTCGTGCACCTGGGCTTGCTGTTCGCGGCGGGACCGCGCTGCATCCGGCCCAAGGCGTTCGTCGTCAACGAGTTCTACGAGCTGGAGAACCTGAAGTTCTCGACCAGCCTCAAGCACGCGATCTGGGCCGGCGATTTCCTCGAGCGCCATGACGCGGATCTGGTGCGCCTCTACTTGGCCGCCACGAACCCGGAGCTGCAGCGCACCAACTTCGCGGAAGCGCAGATGCGGGCGTGGCTGAGCGAGAACGTGCTGCGGCCCTGGGAGCGCATTCGCAGCGCGCCGAGCGGCGGTTTCGACGAGGCGGCGGCGCGGCGCCGCTTCCAAGCGTACTCCGCCCGGATCGAGCGGTACTACGGCGCCGAGTGCTTCAGCTTGCGGCAAGCGGCGCGCATCATCGTCCAGGCGCTCGGGTGGCTCGGCGCCGCGGGCGCCGCGCCGAGCCCCGCCGTCTTGGCGGCCTTCGCAGCGTTCTGCGGCCCGGTCATGCCGGGCTTCGCGGCCGAGCTGGCGGCGGCGCTCGGCCTCGCCGGCGTCCCGCGCTGGGACGAGCGCTACTCTCCGCACGCGGTCGCGCCGAGCGCGTTGCCCGTCCTGTCGCTCGACGTCCACGGCGCCCTGCTCGCCGGCGTGTCGGCGGGCGGCGGAACGTGACGGAGCCGCCGTTCTCCGGCGCGGCGCTCGCGCAGGTCGCCGCCGCCGCCGCGCGCCTGGCAACCGCCGGCATCGAACCCGTCGGAAGCGGGCTGGCCGAGATCGCGCGCACGATTCCCGAGCTGGACGTTCACCGCGAGCCGCCGCCCGGTGAGCCGTACTGGCGCTCGGCCCTCTACCGGACCGAGGCGCTCGAGATCGTGCTCATGTGCTTCGGTCCCGCGCGCGACTGGCTGCCGCACGATCACGGCGGCTCGGCCGGCTGGGTGTACGTGCTCGCAGGCGAGGGCGAGCACGTGCTGTTCGCGTTCGCGGACGACGGCGCGCTGCGCGAGCAGCGGCGCGAGCGGCTGCGGGCCGGCGACCTGATCTTCATGCCGCACGGCACGATCCACACGCTCGGCCCGGCCGGCGATCGCTTGAGCACCATCTTCGCGTATGCCCCGCCGATCGGCGGCATGGGCGTGTACGACCCGGGCGCCGGCCGCGGGTGCATCGTCTCCGACGACTGCGGGGCCTGGTGGCCCACCCTCCCCGAGCAGCTCGTGCGCGAGTTCGACTTCACGCCGCACGACCGCGCGGCGACCATTCTCCCCTCACGCTAAGGACGGTATCGAAGACAGTGGACGGACAGAAATCGAGCTACCTCGAGCGTATCGAGACCCTCTTGTACCATCCCGACATCGACGGGCAGCTCGCCGAGCCGCGGTTCCGCCGGCTGCGCGACGAGATCGGCGAGCTGGTGCGCCGCTGCTTCGACGAGCGGTCCGCGGCGGACGAGCAGCTCGTTCACGAGATTCTGTACGCGATCAACGTCGCTTCGCTCGCGCTGCCGTGGGAGCGCCCCGCGATCCAGGCCAACCACCCGTTCATCGCCGAGATCCGCCGCTCGATCGAGACCGCCTGGGACCGTGACGAGCGCCGGCGCCATCAGGCGGTGCTGGACGCGGCGCCGCCGGTGGCGCAGTTCGAGCAGTGGATCACCGAGCACGTTCGCGACCACCGCTCGAACGTCAGCCATCCGCTGTTCCGGTTCTTGCGCGACGACGCGACGCTCGACCAGCTGCGTCTGTTCTTCTTCCAAGAGACGCCGTTCGACATCTTCCACGCGGACCTCATCACGATGATGATGCCGGGCGTCTACGGCGTCATGAAGGAAGAGCTGGCCAAGAACTTCTGGGACGAGATGGGGGCCGCGCAGGCGGACGAGATGCACCGCACGATCAGGATCGACACGGCCCGCAGCCTCGGTTTGGACACCGACGCGCACGTGGGCGAGATCCAGCGCTTCTGCGCCGAGGAGCTGGCGCTGGCCAACATGTATTTCGACAGCGTCGCCAACCGCGGCAAACTGCTCCAAGCCATCGGCATGATGCTGGCGACGGAAACCATGGTGCCGGGGCGGATCAACCACCAGATCGAGGGCTTCCGCCGCAACGGTCAGAGCGACGCCCAGATCCACTACCTGACCATGCACGCCGAAGTCGACATCGCGCACGGGGCGGGCTGGATGCGCAACGTCGTGCTGCCGCTGCTCGAGGCGTATCCGATGGCCCTGCGCGAGGTGCTGCTCGGGGTCGAGCGGCGCTTGTACCAGGCCGGCGCCGTCTGCGACCGCATGCTGACCTATCTCCCGGCGACCGCGTCTGCGCCCGCCGGGGTCGCCTGATGGCCGCGCCGGCCGGCGCCTTGGGGCGCGTGCAAGGCGTCGCGCTCTACGTCGGGGCGGTCTTGGGTTCGGGCGTTCTGCTCATCCCGGGCGTGTCGGCCGAGGTCGCCGGCCCGGGGGCGCTGATTGCCTGGGCGCTCATGTCGCTCCTGACCCTGCCCCTGGCGCTCACGATGACGACGCTGGCCGCGCGTTTCCCGGGCGGCGGCGGGGTCGCGACGTTCGCGGAAAAGGCGTTCGGGAAGACGGCCGCCGCGGTCACCGGGTGGTTCTTCCTGCTGGCGGTCCCGATCGGCACGCCGCTGGTCGCCATCATCGGCGCCACCTACATCAGCACGGCGTTCGGCCTGCCGGACGGCACCCGCGCCGGTCTGGCGTGCGCGATCGCCGCGGTGGCGTTCGGCGCGAACTATTTCGGTATTCGCACCGCCAGCTTCGTGCAAGTCGGGGTCGTCAGCGCGCTCGCGGCGACGCTCGTCGTGGCCATCGCGGGAGCGCTTCCGCACACCGACCCGGCGCGGTTTGCGCCGTTCTTGCCGCACGGCGCGCTCGGCGTCGCGCAGGCGATGGCGCTGCTCTTCTGGTGCTTCATCGGCTGGGAGGCGGTGACGTATCTCTCGGGCGAGTTCACCGATCCCGGCCGGGACCTCGTGCCCGCGGTGGTGATCGCCGCGTTCGTCGTCGCGGTCCTCTATCTGGGCTCGGCGTTCGTCATCATCGGCACCGGGCAATACGGCGGTCAAGCGACCGCGGCCTCATTGGTGCTCGTCATCCGAGCCTCGCTCGGCCACATCGCCGGCGCGGTCGCGGGGGCGGTGGCCTTCTGCTCGTGCGCCGCGGTCGATATCGCCTACGTCGGCGGCGCTTCCCACCTGGCCCGCGCGCTCAGCGAGAAGAACATGGCGCCCCGCTGGCTGGGCTGGACGAACCAGCGCTACGGCACGCCGATGGGCGGGCTGCTGGTCGTCGCCACGGGCACCGCGATCATCCTCGGCTTGAGCTTCAGCGGCGTGCTGACCGTCCGCTCGCTGATCGCGCTGCCGACCGCGAACTTCATCTTGACCTACGTGCTGGGCTGCGCGGCCGGCGTGCGGCTGGCGCGCAGCGGGGTAGAACGCACCCTGGCCGTCGTCGCCCTCGTCGCGAGCGTCGCGGTAGCGCCGTTCCTGGGCTGGGCGCTGCTGTACCCGCTCGCGATCGGGGTCGCCGTCGCGCTGCGCCGCGTCCCCTTCGATTTGCGCCGCGAGGCGGCGTCTTCGGAAACCGGAGCATGAACGTGAAGCACGATGGGCAGTTCGACGTCGTCGGCATCGGCGTCGGCCCGGCGAACCTCAGCCTCGCGGCGCTGCTCCATCCGGTCGCGGAGATCGAGTCGCTCTTCTTGGAGGCGCGGGACGACTTCGCTTGGCACCCCGGCCTGCTCATGAGCGAGTCCACCCTGCAGTCACCCTACCTCAAGGACCTCGTCTCGCTGGTCGACCCGTGCAACCCGTTCAGCTTCTTCAACTTCCTGGTCAAGAACCGGCGCGTCTACCGCTTCTTGGTCGCGAACTTTCCGAGCGTCAGCCGGCGCGAGTACGCAGCGTACTACCGGTGGGTGGCCCAAGCGCTCCCGGCGGTTCGCTTCGCGGCGCCGGTGCGGAATGTCCGCTTCGAGCGCGGCGCCTTCAGCATCGACGCCGGCGGGGAGACCGTGCGCAGCCGGCATATCGTCGTGGGCTCCGGCGCGCAGCCCTTCGTTCCGACGCGCCTGGCGCGCGTGCTCGGTCCGGCGGCGTTCCACGCTTCCCAGTTCCTCGACCGCGAGCCCGGCCTGCGGGGCAAAACGGTCGCCGTCGTCGGCGGCGGCCAGACCGGGGCGGAAATCGTCCACCGCCTGCTGCGCGCGAAACACGACGCCGCGGCGCGCGTCCTTTGGATCTCGCGCCGAGCGAACTTCATTCCGCTCGACGAGTCGCCGTTCGCCAACGAGTATTTCACGCCCGCGTATGCCGATCATTTCTACTCGCTGCCGGCGGGCGCGCGCAGGGCGCTGCTCGACGATCAGCGCTTCGCCAGCGACGGCATCAGCGAAGGCCTGCTGGAGCAGATCTACCAGCGGCTGTACGAACTGGATTTCAGCGAAAGCGGCGACCGCCGCTACGAGCTCCTGCCGGGCCGCGAGCTCGTGGACGCCCGGCCCGACTCCACCGGTCTGCGCTTGGAGCTGCTCACGGAGCATGCGACCGAAGAGCGCCAGGTGGATGCCGTCATCTTCTGCACCGGCTACAAGAGCGGCATTCCGGATTATCTCGCCGCGTTCACGCCGCTCGTCGAGCACGACGACGCCGGAGCGCCGGTCGTGCGGCGCGACTTCTCCGTCTCCTGGTCCAAGGAAACGACCAACCGGATCTACGTGCACGGGATGGCGCGCAGCGTTCGGGGCGTGGCGGAACCGAATCTCGGCCTGATGTCCTGGCGCAGCGCCCACATCGTCAACGCGCTGTGCGAGCGCGCGGTCTACGACACCACCACCGCGCCGAGCCCCGTCACCTGGGCCCGGTCCACGACCGGCGAAGACCCTCGCGAGCCCGCCTACCTGGCTGACGAGGTCGTCGTCGCCGGGGCGTAGACCGGCGCGGCGCGGCGCGCGAGGTACTCCCGGTAAGCGCCGATCGCCGGGCCGAGCTGCTCGTCGTGCAGCTTCCAGCGGGCTTCGAAGCGGCGGCAGGCGTCGTTGCCGAACAGGCGCGGGTTGTCCACCAGCAGCCCGCTGAACGCCGCCTGCAAGGCGTGCTCGTCCTGGCCACCCTGCGGCAGCAGCGCGCGCAGGGTGGTCAGCTCGCGTTCCGGCGTGACGGCCACGGCCCGCTCGAGCCGGGCCAGGAACTCGCCGCACGGCACCCGTTCCAGCGGCGTCCCGGCCCGCGCCAGGAGCTCTTCGAACGCGACCGTGTCGGGGTGGAACACGTGCAGGGTCTCGCCCCACGCGTCGCGGTCGAGCACGCTCGCCGCGACCCGCGCGGCGGCGTGGTCGACCGGGGTGTAGTCGGAGCGCAGCGGCGCGTCCGGGCACAGCCCGAGCCGGTGGAACGCGGCGAGCAGGAAGTGCGTCAGCGCGTGCGGGTTGGGCTGGCCGTTGTCGGCGCTGGGCATCACCTCGCCCAGCCGCACGATCGTCACCACGGCGCCGCGCCGGCGCGCGTCGAGCAAGCAGCGCTCGGCCACCCACTTCGAGCGGCTGTAGCCGCTGCCGGGCAGCACCGCGTCGGCCGGGTCGAACGTCTCGGGCAGCGGTGCGGTTCGCAGCGCCGCCTCGGAGTCCAGCACGCCCAGGGTCGAGACGTAGTGCAGCGGCTTGGGACGGCGCGCCATCGCCAGGCGCAGCAGCTCGTGCGTGCCCAGCACGTTGGCCCCGCGGTGCGCGCGGTAGTCGAACAGGAAGTTCACCAGCGCGCCGTTGTGGACGATCAGATCGCAGCGCTCGGCGAGCTCGTCCCAGACCGCCGCCGTCAGGCCGACGCGCTCGCGGGCCAGGTCGCCGGCGTACACCTCGAGCCGCTCGGCGAAGCGGGGCTCCCAGAGCCCCTTGTCGGCCAGCGCCTCGATCACCCGGAGCCGGGCCGCGGCATCGCCGTGCGCGCGGCCGACGCAGACCACGCGCAGCGCGCTGCGGCTCAGCAGCTCGTGCACGATGCGGCTGCCGACGAAACCGGTCGCGCCGGTGACCAGCACCGTCTCCAGGCGCCGCGCCGGGTCGGCCGGCGCGATCGCGATCGCCGGCGGCGCGAGCGCATCGCGGGCCATCAGCGCGAGCTCGTCCTCGTCCTCGGCGCGCGCGCCCGAGAGCTTGGCGTCGATCAGCCGGCACATCGCCAGCGCCGTCGGGTTGTCGAACAGGTCCTGCGCGCCCAGCGCGACGCCGAACGACGAGCGCAGGCGCTGCACCGCGGCCAGCGCTTGGATCGAGTCGCCGCCCGCGTCGAGGAAGTCGTCGCTCGCCGCGAGCGCCGGGGCGTGCAGCACCGCGCGGAAGGTGTGCAGCACGCGGTCGAGCGCCAGCGCCGGCACGCCGGCGCTCTGCAGCGCGACGGCTTGGCCGGCGAGCGTCCCGTCGAGCAAGTCTTGCAGCGCGCGCCGGTCGACCTTGCCGTTGTCGGTCAGCGGCATCTCGGAGAGCACGAAGTAGTGGCGCGGCAGGCTCGTGCGCGGCAGCGCGCGGCGCATGTGCTCGCGCAGCGCGGCCTCGGTCAGCTCCTCGTCGCCCGAGGCGAACACCGCCAGGCTCTTGTGGCGCTCGCGCTGGGTCACCAGCACCTTGGCGGTGCGGACGTGCCGGCAGTTCTCGGCCACCACCTCCAGCTCGCCCAGCTCGATCCGCACCCCGCCGATCTTGACTTGGAAGTCCTTGCGGCCCAGGAAATAGAGCTTGCCGTTCGGGTCGAAATAGCCCAGGTCGCCGGTGCGGTAGAGCCGCTCGCCCGGAATCTCGGCGAACGGGTTGCGCACGAACAGCTCGGCGGTGCGAACCGGGTCGGCGAAGTACCCGCTCCCCAGGCACACCCCGCCGATCGCGATCTCGCCGACGGCGCCCGGCGGCAGCAGGTGCCGCTCGTCGTCGACGATGACGGCGTAGCAGTTGTCGATCGGGCGGCCCAGCGGGATCGAGTCGCCGTCGGCCGGCGCGACGGTGTGGAACACCATCCCGATCGAGGCTTCGGTCGGGCCGTAGCCGTTGGTCACCTGCACCGGCGGCAGCAGCGACTGCAGCTTGGCGACCATCTGCGGGTTCATCTCCTCGCCGCCCACGATCGTCTCGCGCAGGGTCGCGATCTTGCGCAGCGCGGCCGGGTCGCGCTCGACGATCGAGACCATCATGTTGAAGATGCTCGGCACGAAGTCGGTCATGGTGATGCCGTGCGCCGCGATCGTGTCGATCGTGTGGTCGAGGTTGAGGAACTCGCCTTGCGCGGGGATGACCGTGCGCGCGCCCGTCGTCAGCGGCCAGAACAGCTGCCAGACCGAGGAGTCGAAGGTGTGCTTGCTGTTCTGCAGCACGACCTCGTCGCCGGTCGCCGCGAAATAGCGCGTCATGTAGGCGAAGCGGTTGGCCAGGCCCGCGTGCAGGTTCAGCGCGCACTTGGGCTTGCCGGTCGTGCCCGAGGTGAAGATGCCGTAGATCAGGTCGCCGGGCTCCAGCGCGACGCGCGGCCGTTCCGCCCGCGGGGTCAGCTCGTCGAGCGCGACGCGCAGCGCGAGGCCGCCGTGCGAGGGCGGGAGCACGGCCGGATCGGTGCAGACGATCAGCTTGGGCGAGAGCACGTCGAGCGTCGTCGCGATGCGGTCCGCCGGCCAGGCCGGGTCGAACGGCACGAACGCCGCGCCCAGCTTCATCAGCGCCTGATAGGCCAGCGGCATTTCCAGCCCGTTCACCAGCAGCACCGGCACCACGTCGCCCTTGGCGACCCCGCGCCGCGCCAGCTCGGCGGCGAGCCCGTTGGCCAGCTCGTCGAACGCGCGGTAGCTCAGGGTGCGCTCGCCGTACGAGAGCGCGGGGCGCTCGGGATAGCGGTCGGTGGCGTCCTCGATGGCGTGCGGGAT
>CAXTNU010000045.1:0-17650 GCA_964245595.1 uncultured bacterium | reverse complement strand
CCCTGATCCTGGCCGCCGTGCCGCCGTGCCCGCCGCCGCACGCGGCCAGGATCAGGGTCAAGAGAACGACGAGAATCCGGGCCGTGCGCATACGATCGACTCCTGGGCGGAAGACGCGGGTCCGCGCGCAGCTTTGGTGCGCGGCCCGATTCTTCCGCTCGCCGGCTAGAGCGCGGCGATCCGGCGCAAGCCCTCGGCGACCTGCTCGACCGGGGGGACCCAGGTGATGCGCAGCCAGCCCTCGAGCGTCTCGCCGAAGGCCCGGCCCGGCACCGCCGCCACCCCGCGGTGCTCGACCAGCTCCAGCGCCGCCGCCAGCGAGTCGCCCCCGCCGGGCAGTTGCACGCAGGCGAAGAACGTGCCGTCGACGGGCACGTAGCGCAGCCCGCTCGCCGCGAGCGCGGCGCTGACGCGCGCGTGCTGGTCGCGGTACCAGGCCGCCTGCTCCTCGATCGCGCCGGGCTCGCCGAAGATCTCGAACGCGACCCGCTGAGCGAACGCGCTGGCGGTCGAGGTGACCCAGGTGTGCGCGCGCGTCAGCGGGACGATCGCTTCGTCGGGCGCGAGCAGCCAGCCGATGCGCATCCCGGTCAAGGCGTTTGACTTCGAGAGCGAGTTGGTCACGATCGTGTGCGGATAGTACTTCGCGATATAACCCGGATCGTCGACGTAGCTCAGCTCACGGTACACTTCGTCGTGCAGCACCCACACCGGGGGGCCTTCGCGCGCGAGCAGCCCGGCCGCCAAGCGGCGCGCGTCGGCGTCGCGCAGCACGCGCCCGGTCGGGTTCGACGGCGAGCCGATGACGATCATGCGCGTCGCGCGGTCGACCGCGTCGAGAATCGCGTCGACGTCGTAGCCGAAGTCGTCCTCGGCGCGCAAGTGGACGTGGCGGCACGCGGCGCCCTCGAGCTGGGCCGCCTTCGCGTACGCGGGAAACGCCGGCGCGACCACGAGCAGCGCGTCCGCCGCCGGGTCGAGCATGGTCTTGATCGCGACGTAGACGGCCTCTTGCGAGCCGGTCGTGACGCAGACGTTGCGCGCCTCGCTCAGGCCGGGATACGCATAGTGCGCCGCGATCCGCCGGCGCAGCTCCGGGTCGCCCGCGTTGAGGGTGTACTTCACGCCGTTCTCGCCCGCCCACGCGGCGGCCGCGTCGATGAAGCGCCGCTGCGCCAGCAGCGTCGGCTCGCCCAAGCCCAGGTCGATCGTGTCGGGTTTTTTCTTGGCCGCGATCTCGCGGATCATCGACGGCTCGATGGTGGCGACGCGCGGGTTCACTCGGTCCAACCTTCGTACGTCATACGGCGACTTCGAACTCGCGTAGCGCGGCGTTGAGTGAGGTCTTGAGGTCGGTCGAGGCGCTGCGCTCGCCGATGATCAGCGCGCAGGGCGTGCCGAACTCGCCGGCCGGGAAGCGCTTGGGCAGTGTGCCCGGGATCACCACCGCGCGCGGCGGGACCGCGCCTTTGGTCACGACCGGCTCGGCGCCGCGCACGTCGACGATCGGGGTCGAGGCGGTCAGCACGACGCCCGCGCCGAGCACCGCCTCGGCGCCGACGCGCACGCCTTCGACCACCACGCAGCGCGAGCCGACGAACGCGCCGTCCTCGACGATCACCGGCAGCGCCTGGGGCGGTTCGAGCACGCCGCCGATGCCGACCCCGCCGCTCAAGTGCACGCCCCGGCCGATCTGCGCGCACGAGCCGACGGTGGCCCAGGTGTCGACCATCGTGCCGTCGTCGACGTGGGCCCCGATGTTGACGAAGCCCGGCATCAGGATCGCGCCCCGCCCCAGATACGAGCCGTAGCGCGCGACGCCGGGCGGCACGCAGCGCGCGCCCAGCTTCTTCCAGTTGCGTTTGGTCGGCAGCTTGTCGTAGTAGGACGGCAGCAGCTCGGCGCTATCCTTGCCGCGCCCGATGCGCGGAAAGCCGATCTCGCGCACCTGCACGATGTCGTAGCGCGCGAACGAGAGCAGGATCGCCCGCTTCACCCACGCGTTGACCACCCACTCGCCCTCGCGCGGCTCGGCCACGCGCAGCGCACCCGTGTCGAGCGCCTCGAGCACCTCGTCGACGACACGGCCCGGCTTCTTCTTCACCGCCTCGGGCTCGCTTTGCAGGCGCTCCTCCAGCGCGACCAGGCGCGCTTCCAAGTCTGAGTCCATCGGCGAAGGCTTCCCCGCCGCGAGGCGGGGTTCCGTCGCCGGGTACAGGGAGGGGGCCGGCACGGTGGATGGGTAACGCGCTGTTCCCCGGCATCCTAGGAGACCCGAGTGAACAACCCTGCTGACGAAGAACGAATCAACGCAATCCGTTTCCTCGCGGTCGATGCCGTGCAGCAAGCCAATTCCGGCCACCCCGGCCTGCCGCTGGGGGCCGCCGCGGCGGCCTACACCCTGTGGACGCGGCACCTGCGCTTCGACCCCAAGGATTCGCACTGGTTCGACCGCGACCGCTTCATCCTCAGCGCCGGGCACGGCTCGGCCCTGCTCTACGCGCTGCTCCACCTGAGCGGCTACGACCTGAGCCTCGACGATCTGAAGCACTTCCGCCAGCTCGGCAGCAAGACGCCCGGCCACCCGGAGTACCACCATACCAAGGGCGTCGAGGTCACCACCGGGCCGCTCGGCCAGGGTCTGTCCAACGCCGTCGGCTTCGCCATCGCCGAGGCTCATCTGGCCGCCGTCTACAACCGCGAGCAGACCATCGTCGACCACTACACCTACGTCATCGCGGGCGACGGCGACCTGATGGAAGGCATCTCGGGCGAGGCCTCGTCGCTGGCCGGGCACCTCGCCCTGGGCAAGCTGATCGTCCTCTACGACGACAACAAGGTCTCGCTGGCCGGCCCGACCGACCTGGCCTTCACCGAGGACGTGCGCGGCCGCTACGAGGCCTACGGCTGGCAGACGATCCTCGTCGGCCCGGCGGAGGCCAACGACGTCGAGGCGCTCGACGCGGCGCTCCGGCTGGCCAAGTCCGAGACCATGAAGCCGACCCTGATCGCGATCCGCTCGACGATCGGCTACGGCTCGCCCGAGGCCGGCACGTTCAAGACCCACGGCGAGCCGCTGGGCAAGGAGCGCCTGGCCAAGACGCGCGAGACGCTGGGCTGGAACCACGGCCCGTTCGAGGTGCCCGACGACGTCTACGCGTTCTGGCGCGAGCGCGCCGCGGCCGGGGCCAAGGCCCACGCCGAGTGGGACGCGGCCTTCGCGGCTTGGAAGGCGGCCAACCCCGAGCTGGCCGCGACCTTCGAGCGGGCCCGCGACGGCGTGCTGCCCGCCGAGCTGCCCTGGCCCACGTTCGACGCCGAGAACGGCAGCGTGGCGACCCGCGAGGCCGGCGGCACGGTGATGAACGCCATCGCGGCCGCCCTGCCCGAGCTGGTCGGCGGCTCGGCCGACCTCGACCCCTCGACCAAGACCTACCTCAAAGGCCAGGGCGATTTCCAACCCGGCTCGTACGCCGGGCGCAACGTCCACTTCGGGGTGCGCGAGCACGCCATGGGCGCGGCGATCAGCGGGATCGCGCTGCACGGCGGCCTGCTGCCGTTCGGGGCGACCTTCTTCAACTTCGCCGACTACCTCAAGCCCGCGCTGCGGCTGGCCGCGATCAACCAGATCCGCGAGATCTACGTCTTCACCCACGACTCGGTGTTCCTGGGCGAGGACGGCCCGACGCACCAGCCCATCGAGCAGCTCGCCATGCTGCGCGCCATGCCCAACGTCATGCTGGTCCGCCCGGCCGACGCGCTCGAGACGCTCGAAGCCTGGAAGCTCGCCATCCAGCCCAAAACCGGGCCCTGGGCGATCGTCCTGACCCGCCAGAAGCTGCCGTTCCTGGGCCGGCGCAACGCTGACGTCGGCCGCGGCGGTTACGTGCTGCACGAGCCCGAGGGCAAGCTGGACCTGGTCCTGATCGCCACCGGCTCGGAAGTTTCGCTCGCGCTCGATGCGGCGAAAGTGCTGGCCGAACGCGGCATCGGGGCACGGGTGGTGTCGATGCCGTCGACCGGGTTGTTCGACCAGCAGGACCAGGCTTATCGCGACAGCGTGCTGCCGCCCGACGTCCACGCCCGGCTCTCCATCGAGGCCGGCACGACCTTCGGCTGGCACAAGTACGTCGGCGAGCGCGGGTTCGCGTACGGCCTGGACCACTTCGGCACCTCGGCCCCGGCCGCGGCCATCCAGCAAGAATACGGCTTCACGCCGCAGCACGTCGCGGACGTCGCGGCGGGCCTGCTCGCCAACGCAAAAGTGTAGAGGGGAACAGCGTCATCATGGGCGACCAGCTCAGAGAACTGGCCAAGGTCGGGCAGAGCATCTGGCTCGACAACATCCGCCGCAGCATGTTCGCCTCGGGCGAGCTGCGGCGGCTCATCGACCTCGGGCTGCGCGGGATGACGTCCAACCCGACGATCTTCGAGAAGGCGACCGGCTCGGGCTCGGACTACGACGAGCAGCTGCGCGGGCTGATCGGCGAGACCGACATGGTCAAGGTGTTCGAAGCGCTCGCGATCCGCGACATCCGCAGCGCGTGCGATCACTTCCGCTCGGTCTGGGACGAGACGCACGGGCTGGACGGCTACGTCTCGCTCGAGGTCTCGCCGACGCTGGCCCACGACACCCAAGGCACGATCGAAGCCGCGGCGCGCTTGTGGAAAGCGGTCGGGCGGCCCAACGTGATGATCAAGATTCCCGGCACCGCCGAGGGCGTGCCGGCGATCAAGGCCACCATCGCGGCCGGGATCAACGTCAACGTCACGCTGCTCTTCTCGGTCGACCGCTACGAGGCGGCCGCGACGGCGTACGTCGAGGGCCTCGAAGACCGCGCCGCGCGCAACGAGCCGATCGACCGCATCGCGTCGGTCGCCTCGGTGTTCGTATCGCGCATCGACAGCACGGTCGACAAACAAGTTCAGGGCCAGATCGACAAGGGCGAGCAGCTCGTCCCGCTGCTGGGCAAGGCCGCGGTGGCGAGCACCAAGCTCACCTACCAGCGCTTCAAGGCGCTCTTCGAAGGGCCGCGCTTCGCCAAGCTGCGCGAGCGCGGCGCGCACGTGCAGCGCCCGCTGTGGGCCTCCACCTCGGTCAAGAACCCGTCGTATCCCGATCTGATGTACGTCGAGCCGCTGGTCGGCCGCGATACGGTCAACACCGTGCCGCCCAACACGCTCGAGGCGATCCTCGACCACGCCGACGTGCAGCCCGACACCGTCGAGCAGGACATCGCGGGCGCGAAGAACGTCATCGAGGAGCTGGGGGCCGCGAAAATCTCGCTCTACGACGTCACCGAACGGCTCGTCGCCGACGGCGTGAAGTCGTTCGCCGACTCGTTCGACGCCATGCTCGGCGCGATCCGCGGCAAGCTCGACAAACTGCGCGACGGCACCCCGCCGCGCGTCGCGCTGGAGCTGGGCCGTTACCAGCAGAGCGCCGAGGACGCGCTCGACGGGCTGGCCGGAGCCGACTTCCTGCGCAAGCTCTGGGCCCACGACCCGTCGGCTTGGACCACCGATCCCGCCCACGCCGCGATCGTCAAGAACGCGCTGGGCTGGCTGGACATCGCGGAGAAGACCAAGGGCTCGGGCGGCGAGCTGACCGAGTTCGCGCAGACGATCGCCAAGCGCTTCGACCACGTCGTCGTGCTGGGTATGGGCGGCAGCTCGCTCGCGCCCGACATCCTGCGCGAGACGTTCGGCAAGCGGCCCGGCTTCCCCGAGCTGCACGTGCTCGACTCGACCGACCCGCAGCAGATCAAGGCCCTCGACGACGCGCTCGACATCGCGAAGTCCGTCTTCATCGTGGCCTCGAAGTCCGGCACGACGACCGAGCCGGACGCCTTCTTCCGCTACTTCTTCCAGCGCGTGCAGCAGACGGTGGGCGGGCGCAACGCGGCCGACCACTTCATCGCGATCACCGATCCCGGCACCAAGCTCGAGCAGGAAGCCAAGGACACCGGCTTCCTGCGCGTCTTCACCAACGCTCCCGACATCGGTGGGCGCTACTCGGCCCTGTCGTTCTTCGGCATGGTGCCCGCGGCGCTGACCGGGATCGACATCGACAAGCTGCTCGGGCGCGCCACCAACGCCATGCACGCCAACGCCGCCAGCGTCGATGCGCACGACGCGCCCGGCGTGCGCTTCGGCGCGGCGCTCGGGGCGCTGGCCAAGGCCGGGCGCGACAAGCTGACCGTGGTCTGCCACCCGGCCGTGGCCGCCTTCGGCGCCTGGGCCGAGCAGCTCGTCGCGGAGTCGACCGGCAAGAACGGGACCGGGATCGTGCCGATCGCGGGCGAGACGCTCGGCGAAGCGCGCGCCTACGGCGAGGACCGGATCTTCGCCTACGTCGGCGCGGGTCTGGGCGGCAGCGACCCGCAGGCGGCCAAGCTGGCCGAGCTCGAGCAGGCCGGCCACCCGGTGATCCGCCTGACGATGGAAGACGCGCTCGACCTGGGCGAGCAGTTCGTGACCTGGGAGATCGCGACGGCCGCGGCCGGCGCGGTGCTGGGCATCGATCCCTTCGACCAGCCCAACGTCCAGGAGTCCAAGGACAACACGAAGCGGCTGCTGGGCGAGTTCGCCCAGGCCGGAACGTTCTCGGAGCCCGCCCCGCGGGTCAGCACCGCCGACGCGCAGGTGTTCCCGCTGGCCGGCTCGTCGAGCGCGGCGCTGGGCAACGACCTGGCCAGCGCCGTCGCGGCGATCGCCGAGCAGATCAAAGCCGGCGACTACGTCGCCTTCAACGCCTACGTGCCGATGGACGAGGCCGACCAGGCCGCGCTGCAGGGCATGCGTCTGACCGTGCGCGACGCGCGCAAGGTGGCGACGACGATCGGCTTCGGGCCGCGCTTCCTGCACTCGACCGGCCAGCTCCACAAGGGCGGGTCCGACGAGGGCGTGTTCTTCCAGCTCACCTACGACGCGCCGTTCGATCTGCAGATCCCCGGCCTGGTCGGCTTCAAGACGCTGCAGCGGGCGCAGGCGCTGGGCGACTTCGAGTCGCTCGACAAGCGCAGCCGGCGCGGCATCCGGATCCACTTCCCGGGCGACGTGCGGGCCGGCTTGGCCGCGCTGGCCGCCGCCGTCGACGCCGCCGTCAGCGCGAAAGCATAGGAGCAGACTTGCAACTCGGGATGATCGGTCTAGGCAAGATGGGCGCGAACATGACCACGCGCCTGGAGCGCGGCGGGCACGAGGTCGTCGCGTACGACCGCGATCCGGCCGCGGTGCAGCGCAGCGCCGGCGACGGCGCGGTCGGCGCGTCGTCGCTGCAAGACCTCGTGTCCAAGCTGAACGCGCCGCGCGCGGTCTGGCTGATGGTCCCGGCCGGCGCGCCGACCGACTCGACCATCAACGACCTGCTCGGGCTGCTGCACTCCGGCGACGTCATCATCGACGGCGGCAACTCGCGCTGGACCGACTCCAAGGCCCGCTACGCGCGCTGCAAGGAGAAAGGCGTCTCGTTCGTCGACGCCGGCACGTCGGGCGGCGTGTGGGGCCTGGCCAACGGCTACTGCCTGATGGTCGGCGGCGACGACGACGCGGTCGAGCGGGTCGAGCCGGTCTTCCTCACCCTCGCGCCGGAGGGCGGCTACGCGCACGTCGGGCCAAGCGGCGCGGGCCACTTCTCCAAGATGGTCCACAACGGGATCGAGTACGGCCTGCTCGCCGCGTACGGCGAGGGCTTCGAGATCCTCGAGAAGTCCGAGTACGAGTACGACCTGCACCAGCTCGCCTCGATCTGGCGCTACGGCTCGGTCGTGCGCTCGTGGCTGCTGGAGCTGCTCGAGCTCGCGCTCAAGCAAGATCCCACGCTGGGCGACGTCAAGGGCTGGGTGGCCGACAGCGGCGAGGGCCGCTGGACCGTGCAGGCGGCGATCGACGAGGACGTGCCGGCGCCGGTGATCACCGCCTCGCTGATGTCGCGCTTCGTCTCGCGCCAGGACGAGTCGTACAGCGCCAAGATCATCGCCGCGCTGCGCAACCAGTTCGGCGGCCACGCGATCAAGGCCGAGAGCGGCGAGATCGTCGGCAACTCGGCCGCGCCCAAGGGCGGCGCATAGACGTGGCCGGCACCGGCACCGCATCCGTCAAGCGCCCCGACGGCGTCGCCGCCAACCCGCTGCGCAAGGGGCTGGCGACCAACCGCATCACCGACCCCTGCAACGTCGTCTTCTTCGGCGCCAGCGGCGACCTGATGAAGCGCATGCTGATGCCCGCGATGTGGAACCTGCGGCTGGGCGAGATCCTGCCGGCCGACTACGGCATCGTCGGCTTCTCGCGCTCGGAGTACACCGACGACGAGTTTCGGGCCGAGATGCGCAAAGCGGTCGACGAGTTCTCGCGCTCGGGCCCCGTCTCCGACCAGCTCTGGGACGACTTCGCCCGCCACCTGTCGTACGTCGCGGGCGACTTCGACGACGTCAACTGCTTCCACGCGCTGCGCGAGCACCTCGAGAAGAACGACCGCGAGCTGGGCACCGCCGGCAACCGGCTGTTCTACCTGAGCACGCCGCCCTCGGTGTTCGCCTCGATCGTCGACCAGCTCGACGGCGCCGGCCTGGGGCCCAAGGACAACAAGACCGGCTGGTCGCGCATCATCGTCGAGAAGCCGTTCGGCACCGACCTCGACTCGGCGCGCGCGCTGCAGGCCGAAGTCTCGAAGGTCTTCGACGAGAAGCAGGTCTACCGGATCGACCACTACCTGGGCAAGGAGCCGGTCCAGGACATCATGGCGCTGCGCTTCGCCAACGTGATCTTCGAGCCGATCTGGAACCGGCGCTACGTCGACTCCGTGCAGATCACCGCCGCCGAGACGGTCGGCGTCGAGCGGCGCGGCGGCTACTACGACAACGCCGGCGCGCTGCGCGACATGATCCAGAACCACGTCCTCAACCTGCTGGCGCTGGTCGCGATGGAGCCGCCGGTCTCCGCCGACGCCGACTCCATCCGCGACGAGAAGTTCAAGGTGCTCTCAGCGCTGCGCCCGATCGACCCGGCCCGCCTGGCGATCGACGCCGCGCGCGGCCAGTACGACGCGGGCTCGATCGCCGGCAAGCCCGTGCCGGGCTACCGCGAGGAGCCCGACGTCGCGCCCGACTCCAACACCGAGACGTATGCCGCGGTCAAGCTCTGGATCGACAACTGGCGCTGGGCCGACGTGCCGTTCTACCTGCGCTCGGGCAAGCGCCTCGCGCACAAGAACTCCGAGATCGCGATCCGCTTTCGCTCGCTCCCGCACCGGCTGTTCGGCGAAGCCGGCGACGCGCTCGACAACAACGTGCTGGTGCTCAAGATCCAGCCCGAGGAAGGCATCTCGCTGCGCTTCAACGCCAAGGTCCCCGGGCCCAAGATGCACCTGCGCTCGGTCTCGATGGACTTCAACTACGGGACCGGCTTCGGGGTCGTCTCGGCGCCCGCGTACGAGCGGCTGATCGGCGACGCGATGCGCGGCGACGCGACCCTGTTCACCCGCTGGGACGCAGTCGAGACGGCCTGGAAGTTCGTCATGCCGATCCTCGAGCGCTGGCAGGACAGCACCGACGAGAGCTTCCCCAACTACAGCGCGGGCAGCCAGGGACCGCCTCCGGCGGACCGCCTGCTGGCCGTCGACGACCGCGAGTGGCGCAAGATCTAGTGCCCAACGACACGACGACCCCGGCCACCGTCGCGGCCTCGCTCGACGCGATTCGCACCGAACTGGCGCGCACCGCGCTCTCGACCTCGACGATGAACTTCGTGGTCTGGATCGATCAGCCCGAGCGGCGCGACTGGGTCCTCGAGCGCGCCGCGCTGCTGGCCGAGAAGCACCCCTCGTTCATGCTGGTGCTCGACCGCACCGGCGTGCGCGCCGGCGACGCGACCGTGCACGGCGCGCCCGAGACGCACGTCTCGGTGCAAGGGCAGCGGGTCGACGTCGACGTCGCCGGCGCGTCGACCGAAGCGATCGAGGAATACGTGACCGCGCTGTGCCCGGGCGGCGTACCGACCGTGCTCTGGTGGAGCACCCGCAACCTCGCATCCCGCCCGGCATTCGATGTCCTGGTGCGCCACGCGGCGACGCTCGTGGTCGACTCGTCGGGCAGCGACCCGGACGATACGGCGATTCGCAGCCTGGTCGCGTTTCACGCCGCCCAGCCCGACGTGCGCGTGCGCGACCTGGCCTGGCTGCGCTTGAGCCCGTGGCAGGACATGATCGCGAACTTCTTCGACGACCCGAACCTGCTGGGCGAACTGTACAGCATCCGCAAGCTCCACATCGACACCGGCTCCGAAGCCGAAGCGCTCTATCTCGGCGGCTGGCTGGCGAGCCGGCTGGGCTGGCAGCCCAGCGGGCGCGACACGTTCTCCGACCGGGAAGGAAACGTCGTCCGCTTCGAGCGCCGCCGCGAAGGCGAGATCCGGCGCGTCCAGAGCGTCTGCCTCGACAGCGAGACGTCCTGGTACCACGGCGAGGTGACCGAGGACGCCGGCGTGGTGCGGGTCTGGGTCGAGGGCGAGCACGCGCGCGAGCCGCGCCTGTTTCCGCTCCAGGCGATCGACAACGCCTCGCTGCTCGAACGGGCCGTGCTGGAGACGGTGCCGGACGACGTCTTCGAAACGGCCCTGCGCAGCGTCGGAACGCTGATCGGCTGAACGGCCGTTTGGCCAAGTGCCTGTAACGAAGCCCGGCTATATGGGTATGCGCACGGCATGAAACGACTTCTCATCGTCGGCGCGGCGGTTGCCGGTCTCACGTTGCCGGCTCTCGCGCAAAGCACCATCGCACCCCGCGGGACCGAGTTCGAAGCGCGGCTCAACACCGAGCTGAACACGAAGCGCCTGCACGACGGCGACACCTTCACGCTCACCGAGCACGAGGGCTTCTTCCACCACGCGCCCCCGGCGCTGCGCGGCGCGACGATCGACGGTCACGTCGAGAACGTCGCGGCGGCCCGCATGGGCCACGGCGCTTCGATGAACGTGTTCTTCGACGACGTCAAGCTGGCCGACGGCACGACCGCGCCGCTCGATGCGAAGGTGACCTCCACCAAAGCGCTCGAGCCCAAGACGCACCACCTGCGCGACCTCGGCCTGATCGTCGGCGGCGCGGTCGTCGGCCACAAAGTCGCGGCGTCCCGGGGCATGAAGCACGGCGGCCTGGCCGGCGCGGCGGGCGGCTTCGCGCTGGCGACCAGCCTCAAGAGCGACATCGACGTCAAGCGCGGCGCGATCCTCCACCTGCGTCTGAACAACGACCTGGTGCCCGGCTCGCCGAACTAACGCCGGAGTGCGCTCGCCCGGAAGGAGCGCCCCACTCGCGGGGCGCTTCTTCTTTTGTCATGGCCGAGATTCGCAACGTCACCGTTCTGCCCGACGGCGCCGCGCTCGCCGCGGCGTGCGCGGACCATCTGCTCGACGTGGTGCGCGCGACGCTGGCCCAGCGCGAGTCGGCGCACGTGGCGCTGGCCGGCGGCAGCACGCCGCGGGCGGCGAACGCACTGCTGACCGCCGCGCCGCGGCGAGATGCGGTCGACTGGCGCCGGGTCGTGTTCTGGTTCGGCGACGAGCGCTGCGTGCCGCCGACCGACCCCGAGTCCAACTACCGCATGAACCGCGAGACGCTGCTCGACCCGCTCGGGATCGATCCCGCCCGCGTCCACCGCATGCACGGGGAAAACGAACCGGCCTCTGCCGCCGCCGACTACGACGTAGTGCTCGTGCGCGAGCTGGGCGAGCGCCCGCGGCTCGACCTGATCCTGCTCGGGATGGGTCCCGACGGCCACACCGCGTCGCTCTTCCCCGGCACGATCCCCGCCCTCGACGACGACAAGCGCTGCATCGCGCACTACGTGCCCAAGCTCGATCGCTGGCGCATCACCCTGACCCCGCGCGCGATCAACGCCGCCCATAACGTCGCGATCACCGCCGGCGGCACGGAGAAAGCCGACGCCCTGCACGGCGTGCTCGACGGCCCCCGCCAAACCGACGTCTACCCCGCGCAGCTCGTGCATCCGGAAAACGGCGAGTTACGCTGGTTCGTCGACGCCGCTGCAGCAGCGAAGCTCTGAAGGAGCCGCTCGGTCGGAGGAACTCGACGATCGGCTACGTCTAAGCGTTAGACCCGCAGCGGCCCGGCTTTGCGTCGGCCGTAGTATACATATCTCAAGGTAGCTCCTGCGCACGCTTCGAACACCATCGGGCTCGCACGTCCGCGAGCGGGAAGGGTTTACTCATTATGCCCGACGACAATCGCTTCGACGATCTCGACCTGCGCGAGGAACCGGTTCGCTCGGACTCCGAAAACGGTGCTCCGGCGATCATCGGGTACTCGACCGACAACTGCACCATCGGGTGCAGCATCCACGGCTGCTGATTCGCGGCTGAGACGAGGGCGGGGGCCGTTATGGTCCGCGCAACCGTCAGCGCACGGCGGTTCGGCTGGGGCCCTACCGCGCTGATGCGTTCCAGGCAGCCGATGGAGCTAGTAGCCCGGGGCGGCCTGCCAGAGGCTGAACGCCGTCCCTCCGTCGTCGCGGCAGAGCGCGCCCAGACCGGACGGGCTCTGCTGCGGTTCGTCGGCGCGACCGCCGAGCTCGCGCACGCGTGCGACCGCCGCCGCGATGTCGTCGACCCGGAAGTAGAGGTTCGCGACCGGCCCTGGTCCGTCGGCCACGAGCCCGAGCGGCAAGCGGGTGTTCTCGACGTGCGCGTAGCGGTCGTCGGCGTCGGCCGCGAAGCGCCAGCCGAACAGCGCGCCGTAGAACGTCTTCGCGCGGGCGATCTCCCGCACCGGGATGGTGAGATAGCCGAGCTCGGTCGGCATCGTTGGTTGCGTCATGTCAGACCCTCACTACCGCACTCACGAGCGGCTCGGATTCGGGGCGCGTTTACGATAGGTCACGCAGAGCCGCTCACGTACTTCCATCGGCGATCTCCTGAGGTGCGGGGATCGCGTCGAGCGCGACGATCCACAGCTCGACGGCGCGTGCGATCCGGGGCCGGTCACGAGTCGCGCACAGATCGAGCAAGAAGCCGCGAAAGCCGGCCAGGATGACGGTCGCCAATGCGCGCGCGTCGGTTGGGCGGTACCCGGCCTGTGACGGCCCCGCCGACAAGTACGCGAGCCAGTCATCGACCGCGCCGTGCAAGAACCCCGCGAAGCGCTTGCGGTCCTGGAGCGCCAGCCCGTACACCTCGAAGAACAGCCGGAAGACCGGTTCGTGCTGCGGCGCGCTCATCATCGACCATGCCGCGGAGATCGTGTCCCGATAGGACGACGCATCGCGCGGGAGCGTCGCGAAGATCGCACGCTGCCGCACTCGCGCGAGAGCGAGCACCTCACCGATCAGCTCCTCCTTCGACCCGAAGTAGTACAGCAAGACGCGCGGGCTCGAACCTACCGCCTCGGCGAGCGGGCGCAGCGAAAGACCCGCAAGCCCGTTCGCCGTCACGTAGTCGGCAATGCGCTCGAGGAGCTCGTCACGCCGCGGTTCCTCGGCGCCCCGTGCCATGAGAGCACTCTAGCACACTTGAAACAGTTGTTTCAAGTGCTCCAGAGACCTGGAGGCTTCCTTGGCCGCGCGGCGTGCAAATTCGGCGATCATGCTTGCCAAGGTAGTGAGCGCTTCTTTAATCTCGTCAATCTCGTCCGGCCGCAACGCTGACTTACGGGCAAGGTCTACGGCAAGACCCTCGCGCGAACCGGAAGTATGGGTTGCTCATGCGACGGCTGGTTCATTAAGGCCGTTGCCGGTTTCCCGCTCGGTACCGGCTCGCGGGGTGTCCCCGTCCTAGCTCAATCAGCGAAGGTATGCGCGTATCGCGGTCACCGCATCGGCTACTTCGGCTTCGGTGATCGAATCCGGGTCTCCGGTCAGCGGTACGTGCGTCGCCTTGTCGCCGAGCATGTAGGTCGGTCTCCCCGCCTGGGTTTGGTGTATCATATTGGAAACCGGCCGCACCCGCGAGCCGCGCCTCGCGGACGGGATGCGCTTGGCCGACGCGCGCTCAAAGTATTTAATCAGTGGTATGCGGACGCGTACCAATGAAAGACATCCCGAAAGGTCTGTTCAAGATTCTATTCCAGCGGTTCACGACGCTTCAGCCTTTCTCGGCTTTCGGAGGAATGCTTACAATGATGTATAATTAAAAAAATTTATGCCAACGATCAATCCTCACATAAATTTTAACGGAAATGCCGAAGAAGCGTTTGCGTTTTACAAATCAGTATTTGGCGGAGAATTCGCAAAGATTATACGTTTCAAAGACATATCGAATCCTGAATTTCCAGTCGCAGAAAATGAGGCGAATAAAATGATGCTCATTGCTTTGCCTATCGGTCAAAATACGTTAATGGCCAATGACGTTCCAGAACATATGGGCCGAACAAACGAAAACGAAAATAGAAGTAAAATTTCGATAAGTGCGGAAAGCAAAGAAGAAGCAGACAGATTATTAAATGGGCTTTCAGAAGGCGGGAAAGTTGAAATGCCGATTGCCGTCAGTCCCTGGGATTCATACTTTGGAATGTTTAGAGACAAATACGGTATTGAATGGATGGTCGAATTCGACGCACATGCAGTAGAACGGCAAAAGTAATAACTTAGCCAATGTTGCACCTTTCGCTTTCCAAAAATGACTTTGCTGCTCTGGGCGCGGACCCGCGCTACCTGGCCTTCGGCGAGGGTGAGGCCCCGCCACGAACCCCCGATCTCGCCGAGCGCGTGGCACCATCGAACGCCGCTTCGGCATCATCGGCGGGGCGCACTGAACGATGGCGGTTGTCACTGAGAACTTCGGGCAACGGCTGAAGCGTCTGCGGACGGCACGCCGTCTGCGAGTCGTTGACCTGGCCTACGCCGCCGGACTCACCGAGGGTGCGATCCGGCATATGGAAAGCGGGCAGACTAAAGCCGCGACCATGCTCGCGGGCCTGGGCGCGGTGCGGCTGTTCCTGGCCCGCCTGGACGAACACGAGCACCGCCTGGCTGACATCGAACGTCGGTTGGAGGGACGGCCATGACGAACGAAGGCGAGGAGCACTTCGGAGCGCGGCTGCGTCGCCTACGCGAAGACCAGGAGATGCACGTACCGGACCTCGCCAAGGCGCGTTGGGTTGACCGAGACCGCGATTCGCCAGCTTGAATCCGGGCGGGCGAAGGAGCCCCGGCTATCCGACGGAGTACGGCTCGCCGATGCGCTCGGAGTCGGTGCTCCAGAGGCTCCAGACCCTCCCGTTTGGCTACGAAGAGAAGACCGCCGAATCGCTCGGCGGTCTTCTTCACGCGTTCGGTAGGTGGTTTACAGCGGCTGGCGCGGCAACGGCGAAGGCTGGCCACCGGCGGGAGCGCCGGTTCCGGGACTGCCGGCCGCGGGCGGTTGCACCACAGGCAACACGCTGTTCGCGCCGGCGGCGTTGAGGGTCGTGCCGCCCAGGGCGCTGGCGTCGATGCCGTTTTGCGCGAAGAGACCGCCGCTGACGCGGTTCAGCTCGACGATCGCCTTGTCGAGGTCGGTCTGCGCCTGGAGCTCGCGGCCGCGCTGGTTGGCGACGTCGAGCTGGCGCTGCAGCACGAGGAACGTAGTCGACGTGCCGGCGGAGAAACGGCGCTGCTCGCCGAGCAGCACGCGCTCCGCGGCCTCGCGCGCCGAGCGCGCCGCGATCACGCGGTACTGCGCCTCGCGCAAACCCTGGATCGCGTTGACCGCTTCGCCGCGCACGCGCTGGAGCAGCGCGGTCTCCTGAAGCTGCACCTGACGCTGCTGCTCCTCCGCGATCCCGTAGTTCGCCTTGGCGGTGCGGTTGCCGAACGGCAGTGTGTAGGTGAGCTGCACGCTGTAGGTCGGAAAGCGGTTGTCGATCAGGGTCTGGACCGACTGCCCGAAGCGCCCGTTCTGGTAGGTCGGCGTCGTCCCGAAGCCGGCCCCGCTGAGCGGCGGGATCGGGGTGCCGCCGCCGGTCGCGTTGGCGCGCGCGATCAGCGCGTTGATCGCCGAGATCTCGGCGCCGAGGACGCCGACGATGGGGTTGGCATTCGGATCGGTCGGGATGCCTGCGAAGCCGTTCGACGTGTAGTTCAGGCCGAGGTCGAGCTGCGGGCGCAGGTTGTCGCGCGCGAAGGCGAGGTTCGACTCGGCGTTCTGGCGCTGGGCGCGCAATTGCCCGATCTCGGGCCGGTTGTTGATCGCGGCGAGGATCAGCGCGTCGAGCGACGGTTCTTGCGGGATCTGCGCGATCGCGCTGGTCGGCACCAGGTTCGCGAACCAGACCGGATCGGCGGGATTGGCCAGGATCAGCGACTTGATCGCCGTCTGCAGCCGCTGCACGTTCTGAATCGCCGCGTAGACGTTGTCCTGGAAGACGTTGACCTGGGTGTTGGCCTCGACGATGTCGGTCGGGGCCACGGCGCCGCGGGCGGACAGGCGGGCGTTGGACGCCGCCTGGGCGCTGGCCTGGCGCAGGCCTTCTTCTTGGATCGCGACGTTGCGCCAGGCGGCGACGAGATCGTAGTACGCATTCGAGATTTGCGTGACGGTGGTCGAGGCCTGCAGCAGCGCGACGTTGCTCTGGATCGTGGCGTTGGTGCGGGCGAGCTGGAGTTGCAAGCGGGTCTGGTCGGTTGCGCGCCCGCGCCCCAGCGGCTGGGTGACGCTGAGCTGGAGCGCCGTCTCGTAGAACGGGTCGTAGCTGTTGACGGTGCTGTCGTTGGTGATCCGCGTGCCGCTCACGCCGATGCGGTAATTGCCGCCCTGCGGGGTCAGCCCCACCAGCGCCGCGGTCGCGCCGGCGGTGTCCTGGGTGACCGGCCCGCCGCCCGGCCCGGCCTGGAACGAGCTGATCGAGGGCGAGACGCTGTGCGAGTACGACGGCACGAGCTGGAAGCGCAAATCGAACGCGCCTTGCGCCGCTACGATCTGGTAGTTCGCGATGCGGTTGTTGGACTGCGCCAGCGCCAGGTCGGTGTTGCGCTGGAGCGCCATCGCGATCGCGTCTTGCAGGGTCAGGCCCACGAACGGCTGCTGCTGCACGCCGACCAGGTCGGGACTGGGCACCGCGCTGATCGGTGAGCTGAATCCGGGCGCGATGTTCGGCACGGGCGGCAGCACCGGCGGCTTGGGCGGAGCCGGTAAACCGCCGCCCTGAATGTTCGAGCCCGCGCGCGGCGAGCCGCCCTGCGTGCCGGTCGTGCCCGGCGTGCTGCCGCCGGTCGAGGTCGGAGCGCCGCCGGTCGGCGACGTCGTCGTGCCGCCGGCGGGAGACGTCGTCGTACCGGCCGGCGTACTGCCGGTCGGTGCGGTCGTTCCGCCGGTCGGTGCTGTCGTTCCACCCGCCGGCGTCGTGCCGGGAGCCGTCGTCCCCGGCTGCTGTTGCGTCGGTTGCTGCTGCGCCGGCTGCGTGCCGCCGGTCGTGGGTTGCGTGCCGCCACCGGTGGTCGGCTGCGGCGTCGTGCCTTGACCGACCGGCGTGGTCTGCGGCTGGGGCGCGCCGCTCTGCGGCTGACCGTTCGGCGCGCTCGAGTTCGGCGGCTGCGCGGTCGTCCCGCTCTGCTGCGTCGTCTGGGGCTGCGGTTGGGGTTGCGCGGGCTGCGTTTGCGCGGGCTGCGTTTGCGGCGGGGGGCTGCTCTGGGTTTGCGGGGCGGCCGTCGGCTGGGGCGGCGGT
>CAXTNU010000044.1:0-17757 GCA_964245595.1 uncultured bacterium | reverse complement strand
GTCGAGGACGAGCTGTTCGCGCTGGTCGCGGCGCTGGTGGCCGACGTCTTCGCTTGCGAGCCGGCCGCGCGCCGCGACTTCGACGAGCAGGCGCTGGCCAATTACGCCTTCCGCGGGCTGCGGCTGCGCGCCGGCCGCGCGCCCCCATCGGGATCGATCAGCTTCTGATGTGACCCTCGCGTCGAGCGGCTGCGCCGCCTGACGCGATGCGCGTTCGCCGGGTTCGCCCGAGCGGGTGCCCGCCGTTCCGTTTCGCCCGCGCGCGCTCCGATTCGGAGTTCGCGCGGCGGCGGGCGTCGTGCGGCGCCGCTCCGCGCGCCGGGCCGAACGCTACCCACCTCGCTGCGACGCCGCCGTCTTCGGCGGCGCCGGGACCGCCACGGTCCTTCAATTCCACCAAAGGAATCTCGCGTGTATCCTCGACCTCATCTGGCCGCTCGGCTCTGGGCGCTGGCCGTCGGGCTGGCGTTCCTCGCCGGCGCGGCGCACCCGGCCTACGCCCAGGCCGCGACCTCGATCACCGGGACGATCACGTCCGCGGGCAAGCCGGTCCCCGCCGCGACGGTCACCTTGACGGGCAACAACCTCATCTTGCGGACGCCGACGAGCGCGCAAGGCACCTTCCGCTTCAACGCGCTGAGCATCGGCACGTACACCGTGTCGGTTCCCGGGCCCGCGGGCGCCGTCACGACCGTCGTCGACCTCACCTCGGCCGGGGCGGCGGTCAGCTTGGACACCGCGCCGATCAAGAACATCGGCAGCGTCACGGTCAACCGCGCTCCGGTGAGCCGCGCGTCGGGAACCGACACCGTCATCACGAGCACGCAGCTCGAGCACGGGGCGAGCGTCAACAGCCTGCCCGACATCCTCAGCCAGATCCCGACCGCGGCGCGCGGCAGCAACGGCCAGATCCACATCAACGGCGACCACAACGGCGTCAACTACCTGATCGACGGGGTGCAAATCCCCGAAGGGCTCAACCGCGTGCTGGGCAACGAGATCGATCCGGCCGACATCGGTTTCGCGGAGATCCTCGAAGGCGCGTACCCGGCCCAGTACGGCGACAAGTTCGCCGCCGTGGTCGACATCTCGACCAAGTCGAAGACCGGCCCGCCCGGCGCGAGCCTCGACCTGCGCGGCGGTTCGTACGATCTCTACGAGAGCATCGTCAGCGCGCACACCCCGGTCGGAGCGGGCGGCTCGCTCTACGCCGGCGCGCGCATGTTCCGCGACGCCCGGGCGCTCGACCCGCCGGTCGCCGACGCCGTGCACGACGGCGGCAGCGACGCGTCGCAGTTCCTGCGCTTCAGCCTCCCGGTCCACGGGCTGGACACCCTGACCCTCGACCTCACCCACAGCCTGCAGACGTTCCAGCTCCCGCCCGACACCTCGAACGGCACGCCGGCGGCGACCGACGACAACGAGGTCCAGGACGACGCCTACGCCTCGCTGATCTACCGCCACGCGATCGGCCAGAACGGCGTGCTGTCGTTCGGGCCGTCGTACAAGCGCTCGCGCATTCTCGACACGAACGACCCGCGCAACGATCTCGTCGGCCAGGTGGCCGGGCCCAGCGCCGGTCCGTGCAGCGACTTCAGCGACTGCAGCTTCCTGTCGGTGTTCGCCGACCGGACCGACGTCAACGCCCGCTTCAACGCCGACTACGTGCTGCAAACCGGCAGCCACGAGATTCGCGCGGGCGGCATCTACGGCGCCGAGACGCTCCAGAAGAACTACCGCGTGACCGTGCCCGCGACGTCGCCCGACGGGTCGCTGCTCACCCCGTTCACGGTGGTGGACGACGCGCCCAGCGTCTCGCATACCCAGGAGTTCTACCTGCAGGACGGGTGGCAGATGAGCCCGCGCTGGCGCGCCGACTACGGCCTGCGGGCCGATGCGTTCCAACTGTTCTCGACCGATTTCCACAACGGCTTCGCGCAGATCAGCCCGCGCTTCAAGCTCACTCGCCAGTTCGGCCCGCGGGCCAACGTCTACGCCTACTACGGCCGGCTGTTCGTGCCGTTCTCGCTTGAGAGCGTCTCGCCGGCCGCTTCCGCCGCGCTGTTCGGGCAGAGCCTGCAGCCCGGCGCGACCAACGACCTCAAACCCCAGCGCGACTCGCTCTACGAGCTGGGCGGTCACCTGCCGATCGGGAACGGCGACCTCGGGCTTCGCATCTCGCACAAAGTCTCGACCGACTGGCTCGACGACACCCAGGTCGGCGCGACCAACCTCCACCAGGACATCAACTTCCCGCGCGGTCTGGTCGACTCGCAGAACCTGTACTACAACCACCCGCTGGCGCGCAACGGCCGCTACTACGCCAGCTTCACCCACGCTCTGGCGCTGAACAGCCTCAACTGCGAGACGCAGTTGCTGCAGAACTGCGCGGCGGGCGGGCCGCCGGGCGGCGACTTCGCCCAGGCCGACCACGACCAGCACTACGACGCGAGCGCGGGCGTGCTGCTCAACGACGCCCACAACGGCTGGTTCTCGCTCGACGCCGAGTACGGCAGCGGGCTCTCGCGCGGCGACACCACGCTGTGCCCGCCGTTCCCGCTCGGCGACGCGGTCAACTGCAAGGTGCCGCCGCACCTGACCTTCGACGTGGCCAAGGGCGTCGCGGTCGGCGCGCACGCGCAGCTCGCGCTGGCGGTGCGCAACCTGCTCAACGACCGCTACGCGATCGTGATCGACAGCTCGCTGCAGGGCACGCACTACGCGCGCCCGCGCTCGGTCGAGCTGCGGCTGAACCTCGGCCGCTGAGCCGCCGGCCCGAACGCCATCGCCGGCGTTCGGGCCTGCGCCGTCTCAGCGGCACCGTTGGTACGTCCCGGGCTCGGGCAGCGTCACGTGCAGCGTCATGCGCGGCGCGACGTGCGCGCCGGCGGGCAGATCGGCCATCTCCATCTCGCCGCCCAGCGCCATGCCGCCCCCGGCCCCGTGCAGGTACGCGAGATCGCCGGTAGTCGCAACAGGCGGGCTAGGCCTTCGCGAGCACGCCGTGGTCGTCGCAGTGGTCGGCGTGCGCGCGGTGCAGGTGCCCGTCGACGAGGTAGTCCTGGTGGTCGGCGTGCGGGACCCGTTCGTGGCCGCAGTCGTCGCCGTGCCGGTGGGCGGCGTCGTGCGCCTCGCACGCGTGCGCGGGCGTGCAGCGGTCCGGGTTCGTCGCGTCCACGGCGATGACGTGGTCGTCGACGTGCCCGGCGTGCGAGGAGTGGAGGTGGCCGTCGTGCAGATGGTCGACGTGGTCGCCGTGCCTCACGGCGGTGTGGTCGCAGTCGCCGTGGACGTGGTCGTGCGACTCGTGGATCGTGTGTTGCATGGAGCATTCAAGCACGCCGGCCGGAGGGCCGCAAGCGGAACTGAGAAATGATAATACAAGATCATTAATAGAGCGTCAAGGCGATCCGGGCCGGCTGCCGATGCGCTCGCCCCTCCGTGACGATATTGTATTATCATTATCGTCGACGACTGGTCGGCTCTTGCGACGGAGGGCGCCCTTGGAGACTCCAAGCTTTTCGATCGGCCGCAGCGGCGGCGCGGCGCCGTTCCACTTGATCGAACGGTGCCGGCCCGAGTACGAGAACGCCGCTTCGGTGCGCGAGTGCCTCGAGCGCCACCAGCGCTCGCTCGCGGAACGGCTCGTGGCCTTGGGCGCGCTGCTCGCCACCCGCGAGCCGGAGCTCGCCGAGTTCGCCCTGCTCGACGATGCGTGCGTCCGCATCGACGAGGTGACGCTGCGCCCGCTGCTGCGCGAGCGCATGGAGCGGTTCGCGGCGAGCCTGTCCTAGGCGCTCAGGCGCCGCAGCGGTCGCAGGTGCCGAACACGGTGACCTCGTGCCCGCTGGCGCGGAAGCCGCGCGGCAGCTTGGTCTTCACCTCGCTGGTGCAGCCGTCGAGCTCGAAGACGCGGGCGCAGCGCTCGCAGGCGAAATGATGATGGTGCCGCTTCCCGGCGACCTCATAGACCGTGCCCATCCCGGGAACGTCGACGCCGGTCAGCCAGCCGTCTTCCAGCAGCGAGCGGATCGAGCGGTACACGGTCGCTTTGCCCAGGCCGGCCGAGTCGCGCCCGGCGGCGGCATGCACCTCGTCCGTGGAGAGCGGCCGCCCCGCGCGCTCGAACGCGGCCCGGATGGCGCGCCGCTGGCGGGTGTCACGTTCGCCGGTGCGTTCCCCAGATTGCACGCGCTGGTATGCGCCTAGTCGTGTCGGACGTCCTGTTCTCCGCTACCGAACCGCCTGCCACCCCTGCAGGGCGAACGCCGCGCGCTGGCGCGGGTCGTGTCTGCAGGATTACGGACGACGCAGGCCACCCTTCCCGCGCCGTCCGATCCACCCGCCGCGCCCGGCGCCACCCGCCGCGCTGGCGCCGATCAGGCCAGCTTCGGCTCGCGGGGCATCAAGAGCGCCGAGGCGATGGAGGGGATGACCGAGATCGTTATCATCACCACGACCCACGACGAGGCCGGCAGCACGACCGAGATGAGCAGCGGTGCGGCGAAGGCGCCGGCGAAGACCATGGTGTTCTCCAAGCCGAGCGCCGTGCCCGAGCGCTCCGCGCCCGCCATCGTGGCGATCTCCGCGTAGTGCACGCCGTGCCAGCCGCACGCTAGCGCGCCCGCTACGACGAACAGCAGCGCGATCAGCCAGACCGGAAACGTCCCGTACATGGCGATCGCGGCGAACCCGATCGCGATGGCCCAGCTATAGACCTTGACGATCGTGCGGCGGTAGCGCCCGCCCTGCAGGTCGGTCCATTTCCCACCGACCACCCGCGACACGCCTCCCAGTACCTGCACGCAGACGAGGAGAACCGCGATGGTGCCGAACGACAAGTGCTCCACGGTGTGCAAGAAGACCGAGCCGAACGTGAGCACGGTGAACTGCGGAAGATCCAGCAAGAACGCGGTGATCGCGACGCGCCAGATGTCCCAGCGCTGCAAGGGGTTCTTCAGCTTCGTGGCGCCGATGCCGCCGCTGGCCTTCGTACGGGCCAGAGGCGGCTCGTCGAGCCACAGGACGACCCCCAGCGTGGCGATCAGCATGAAGATCGTCAGGAAGCCGAAGACGCTCTGGAAGCCGCCGACGAAGGCGAGCGGCGGAAGAATGGCCGCGCCGATGGCCCCACCCGCCGGCACGGCCGCGACCCGTAAGCTGATCGCGAAGCCGCGCTTGCTGATGGGAAACCAGCCCATGACGGCGCGACCGCTCGCGCCGTTGACGCACCCGCCCATCGCGCCGGCGAGGAACAGCAGCAGGGCCAGCGCCCAGTAGGGCGGCGCCGTGCCGTGATTCGGCACGAGGAACAGCGTCAAGGCGGCCAGCGAAAGCGTGGTACCGATCATACCGGTGATCAGCACCTTGCGCTCGCCGATCCGGTCGGAGAGGATGCCCCAAAAGACGTCGGTGACGAAGATCCCACCCGTCACCGAGGCCAGCACGACGCCGAGCTGGCTGGTCGTCAGGTGGTACGCCAGCTGCAGGAGCGAGCCGGATGTCGGAATGCCCTGGAAGGTCGCGCTGAACGCGGCCTGGGCGCAGATCCCGATCGTGAGAACCGTCCACATGTAGTTCGCCGCGCGCGTCTTGCCGGAGCGCCCGACTTGGATGTGCGTCGGCTCGGCGAGCGGCGGCGCCACCGCGACGCCCAGGGGAGACAGTCGTTCCTCGATCATGCCGTGCTTCCGGGAGTGCCGGCCGCGGCGACGGGGCGAGTGCCCTTTTCGCGGATGACGATCGCGACGCAGCCCGACGGGGTGGACACCTGGTGCACGCTGCCCGGCTTGACGACGAACAGCGTGCCCGCCGAGTAGCGGTCGCCGTTGTCGTTGTGGATCTCGCCGCTGAGGACCAGCAGCATTTCGAAGCCCAGGTGCTCGTGCAGATCGCCGTGCGACCCGGGGTGGAAACGCGCGATGTACGCTTCGGCACCGCCGGCGCCGGTCTCAGCGGCCGTGTAGAGCCATTGAACGTCGACCGCGGACCTGCCGGGCTGCACGTACGGCGTCCACGTGAACTGGTCGTTCCCTAGCACGTCCCCGAACAAGTCGCGGTAGACCGTGATATCGTGCGCCGTCGCGCTGGCCCCATTCGGGCGCTGGCGATCGATGAGCGTCATAGGAGCCTCCTCGGGTGATGATTGTTTGAGAGCGTTGACATCGACGAGGCCCGCAGCTCGACGCGCTGGACTGCGATACCGCCCGCTTGGACGAGCAGCCACGAACGGAAGCGCATGCACTTCAGAACTGGCCCGGACACGGCGTAATGTAACCGCTTGAAGCGGTTTTGTCAAATTCGCTCGAGGGAGTTTGGCGCGCCGGCCCGAGCGCCACCGCGGCTCGCTGCGGGGCGTCCTAGCGGGTACTAGCCGCGCCGGTTCGCCGGCGCAGAAGGAGGGTGCAGCCGAGCGCTGCTTCCCTGCGCAGGTCCCCGCCCGGCCGGGGTCCGAAGCATCGTCCCCCGCCGCCCGGCCGAAAGAGAGCGATGAACAGCCCGCGTCCCCCCGCCTTCGAGTCCGCCGACACGGTCAACCGGGTCGTCGCGCTGCTGGTCCGTTTCCCGGAGATCCACAGCGTTCGCTCGAACCCGGCGGACGCCACGCTGACCCTCTCGTTCGCGCTGCGCACCCGGCTCGACCGGAACGCCGCGCGGGCCCTGGGCGAGCGGCTGGGTGACCACGTCCGGGCCTTTCTCGACCTGCGCGGCGAGAGCCCGGCCAAGATCGCGCTGACCTGCGACCGCGACCGCGAGACCGCCGTCTCGTTCGTCCACGTCACCCGCGACGCGGCCTCGTTCGCCCGCGAGGAGCTCGAGCTGCTGGTTGCGCTGTTCGCCGACGCCTTCCCCAAGACGCTGGTCCGGGACGGGGCCGGAACGATGCCCGTCGATGACGACCCGGCCGCGCGCGACGAGCTGGTCGAGGTCGCGCTCGACGCGCTGCGCGATCCCTCACAGCGCCAGCGGCTGGTCGGCTTCCGGGAAGAGTCGCGCGTCCTGGTCTACTTCGTCCACACTCGCAAACGCACGAAAGCAAGGGCCCGATCCTAACCCCGTCCACCCTCACCCTGCTCGTCATCGGCGACGTCGTCGGCTCGCCCGGGCGCGAGGTGCTCAAGAAGACCCTGCCGCTGGCGCGCGAGCAGCACCACGTCCACGCGGTCATCGCCAACGGCGAGAACGCGGCGGGCGGCTTCGGGCTGACCACCCAGACCGCCGACGAGATGTTCGCCGCCGGGGTCGACTTCATCACCTCGGGCAACCACATCTGGGACAAGCGCGAGTTCCGCGGCGCGCTCGAGGACGCCGAGCGCATCCTGCGCCCGGCCAACTACCCGCCCGGCTCGCCCGGGCGCGGCGCCGGCACGTTCACCGTCGAGGGTGTCACGGTCGGCGTGCTCAACGTGATGGGCCGAGTGTTCATGCCGCCGGTCGACGACCCGTTCCGGGTCGCCCGAACCGAGGTCGACGAGCTGCGCGCGCTCACCAATGTGATCTGCGTCGACGTGCACGCCGAGGCCACCTCGGAGAAGATGGCGCTGGGGCGGTTTCTGGACGGCGACGTGTCGCTGGTCTACGGCACCCACACCCACGTCCAGACCTCCGACGAACAGATCCTCAAGGGCGGGACGGCCTACCTGACCGACGTCGGGATGACCGGCCCATCGGACGGGGTGATCGGGATGGAGACCGCCGCGGTGCTCGAGCGGTTCACCAGTGCCGTCGGGGAGCGGTTCAGCGTAGTCAAAACGGGTACACGACAATTTTGTGCGGCAGTCGCGACGATCGACGTTGCGACCGGACGTGCGCTCGACATCAAACGCATTTTTCTTCGAGGCCTAGCATGATCGAGCCACCGAGAACGCCCGCGTCGGGCGTTCTCAAAGTGTCTGCTCATTCCAACCCCAACTCCGTCGCCGGCGCGCTCGCCGGCGTCTTGCGCGAAAAGCCCAATGCCGAGCTGCAAGCGATCGGCGCGGGCGCGACCAACCAAGCCGTCAAGGCGATCGCGATCGCCCGCTCCTACCTGCAGTCCGGCGGGATCGACCTGGTCTGCGTGCCCGAGTTCACCGACGTCGAGATCGACGGCAACGTCCGCACCGCGATCCGCCTGCTGGTGCAGCGCCGCGCGCTGGGGGCGCAGCCGCCCGCGGTCCCAGCCGGCACTTGACGGTCGACTTCCACTCCCACACCCTCGAGAGCGACGGCTCGCTGACGCCCGCGCAGCTCGTGGCCCGGATGCGCGCCCGCGGGGTGGGCTGGTTCTCGATCACCGACCACGACACGACCCGGGCCTACGCCGCGGTCGAGGCGCCCGGCCAGCACGTCATCCCGGGCCTCGAGATCAACACTACCTGGAACGGCTCCGACGTGCACGTGCTGGGCTACCGCGTCCCGACCGGGCCCTCGCCGCTGGCCACGGTGCTCGAGCGCAACCGGGCTCACCGCCGGGCCCGCATCGACGTCATCGTCGGCGGGCTGAACCGGGTCGGGTACCCGCTGACGGTCGCGCAGGTGCTGGCCGAGTCGGCCGGCGGCCACGCCCTGGGCCGGCCGCACGTCGCCAAGGCGCTGGTCCGGGCGGGCCTGGTGCGCGACGTGGCGGCCGCCTTTCGCGACCTGCTCTCGGCCGGCAAGCCCGGCTACGCGCCCTCGCACCACATCTCGCCCTTCGAGGCGATCGAAGTCGTGAGCGCCAGCGGCGGCGTGCCGGTCCTGGCCCATCCCGGCCGGCTGGCCGACGACGCGATCGTCGGCGAGCTGGCGGCGCGCGGGCTGCGCGGGATCGAAGTCTTCTATCCCACCCACTCCAGCGCCCAGGTCGCGCGCTACCGCGCGCTCGCCGCCCGCCTCGATTTGGTGATGACCGCCGGTTCGGACTTCCACGACGAGCGGTACAACACGGGCGGGGTGGGCGTCGAGGTCGACGAGCGCGATCTGCGCCCGTTCCTCGACCTGGTCGCTTGAGCGTTCGACACGTTCACGAAACCGCGCATCCGTTCTCCGACATTGAGGAACCCATGACCGAAGAAGAAGTCCAGCCCTATCTCGGCAAGCCCGTCCGCGTCACGCTCGACGACGGGCGCGTGCTGGCCGGCACGCTCCACGGCGACGACTCGCACGGCCACGGCCACGCCCACTACGCGGTCGTCTCGGACCCGGTCCGCGAAGGCGGCGAGAAGGTCACCGAAGTGATCCACGGCGCGCAGCGCATCACCGTCATCGACGACGCCGCCGACGATCCGGCCGCGGTCGAGTAGGGCAGGCCGATGATCGACGATCTCGGCCTGCTGGCCGCGCGGCTCGCGCTCGGCTTGGGCATGGCCTCGCACGGCGCCCAGAAGGCCTTCGGCTGGTACGAAGGCCCGGGACCCGAGGGCGCCGCCGGGTTCATGGAGAGCCTGGGCTTCAAGCCCGGCGCGCCGTACGCCCAAGCCGCTTCCTACAACGAGATCGGCTCGGGCCTGGCGATCGCGCTCGGTCTGGGCGGACCGCTGGGGCCGGCCGCGCTGATCTCCAACATGCTGGTCGCGCAGTTGACCGTGCACGTCAAGAACGGCTTCTTCGCCCAGAAGGGCGGCGTCGAGCTGGGCGTGGTGTACAGCGCGGGCGCGCTCGCACTGGCCTCGGCCGGTTACGGCAACCTCTCGCTGGACCGCCTGCTGGGCCTGCACGAGACGCTGAACAACGGGCTGCTCAAGACTCTCGCCATCGCGGGCGGGCTGGCGGTAGGCTACGCGATCCTCAACCGGCGCGACCTCTCGCCGCCCGAGGGCTCCCTGGCAACCCCGACGATCCCGGGCGAGCGCGGCGGCGCGAGCAACGGCTCGGCCGCCGGCAGCCCCTCACCGGCCAGCGCTTAACCACCGCTCCGTACGGCGCGCGCGGCGGCGTGCGCCGTACGGCCCGTTTAGGGGTGCGCGCGGAACGGGGGTGAGTTCCCCGTGCGTCGAACCGCTCGCCGGATGGCACAGAAGGGAATCGAACAGGCAGGTGCGCTGCTGCGCGAACGGCGGGACGAGGTTTTCCAGCGCTGGATCGAGAGCGTCGCAAGTGCCGCGCGCGGCCGCCGGACCACGGCCGAAACCGAGCAGGAGCTGCGGCCGATGTTCGACGCCTTGCTGGCGGGACTGGACCAAGGCGCGGTCGACGCGGGCAGCCCGGCGTTCGACGAACTGCGCGCGATGCTGACGGAGTTCTCGTCGGCGCGGGCGCGCCAGGGGTTCACGCCGTCGGAGACCTCGGTCGCGGTGTTCGCGCTGCGCGACACGTTCTTGGCGGTGCTGCAGGACAGCGATCCCGCCGCCGCCGCGGACTTCCCGCGCTTCTCGCGGCTCATCGACGGCTTGGGGCTGCTGACCTTCGAGGCCTTCGCCAAAGCGCGCGAGACGGTGATCGTCAACCAGACCGAACAGCTGCTCGAGCTGTCGACGCCGGTCGTGAAGCTGTGGGACGGCATCGTGGCCGTGCCGCTGGTCGGGACGCTCGACTCCGCGCGCACCCAAGTCGTGATGGAGTCGCTGCTGGAGACTCTCGTCTCCAGCGGCAGCGAGCACGCGATCATCGACATCACCGGCGTTCCGGCGGTCGACACCCAAGTCGCCCAGCACCTGCTCAAGACCGTGGTCGCGGCGCGCCTGATGGGCGCGGAGTGCGTCATCTCGGGCATCCGCCCGCAGATCGCGCAGACGATCGTCGATCTGGGAATCGAGTTCGGCGACATCGCGACCAAGGCCAGCCTGGCCGATGCGCTGCGGCTGACGCTCCGGCGAGCCGGCCTCGAGGTGCGCCACATCAGCCGCGCTTCGTGAGCGAGCGAGTTCCGATCGTCAAGATCGGCGAGATCCTCCTGGTCTCGATCCAAGTGGACTTGAGCGACGAAACGACGCTCGCGCTGCAGGAAGACCTCTCGAACGAGATCGTCGCAACGGCCGCGCACGGCGTGATCATCGACATCTCGGCGCTCGAGATCGTCGACACGTTCGTCGGGCGCATGCTCTCCACGATCGCCTCGATGGCGCGCGTCCTCGACGCCCAGACCGTCGTCGTCGGGATGCGCCCGGCGGTGGCGATCACCCTCACCGAGCTGGGACTGTCGCTGCGCGGGGTGCGCACCGCGCTCAACGCCGAGAAGGCGTTCGGCCTGCTGCGCGCGAGCATGCCCGGCGCCGATCGTTCCGACGACGAGTCCCGGATCGTCGCGGCAGGCTCCGCGCCGAGCGCGCGTGACGCCGATTAACGATTCGACCGCGCCGCCCGAGCCGATGGGCATCACCAGCGACGCGGACGTGGTTCGCGTGCGCCAGGCGGTTCGCGCTCTGGCTCTCAAAGCGGCGCTCTCGATCGTCGACCAGACGAAGATCGTCACCGCCGCGAGCGAGCTGGCGCGCAACACGCTCGTCCACGGCGGCGGCGGCTACGCGCAGCTGGAGCTGGTGCACGAGCGCGGGCGCACGGGCGTGCGCGCGGCGTTCGTCGACTCGGGTCCCGGCATCGCCGACCTCGAGCGCGCCATGTCGGGCGGAGCCAGCACGGCGGGCGGGCTGGGGCTGGGGCTGTCGGGCAGCCGGCGCTTGGTCGACGCGTTCGACTTGCAGACCGCGCCCGGCGGAACCCGGGTCACGGTGACCAAGTGGAAACGGTGAGCTCCCCCGTCGAGGACGTGGAGTGGATCGCGGTCGAGGACGCCAGCGCGCCGGGGCGCGTTCGGCGCGCCGCGACGGCGCTGGCCGGGCGGCTGGGATTCTCCGAGCACCGCGCGGGCGAGCTGGCGATCGCCGCCACGGAGCTCGCGACGAACCTGCACCGCCACGCCGTGGCGGGCACGGTGCTGCTGCGCGTCCGGCGCGCGGCCGACGACGCGGCGGTCGAGCTGGTGCTCAGCGACGCCGGACCGGGGATGGCCGATCCGGCCGCGCTCGCCGCGGACGGGCGCTCCAGCGCGGGCACCTTGGGGATCGGGCTGGGTGCCGCGATGCGCCTGTCGACCTGGTTCGACGTTCACTCGGTGGTCGGGCGCGGCACGGTCGCGGTCGCGACCTTTTGGCGCGGCGCGGCGCCGGTCGGACGGCCGAAGGTCGCCGCGCTGACCCGCACGATGAACGGCGAGTCGGTCTGCGGCGATGCCTGCGCGGTGCGCACGGACGGCGGGGTGACGACGCTGATGCTCGCCGACGGGCTGGGGCACGGTCCGCTCGCGGCGCTGGCCTCCGGTGAGGCGGTCCGGGCCTTCAGCGAAGAGCCGGCCGGCGCGACGCCCGCGCAGACCATCCGGCGCCTGGACGCGGCCCTGCGCCCGACCCGCGGGGCCGCCGTAGCGGTCGTCCAGCTCGATCCGGGCGCGGCGGCGCTGGTCTTCGCCGGGGTCGGCAACGTCGCGGCCTGGATCGACGGCGGACAGCGCCGGGCCCTGGTTTCCAGCCCCGGCATCGTCGGGAGCAATCTCAAGACGGTGCGCGAGTTCCGCCTGGAGGCGGGGCCCGGCGCGCTGGTCGTGCTGCACTCCGACGGCCTGAGCGGCAAATGGAGCCTCGAGGCCTACCCCGGCATCCGCGAGCGTGACCCGCACCTGCTCGCGGCGGTGCTGATCCGCGACGCGGGGGTGCGCCACGACGACGCTTCGGTGATGGTGGCCAGGACCTCGTGAGCGAGCTTCTGGGCGAGCTGCCGCTGAGCGCGGCCGAGCACGTCTTCGCGCTGCGCCAGAGCGGGCGCGCCGCGGCGGCCGCGCTCGGCTGCGACGAGGCCGACCAGGTGCGCTTCGCGACCGCGCTGAGCGAGCTCGGACGCGAGGTGGTGACCCATGGCGGGCGCGCCTCGGTGTCGTTCGGGGTCGCCGGCGACGGTGTGCTGGCGGTCGCGATCGAGCGTTTTCCGCGCGCCGCCTTGGAGGGCAAGACGCGGACCGGGATCGACGCCGCGCGCAAGCTCGTCGGCGACGTGGGCGTCATCGAGGGCCCCGACCCGCGCACCGTCACGGTCACGCTGCGCCGCGCCCCGGGCGCAGCCAAGCAGACCGTCAGCGCGGTCGCGCTGCGCGCCGCGCTGGTGCGCGCGGGCTTGCCCGGCCCGCTCGAAGAGCTGCGGCTCGAGAACGAGGACCTCGTCGACACGCTCGAGGCGCTCAAGGCCAAGCAGGACCAGCTCGTCCACCTCAACGCCGAGCTGGAGGAGACCAACCGCGGCGTGCTGGCGATGTACGCCCAGCTCGCCGACGAGCTGGAGGAGACCAACCGCGGGGTGGTGGCGCTCTACGCCGAGCTCGACGACAAGACGGTGCGCCTCGATGAGGCCAGCGAGGCCAAGAGCCGCTTCCTGGCCAGCGTCAGTCACGAGCTGCGCAGCCCGGTCAACTCCGTGCTGGGGCTGGCCCGGCTGCTGCTCGACCCCTCGGGCGACCCGCTGACCCAAGCCCAGCGCAAGGAACTGGGCCTCGTGCAGGGGGCGGCCAAGGAACTGTTGGGTCTGGTCAACGAGCTGCTCGACCTGGCCAAAGCCGAATCGGGCCGGCTGGAGCCGGAGATCGCGCCGGTCGACCTGGCGGAGATGTTCTCCGACCTGCGCGGCACGCTGCGCCCGCTCGTTCGGCCGGGCGTCGCGCTGCGGGTCGAGAGCCCGCCCGGGCCGCCGATCGAAACCGATCGCATCCTGCTGACCCACGTGCTGCGCAACCTGCTGGTCAACGCGGTGAAGTTCACCCTGCGGGGCAGCGTGACGCTGTCCGCCCGGCTGAGCGCCCCCTACCGAATCGAGATCGCGGTGAGCGACACCGGGGTGGGGATCGCGCCGGCCGACCAGCCGCGCGTGTTCGAGGAGTTCTTCCAGGTGCGCGGACCGCTCCAGGCGGGCCAGAACGGGACCGGCTTGGGCCTGCCCTACGCGCGGCGGGTCAGCGAGACGCTGGGCGGCGAGCTGCGCCTGGAGAGCGAGCTCGGACGGGGCAGCACGTTCACCGTCGCGCTGCCGACCAGGTGGGAGCCGCTGCTCGGCGCCGCGCGCTCGCCCGAGCGCACCGGGGAGGGCGACGTGCAGGCCGGGACGGTCCTGATCGTCGACGACGACGAGGGTTTTCGGGTCGTCCTGCGCGGCATGCTGCAAGGCTCGGCCGGGCAGGTCGCCGAGGCGCGCGGCGGGACCGAGGGGCTGCAGATGATGCGCAGCGCGCGCCCGGACGTGGTCTTCGTCGACCTGCGCATGCCGGATCTGGACGGCTCGGCCGTGCTCGCGGAGATGAGCACCGATCCCGTCCTGGCCGGGATCCCGGTCGTCATCGTCACCTCGTCCGAGCTCACCCCGGCCGTGCGGGCCACGCTGCGGCCCGCCACCGCGCTGCTCGCCAAGTCGAACGTGACCCGGGAGAGCGTGCAGCTCGCGCTGGCGCAGGCCTGCGGGCCGCAGCGGCTGCAAGCGTGATCGAAGCGTTCGCGTCGACCGGCCGCGTGCTGGTGGTCGACGACACGGAGAGCAACCGCTACGTCCTCGCGACGTGGCTGCGCCGCGCCGGCCACGACGTCGTCGAGGCCGCGACCGGCACGGAAGGGCTGCGCATCGCGGCGGCGCAGCCGGTCGACCTCGTCCTGCTCGACGTCAACCTGCCGGATATGACCGGCTACGAAGTGTGCGAGCGGCTCAAGGCCGCCCCGCGCACGGCGATGGTGCCGGTCCTGCACGTCTCGGCGACCGCGGTCCAGCCCGCGGACCGCTCCGAGGGGCTGCGGCGCGGCGCGGACGGCTACCTGGTCGAGCCCGTCGAGCGCGAAGAGCTGGTCGCCACCGTCGGAGCCCTGCTGCGCGGGGCGGCCGCGCACCGCACGGCCGTCCGGCTGGCCCAGCGGCTGCGCCGGCTCAACGACGCGACCCTGGCGGTCAACGAGGCGACCGCGGTCGAGGGACTGGTCGTCACGATCGCCCGGGAGGCGGCGCTGCTCTACGAGAGCGCCGCGACCGTCCTGCTGGTCACGGACGGCCGCGCGGTGCGCGCGCACGCGGTGGCCCGCGGCCAGCCTGCGCTCGAGCCGTGCGGCGCGCAAGCCGTCGACGCGGTGCTCGCGGCGGTGGGCGAGGCGGCCTGGGTGCCCGCCGCGACCCTGGATGGCCTGCTGCCCGCGCCGGGCTCGGGCTGGTATCTGGCCGCCTCGCTCGGCGCCGGCAGCGAGCAGCGCGGGGTGCTGCTCGTCGACCAGCTCCGCTCCGAGGCGGACGAGAACGAGGTCGTGCTGACGCAGTACGCGCGCGCCGCGCGCACCGCGCTCAAGAACCTGCGCAGCTACGACATCGAGCGGCGCATCGCGTTCGCCTTGCAGCGCAACCTGCTGCCCGACGCCGCGCCCTCGATCAGCGGCATCGACGTCGCGGTGCGCTACGAGGCCAGCGCCGCCCACGCCGAGGTCGGCGGCGACTTCTACGAGATCTTCGCGCTGGGCGACGGCCGCGTCGCGCTCGCCGTCGGCGACGTCGTCGGGCACTCGCTCGAGGCGGCGATGGTGATGGCGCAGCTGCGCACGGCGATCCGCTCGTATCTGCTCGACGGGCACGGCCCGGCGGCGGCGCTCGAGCGGCTCAACCGGCTGCTGCGCCGGTTCCATCCCGAGGCGACCGCGACGGCTTGCTGCGCGATCTACGACCAGCGCAGCGGCCGCTGCGAGCTCGCCAACGCCGGGCACCTGCCGCCGCTGGTCGCGAACGGCGCCGGGGTGCGCTTCTTGCCGCTGGGCGGGCCGCTGCTCGGCATCGACGCCCCGATGGAAGCGGCCCATGCATTCAGCCTGGGCGCCAGCGACGTGCTGCTGCTGTTCACCGACGGGCTGGTCGAGCGCCGCGGCGAGTCGCTCGACGTCGGCCTGAGCCGGCTGGCCGAGGCCGTCCGGGCCGGCACGGGCGATCTGGACGAGCTGTGCGACCGCGTGCTGCGCGACGTCGGGCCGCCCAGCATCCTGGACGACATCGCCTTGGTCGCGATCCGCCCCACGGCCTGAGCGCGGCGATCCGAGGCGGTTCCGGCGGTGCGGCTCAGGCCGCCGCTTCGGCTTCGCCGACCACGCTGCGGCGGCGCGAGAAGCTGAAGTAGATCGCCAGGCCGATCGCCAGCCAGAGCAGGTAGAAGCCGATCGTCAGGAGCGGCAGGCCTTTGGCGATCAGGGCCGCAGAGCCCAGCGCCGAGAGCGCCGGCACGACCGGGCTGCCCGGAACGCGGAACTTGCGCTTCATGTCGGGCCGCCGGCGGCGCAGGATGATGACCCCGACCGAGACCAGCGCGAACGCCGCCAGCGTGCCGATGTTGACCAGATCGGCGACGACGTCGAGCCGGCCGATCGCCGCGACGACCGCGACGACCAGCCCGATCAGGGCCGAGGACAAATACGGCGTGCGAAACGTCGGGTGCACCTTGGCGAAGACCTCGGGCAGCAGCCCGTCGCGCGCCATCGCGAAGAAGACCCGGCTCTGGCCGTACAGCAGCACCAGCAGCACGGTGGTCAGCCCGGCGATCGCGCCGATCGCCACGATCGCGCCGGCCCAGCCCAGGCCGATCTGGATCAGCGAGTACGAGACCGGCGAGGGCACGTTGAGCTTCGTGTAGGGCAGGATGCCGGTCAGGATGCCTGAGACCAGGATGTAGAGCACGGTGCAGACCACCAGGCTGCCGATGATCCCGCGCGGCAGGTCGCGGCCGGGGTCCTTGACCTCCTCGGCCGAGGTCGAGACCGCGTCGAAGCCGATGTAGGCGAAGAACACCAGGCCCGCGCCGTTGACGATCCCGCCCCAGCCGAAGGGCGCGAAGGGGTGCCAGTTGGCCGGGTTCACGTGCGCCGCGCCGATGACGATGAAGAACAGCACGATCAGCAGCTTGACCGCGACGATGATCTTGTTGACGGTCACGCTCTCGCTCGTGCCGCGGATCAGCAGCACGGTGATCAGCAGGATGATCGCGGCGGCCGGCACGTTGACGATCCCGCCGTCGAACGGGTTGGTGGTCAGCGCCTTGGGGAGCGCCAGGCCGAACGTGGCGTGCAGAAAGTCCGAGAAATAGCCGGACCAGCCGATCGCGACCGTCGCCGCGCCCAGGGCGTACTCCAGGATCAGGCCCCAGCCGACGATCCAGGCCACGAACTCGCCCAGCGTGGCGTAGACGTAGGTGTACGCGCTGCCCGAGACCGGCACGGCCGAGGCCAGCTCGGCGTAGCACAGCGCGGCCAGCGCGCTGACGATCCCGGCGATCACGAACGAGAGCACGATCGCCGGGCCGGCGCTGGTCGCCGCGGCCTTGCCGGTCAGCACGAAGATGCCGGTGCCGATGATCGCCCCGATCCCCAGCGCCGTGAGGCCCCACACGCCCAGGGTCTTCTTGAGCGCGGTTCCCGTGTGGTCGGCGCCGCTCTGGGCGAGCAGCGCGTCGAGCGGTTTCACCCGGCCGAAAACGTTCATACCGTGCGGTCTTACCCCAGAGCGGTACGAGCACGCGCTTCGCTCGCACCGGCCTGGCCCGCGATCGCGATCAGCCGCGCGCCCTGGGCCGCGACCAGCTCCGCGTCCTTGATGAAGCGGTGGTTGATCCGCACGTTGGCGGTGCTGGCCGCCAGCGCGGCGCGGAAGAAGAGCAGCGCGCACTCGACGTCGCTGGCCAGGTGGTCGTTGCCCAGCGCCGCCGCCCGCTCGGCCAGCGCGAAGCCCTCGCCGGCCAGCCCGGCCGCCCCCAACGGCGCCTCCGCGGCGCCGGCCAGGGACCGGGGCTCCACGAGATCGGTCGGTGGCTGGTGC
>CAXTNU010000043.1:0-17805 GCA_964245595.1 uncultured bacterium | reverse complement strand
GCTCGCACCGGCCGCAATCCCGCTGGACTCCGCGCCGGACGGCTTGCGCATCGTCGGCGGCGCGCACCCGACCGCGGTCGTCGCGACCCCGGACGGCACGTACGCCTACGTGGTGATGACCAACGTCGACCGCATCGCAACCGTCGCGCTGGGCGGCGTGCCGCGCGTCGTCGGCGGCACCGAGCTGCGCCTGTTCGACCGCGGCCCGTACGGCACGCAGCCCGCCGCGCTCGCGCTCTCGCGCGACGGCGCGCGGCTGTACGTCGCGCTGGCCGGCTTGAACGCGGTCGCGGTGATCGACGCGCACGACCCGGCTCACCTGCACCGCCTGGGGCTGATCCCGACCGGCTGGTATCCGACCGCGCTGGCGCTCGCCGCCGACGACCGCACCCTGTTCGTCGCGAATACCAAGGGCTTCGGCCACGAGGCGAACTTCACCGGCGACCCGGCCACCGATGCCGACTCCAACGCGACCTGGTCGACCCTGCAGCGAATCGACCTCGCCCCGCTGCAGCTCGCGAGCGCGACCCGCGCGGCGCTGGCGAACACGCGCCGCATCGTCAACGCCGCGCCGCGCTACCCCAAGGGCATCACCAACGTCGTCGTCGTGCTCGAGGAGAGCAAGACGTTCGACGCGATGCTGGGCGATCTAGGGCTGCCGTACGGCGATCCGGCGCTGGTCTCGTTCGGCCGCGCGGTGACGCCGAATCTGCACGCGCTGGCCGAGCGCTACGCGCTGGCGACCAACGTCTTCGCCGACGCCGAGGAGTCCGCCGCCGGGCACCAGTTCTTCGCCGGCGGCATGGCCACGCTGTACTCCGAGCGCACCCTCTTCAACGAGAGCGGCCGCCGCCCGCCGGTCGACGAGCACGAGGACCCCGAGAACTACCCGCGCCTGGGCTACATCTTCAACGCGCTGCAGCGGCGCGGGCTGTCGTACCGCGACTACGGCGGCCTGGTGGGCGTCTCGGGCTACGACGAGGGCAACGCGCCCGATCCCAAGACCGACGACCCGAACTTCGCCGGCCCCGACGACACGAGCGCGCCGACCTCGAACCTCGGCGGGCTGTACTCGGAGGACGTGCCCGCGCCGGCCGCGCTGACCGGCCACGTCGACCTGAGCTACCCGGGCTGGAACCTGCGCATCCGCGACGAGCGGCGCGCGCACGAGTTCGTGCGCGATTACAGCGCGCTCGTCGCCGCCGGCCGGCAGCCGCGCTACACTTCCATCTGGCTTCCCGCCGACCACACCGGCGCCGGGCCCGACATCCCGCCCGTGCCCGAGGAAGTCGCCGACGGCGACCGCGCCCTGGGCGAGATCGTGCAGTACCTCTCGCACCTGCCGTCGTGGCGCCACACCGCGCTGTTCGTGATGCCCGCCGCCGCGCAGTCCTCACGCGACCACGTCGACGAGTACCGCACCTACGCGGTCGTCGTCTCGCCCTACGCCAAGCGGCACTACGCCGGCCCGCACCACCTCTCGACGGTCAGCGTGCTCAAGACCACCGAACAGATCCTAGGCCTGGGCGCGCTCTCGCTGGGCGATCTGCTCGCCACCGACATGAGCGATTTCTTCACCACCCGGCCCGACCCGCGGCCGTACAGCGCGATCCCGGTGCCCAAGCAGACCGCCAGTGCCGAGGGTCAGGACCGAGGGGCCGGGCCGGAGAATAGGAACCGGTCGTGATCGTGAAGCCCTTCGCCGCCCCGTACTCGTCGTTCGACGCCGGCGCCCTCGCCGGCGCCGCCGTGCTGCGCCCGTCGACGGCGGTCGACCGCCTGCCCCCGCTCAAGGGCGAGCCCTCGCCGATCGCCGAGCGGGCCAAGGAGCAGCACGCCATCCTCGTGCGCACCCTGCGCGACCACGGCGTGACGGTCAGCGAGATCGACCCGCGCAGCGAGAGCCCGACCGAGTCGCTGATCGGCGACTGCGCCGTCGTGCTGCCGCAGGGCGCGATCCTGACCCGGCCCTCGCAGACCGAGCGCCGGGCCGAGGTCGCGGTCGTCGAGGCGCACCTGACCGAGCTCGGCATCCCGATCGTCGGGCGGATCGCCGCGCCGGGCCTGCTCGACGCGAACGACGTCGCGATCGCGCCCGACCGCATCTTCATCGGCGTGCCGCGCGCCGGCGCCGGGCAGCGGGCCCGCTCCAACGAGCTGGGCCGCAAGCAGCTCGAAGCGCTCGTCGGCGGCATGGGCTACCGCGTCGTCGAGCTCGCGGTGGCCAGCGACGTCGCGCGGCTGCGCAACGTCTTCAGCGTCGTCGCGGGCGACACGGTGGTCGCCGCGCCCGAGCGGGTCGACCTCGTCGCCGCGACCGACCTCAAGCTGGTCGAGGTGCCGCGCGGCGAGGAAATGGCCGCCGGCGTGCTGGCCTTCGGCGAGCGGCGGGTGATCGCAAACCTGCGCTTCCGCGAGTCGATCGCGCTGCTGCGCAAGGCCAAGCTGGTGGTGGAGTCGATCGACCTGTGGGAGTTCGGCAAGGCCGGCTACGGCCCGCACTCGCTCGTCCTCGCCCTGAAGCGCGGGTAACGCCACGCGCATCGCGGTTGGTCACGTCGCTGCGCGCCGTGACGTGGGGCGAGCCGGCTTCCGCCGGCCTCCGCAGTTGGCACGATCGGTACTGGTTCCCGTATGCGAATAGCGGTGCTGTCGGACATCCACGGCAACGTCCACGCGCTGAACCGCTGTCTGGACGACGTGCGCGAGCGCGGCGGCGCGGACGTCGTCGTCGCGGCGGGCGACCTCTGCCTGGACGGACCCAAGCCCAAACAGGTTCTCGAGCGGCTCGATGCGATCGGCGCGCGGTGCCTGCGCGGCAACACCGACCGCATGGTGGGCGAAGCGGACTTGGCCGAGCTCGCCGGCGAGGACGCGCGCGCGGTGAGCTGGGTGCGCGACGAGATCGGCCCGGAGCGCACACGAGCGCTGGCCGAGCTGCCGTTCTCGCTGACCGTCGGCGAGGGCGAGGACGGCTTGCTGATCTGCCACGCCAACCCCAAATCCGACGACGAGCACGTCTGGCCCGACGCCTACGACGACACGCTGGAGCGGTTGTTCGACGGCGTGGTGCAGCGCACGATCGCCTTCGGCCACCTGCACCTGCCCTACGTGCGGATCTGGCGCGGCCGCACGCTGGTCGACGTCGCGTCCGCCGGACTGCCCAAGGACGGCGACCCGCGCGCGCACTACGTGCTGTTCACCCAGCGCTCCGGCGGCTGGGAAGTGCAGCCGCGCCGCGTCGCGTTCGACGTCGACAAGGTCGCCAAGCAGTTGCGCAAGAGCGGTATTCCTGACGTCGAAGAGCGGCTCGCGACGCTGCGCGGCCACCGCTACGCCAAGCTGCCGCCGCCCGGCGGGGTGATCCCGTGAACGGCTCGAGCGCGCGCGTTCCCGCGCTGCGGATCGACGACCTCGTCAAGCGCTACGGCGACTTCACCGCGGTCGACGGCATCTCGCTGACCGTCAACGAGGGCGACTTCTTCGGGCTGCTCGGTCCCAACGGCGCGGGCAAGACGACGACGATCAACGCGATCGTCGGCTTGGCGCGCATCTCGGGCGGCTCGATCGCGCTCTTCGGGCACGACGTCGAGCGCGACTGGCGCGCCGCGCGGCTCACCGTGGGCCTGGCGCCGCAGGAGTACAACTTCGACCGCTATCTCAACATCCGCGACGTGCTGATCTACCAGGCCGGCTACTACGGCCTGCGCGGCCCGGCGGTGGGCAAGCGCGCCGACATGCTGCTCGAGCGCTTCGACCTGGCCTCCAAGGCAAAGCAGGTCTACACCAAGCTCTCGGGCGGGATGAAGCGCCGCCTCACCCTGGCCCGCGCGCTGATCCACCAGCCGCGCCTGGTGATCCTCGACGAGCCGACCGCCGGCGTCGACGTCGAGCTGCGCCTGGAGCTGTGGTCGCTGCTCAAAGAGCTCAACACGAACGGAACGACGATCATCCTGACCACCCACTACCTCGAAGAAGCCGAGGAGCTGTGCGACCGCATCGGCATCATCCAAGCCGGTAAGCTGGTCGCGCTCGAAACCACCCAGCAGCTGATCGGCAACGGCTCGCTGCAGGACGTGTTCCTGGAGCTGACCCGCAAGTGACCGCGCTCATCGGCAACCCGGTCGGCTTCTGGACCCTGATCAAGCGCGAGATGGTGCGCACCTTCGCGATCATCAACCAGGTCGTCTGGCCGCCGGTCATCCAGACCCTGCTCTACGTGTTCGTGTTCGGCCTGGCGCTGGGCAGCCAGATCAAAGGCGTCCCGGGCGGCGGCTCGTACGCGCAGTTCCTGATCCCGGGCCTGATCATGCTGCAGGTGATCGACCAGACCTACGGCGAGAGCTCGTCGTCGGTCTTCTCGGGCCGCTTCATGAACTCGATCCAGGAGCTCTTGATCGCCCCGCTCTCGGCGGTCGAGATGGTGCTCGGCTACGTCGTCTCGGGCGTGCTGCGGGCGCTGTCCATCGCCGCGCTGATCACGGTGCTCGGCGTGGTGTTCGTGCACACCATGCCGATCGACTGGGGCCTCTACCTGCTCACCATCGTGCTGGTCGCGATCCTGTTCTCGTCGCTGGGCATCGTGTGCGGCCTGCTGGCCGAGAAGTTCGACCACATCGCGGTGCTGACCACGTTCTTCATCACGCCGCTGGTGTTCGTCGGCGGCGTGTTCACCTCGACCCGCTTCCTGCCCCCGCTGATCCAGAAGATCTCGCTGGTCAACCCGATGTTCCACATGATCAACGCCTTCCGCTACTCGTACCGCTCGACCGGTGACGCGCCGCTGTGGGTCTCGCTGACCGTCGTGACGGTGCTGGCCGCGATCGCCTTTACCGTCGCCCTGCGCATGACGGCCGCCGGCTACAAGCTCCGCACCTGACCGGAATGGCGCACTCACCCGCCGAACCACTCGGCATGGACGGGTGCTCGTACCGAGTCATCCTCGAACCCGATGAAGGCGGCTTCCGAGCCATCATCCCGGCTTTCCCGCGCGTCTTCACTTGCGGCGACGACGTCGACGATGCCCTGCGCATGGCCGCCGATGCCATCGGCTTGGAGCTGAGCGTGCTTCGCGAATGCGGGCTGCCGATGCCGGACTCTGACGGCGACCTTGAAGTTCGAGTCGAGCGTGTTGTTGTAACAATGCCCGCGGCCTAACGCCGCTGTTTATCAGGAATCGGCATCTGTTGGGTTCACATGACACTATCGGCGAAGCCCAGGGACCAGAATTGGACCTACCCTTCCATACGTTAGGATGGTACCAATTCGAGCAACTTGCGTTGACGGTGATCGCCGAATCGCTGGGACAGGCGGTAGAGGTCTATGCTCCCGGGAACGATGGCGGCCAAGACGGGTATTTCGTCGGCGCCTGGGTGGCGCGTGGTCGCGAGGTGTTGACGGGGCCGACCATCTACCAGGTCAAGTTCATGCGCGAGCACGGTGGTTCCATCACCGCTTCAAAGTTTGCCTCTGAGGTGCCAAAGGTCGCGAGGCTCGTCCAGGACGCGGCCGTTAAGAACTACGTGCTCGTGACCAACGGCAAGATCACAGGACGTTCGGCGACGCGAATTCGCGCCATGCTCGCGAACATTGGCGTGACCGCATCGCTGTTGATCGGCAAAGATTGGTTGACGCGCCAGATACGCGATTCGATGCGGCTGCGATCGCTCGTACCGCGCGTCTACGGCCTGGGTGATCTGTCGCAGATCCTCGACGAACGGTCATATTTGCAGACACAGACCGTGCTCAAGTCCATGAGCTTCCGCATGGACACATTTGTTGTCACCAAGCCCTACCGCCAGGCTGTCAACGCTTTGGGCGACCACCATCTGGTCCTTCTGATCGGCGACCCGATGACAGGCAAGACAACCATATCGTACGCCCTCGCCCTGGCCGCTAGCGACGCAGGGGCTTCACGCGTAATCATCGCGCAATCCGCTGAGGATTTCCGCGCGCATTGGAATCCCAACGAACCGCGTCAACTCTTCTGGGTGGACGATGTCTTTGGACAAACATCGTATGATGTGTCGCGCACGCGCGAGTGGAGCCGTGAAATACCATCCATCACCGCCGCGCTACGGAGCGGTGCACGGTTCATCTTCACTAGCCGATCTTACATCTGGAAGAGCGCACAACTCGACCTCAAGCGGGTCGACCTGCCGTTGTTTGACGAATCGAGTGTTCGCATTGTTGTCGAGGACTTGACGCCGGACGAGCGCCGCGCCATTCTCTACAACCATGTGCGGTTAGGCGACCAGGACGCTGGGTTTAAAAGTCGACTTCGCCCTCACCTCGAAGGGGTGGTGAACATCGACCCATTCTATCCGGAAGTTGCGCGCCGGCTTGGGAGGACATTCTTTACCAAGACGCTGCACGTGTCGGATGTGATTCTCAAGCAGTTCTTCCGCGAACCCTTACCGTTTCTGATTGACGTCATCAAGGAGTTAGACGCGGCGAGCCGCGGGCTACTGGCGCTGATGTTCGTACACGGTGCCTCAGTACCCTTGCCACTCCGTCTAACCGACGTGGATCGGGAATTGCTGCAGCTTATCGGCGCGACTCCGACAGAGCTTGCCGCCGCGACGGCGAGTCTTGATGGCAACCTGGTCTTGTCGTCCGTCGGCCTCGAGGGTGTCTCGCACCTCACGTATGCGCATCCGACCGTCCGTGACGCGCTCGCGTCGATAACCGGATCACGTCCCGAACTGGTCGACCTGTATCTAGCGGGCGTCCCGACAGAGACGCTGGTCGACGAGGCTGCATGCGCGGGCGTGGCGGTGGAAGGCGTCAAAGTCCTCATCCCGCCGCACTGGTACGACGACCTTGCACGGAGGCTCCAGGTGCTCCGCGATGACGACGATCACGACGAGCGTTTTTTCGATGAAATGGCCCTGGACTTCATCGTCCGACGCGGATCGGACGACTTTCTGAGAGTCGTTGCGGCACGGCATCCTCGACTGTTTACCGAGTCACGAAGAAACTGGCGTCCTATGACCGATGACCAGTGGTATGCACTCGTCACCCGGCTCGTCAAGGTCTCCGACCGCTGGAGTCCATCTGAGCGTGCCGTTGTTGAAGAGGCACGTCTTCGCGCAAAACACCTCATCACTGAATACCTGGACGACGATGCAAGCCTTTTGGCCGATGCGCGATATACTATGCTTCTCACGCCGGCCGAGCAAACCTACTGCATTGAAGAAGTGCGGCGCATCGTGAAAGATGATCTTCATGGAGCGTTGCGGCGGCTCAGCGACGGCTATGATAGGTCCGTCGAACCCGATGCGCGTTTTGCCTCCGCGCGTGCGTACCTCACCCAAGTGCGCACGATCTTGGAAGGTGACCTCGCCGAAGATGAGTGTGGTGCCGCTGCTGGCGAGATGGAATCCATTTTCGAAACGGCGGAGCGCATGATCGAAGAAGCGTACGTGGAGGCGCAGAGCGAGCATGATGAACGAAGGCCGTCGGCCACGGATATCCGTCTCGGCGCGGTTCCGCCCACTCCGACGCTTACGTCGCTGCGTGATATCTTCGCGGACGTGGCGGACCCGAACTGACACTGGCACCAGCCTACGCACATAGAATCGGCAACCGCGTCAATCGGCCTTTGGTTAGGGGGCGCATGAAGCGACTCGTGGCGTGGCTGTTCGCTCCCGTACTTGGGCTCGGCTTTTGTGCGGCCGCGCCGCCTGCGCTTCCGTCCTTGGGCTCCGCGCCGACGCAACTGCCCGGGCCGGTCGTCGGCCAGCCCGCGCCGGATTTCGCGCTGACCACGATCGACGGCAAGCGGGTGCGGTTGTCCGATTTTCGCGGCAAGACGCTGGTCGTCAACGTGTGGGGGTCGTGGTGCCCGCCGTGCCGGCTGGAGACGCCGGACCTCGTCGCCGAGGCCAAGCGCGAGCCGCGCAAGGTCGCCTTCCTGGGCGTCGACACGACCGAGACCGCGAGCGTCGTGCGGGCCTTCTCGGCCGCCAAGGGCATCCCGTACCCGCAGGCCGTCACCCCCGGCACGACCGACTTCGCCCGGGCCTACGAGATCCGCAACTACCCGACCACCTTCGTGATCGACCCGCGCGGCGTGCTCCGGGCGCGCCACGCCGACAACCTGCTGCCGGCCGCGCAACTGCGGGCGTACGTCGCGGCCGCGCAGCGCGGCGAGAACGGCGTCCTGACCAGCGCCTTCCAGCAGCAGCTCGACGCCATGCTCGCGCCCGCGCAGTACGGTCTGGCCGGGTCTGCGGAGGCTGCCGGGGCGGCTGCCCCGGCAGCGGTCAAGGCCGGCGTGGCGAAGGCGACCGAAGCGATCGCGAAGGCCAACGAGTTGCTCGACGATGCGATGGACGATCCGGCGCGCGACCACGACCTGATCGCGACCCAGAGCGAGGAACAGGCCCTGCGCGCGGCCGCCATCGCCGCCTTCGCGCCGGTCGCGTCCGGAGACGCCGACGCCGCGATGCTGGCCCGGCTGCGCGGCGACGAGGCCGCGGCGCTCGGCCGCTGGGCCGACGCCGACGCGCAGTACGCGCTCGCGCTCAAGACCTCGCCCGACGACGTCGAGACGCTGGGCGGTCAGGCCTACGCGGTCTCCCACCTGGGCGACGACGCGCGGGTGGCGCAGCTCGACGCGCGCCTCGCCTCGCTCGCGCCGTCCTACGCGTCGTACGTCTCGCTGGGCAAGGCGCAGGCGAAACTGGGCCGCCTCGGCGAGGCCGAAGCCGCGTTCGCCAAAGCTCAGACGTTGGCCAAGACGCCGGCCCAGCTCGCCTGGACGAACCTCTACTACGGCCAGACCGAGGCCAACCAGCACCGCACCGCGCAGGCTCACGCGCTGTTCGCCCAGGCCGCCTCCGCCGCCGAACGCATCCCCGCCGGCGACCCGCGCCGCGCGTGGTACCTCGAGCGCGCTCAGGAGGGCACGGTCGCGCTGGCCGTCGCGCCCGGTTCGGCGCCCGCGCTCTCGCTCGCGCCCTGGACCGGGCCCGACCTGCCCGGCTCGATCGCCAGCACCTACAAGTACCGCCTGATCGTCACCGGCGCGCCCGGCACCCGGGTCGGGCTCGCTGCGGCCGGCCTGCCGCAGCACTGGATCGGCTCATTCTGCACCGACCGCGTCTGCGCGCCGTTTCGGACCACCGTGAGCCTGCCCGCGGCAGGCGTCAAGGTCGTCGAGTTCCAAGTCGTCCCGACCACCGCGGCCGCGCGGCCGGTGAACGTGTCCATCGCAGCGATCGCCGGCGGGCGGACGGTCGCTCGCGCCAACACCCTCGTCCGCGTCTAGGAACACCGCATGATTCACGCGCTCGTCGCCGCGACCGCGCTCGCGCTCACCGGCCCGCAGGTCGGCGCTCCGGCGCCCGACTTCCGGCTGACCACCATCGACGGCAAATCCGTCGGCCTGGCCGACTACCGCGGCAAGACGCTGGTGGTCAACGTCTGGGGCACCTGGTGCCCGCCCTGCCGGGAAGAGACGCCCGACCTGATCGCGACCTCGAAGAAGCTCGCGGCCAAGGGCGAGGTGGCGTTTCTGGGCGTCGACACCACCGAGAGCGCGCCGATCGTGCGGGCCTTCGTGGCCTCCAAGGGCGTGCCGTACCCGCAGGCCATCGACGGCCAGCAGAGCTTCGCCAAGGCTTACGACATCCGGGCCTTTCCGACCACGCTGGTGATCGGGCCCGACGGGACGCTGCGCGCGCGCTACATCGACAACATCGGCGCCACGACCTTGACCGGCCTCGTCGACGACGCCCGCGCCGGCCGCAACGCGGTCGTCGCAAGCGAGGCCCAGCGCAAGATCGACGCCCTGCTCGAGCCCGCGAAGTTTCCCTTCACCGGCGACGTCGCGGCGGTGCGCGCCTCGACCGAGAGCCTGCTCAAGGCGATCGACGACGCGGGCAACGTGGACGGCCCCAGCGACTACCTGAGCGTACAGGCTGCGGAGAACAGGCTGCGCGACGCCGCGGCGCAGGCGCTCGCGCCGCTCGCCGCGACCGACGCCGACCGGGTGCTGCTGGCCCGTCTCCAGGGCGAGTCCGCGCTCGCGCGCGAGCAGAACGACGACGCGGTCGCCGCCTACGGCCGCGGGCTGGCGCTCGCGCCCAGCGATCCCGACCTGCTCGACGGCATCTCCACCGCGTACCGCGCCCAGCAAGACTACGTTCGCGCGGCCGACTACGCGGGTCAGCTCGCGAAGCTCCAGCCCAGCGTGGACAACTACGTCGGGCTGGGCGAGCTCGACGGCCGAGCCGGCCGTTTCGACGACGGCGCGGTCGCCTACGCGCAAGCCATCGGCCTGGGGCGCGCGGCGGTGTTGGCCAAGCCCGGCGACGCCAAGGCGATCCGCAAGCTGGCTTGGGCCTATCTCTACGAAGGGCGCTTGTTCACCCGGGCCGGCCGTGTCCCGCAGGCCAAGGCCGCCTTCGCCCAGACCATCGCCTGGACGGAGAAGCTGCCCAAGACCGACAGCCGCTACGCGATGTATCTCGAGGAGGGCCAGGAGGCGACGGTCGCGCTCGACGCCGGGCACCCCAGCGCCCGCACCGCGCTCTCGCTCGCGCCCTGGACCGGGCCCGACCTGCCCGGCTCGGTCGCCAGCACCTACAAGTACCGCCTGGTCGTCGCCGGCAAGCCCGGCAAGACCGTCGCCCTGGCCGCCAGCGGGCTGCCGGCGCGCTGGATCGCCTCGTTCTGCAGCGACCGCCAGTGCGCGCCGTTCCGGACCACCGTCGCGATCCCCGAGTCGGGCGTGAAGGTGGTCGAGTTCCAACTGGTCCCGCAATCCAAGCTCGCGGCACCGGCAACCGTCCGCGTGGGCGGCGATGGTGCCAAGGCCAGCGTCACGGTCGGCGCCGGCTAGGACCACTCCCGCCGAGCCGGCCCGCGCGCATGGCGGCCGGCTCGTGTGCCTGCGGCCGGCCCGTGCGGCCGGCTCAGTGGTCGCCGTTCCGCCCGCGGCTGAGGTAGAGCGCGACGGCGATCAGGGCGATGCCGACGGCGAGGTAGAGCAGGTCCAGCGCGCTCTCGATCTTGCGCTGCAGCGCGTACTCGAAATAGCGCACGATCAGGATCAGGAAGATGACCTTGGCCAACCGTTCCTTGAGATCGTCGAGGCTGCGGATCAGCAGCAGCCGGCTGGCGAACTCGCTCGCCTCGGCGGCCTCGATCTTGCTGATGAACAGCTCGTAGAGGCCCAGCGCGAAGATCAGCAAGATCGTTGCGAACAGGAAGCCGTCGACGATCTCCGCGACGCCGGCCACGATCAGCGCGTGCAGGGTGGACTGCGCGGTGGGATCGATGCCGGGCTGCACGTAGCGCAGCAGCTCGCCGCCCAGGTGGATCACGTCGACGCTGCCCACGAGGAACATCGCCAGCGACGCCAAGATGCTGGCGACCACCGCGATGACGATCAGGAACCGGCTGTTCCACAGGACCGTCTCGAAGAAATGTTCCAGAGCGCGCATGGCGGGGAGGATTCCCGGGCCGATGCGTAACTCCCAGACGTACGCCCGGTAGGATTCCGGCGTAAGCGGCGGAGGGTCGGCTACGGACCAGGTCATCGGGAAGGTCGGACGCGTCACGGGAGCGGTGGGCCCGGGCACCATCGGGGAGATCATGCTCCCGGTACGAGGTGGGTCCGAGCATTTTCATGCCTATCCGGTCGACCAGGGCGTCGCCCTGCCGGTCGGGACGCGGGTCGTCGTCGTCGAGTACCACCCGCCGCGCACGGTGATCGTGGCCGAGGCCTAGAGGCCCGGTGGGGGAGGTCGTTTCAGTGACCATTTTAGGCGAGTCCGCGTTCGTCGTCGGAATCATCGTTCTCGTTTGCATCGCCATTGCGCTCATGCTGTTCCGCGCGATGTGGCGGGTGGCCGAGCCGAACGAGGCGCTGGTGATCAGCGGGCTGCACCACAAGCCGATCGACCATACGGGTGAGTCGCTCGGCTTCAAGATCATCACCGGGCGCGGCACGTTCGTCATTCCCGGCGTGCAGGTCGTGCGCCGGCTCTCGCTCGACCTGCGCGAGTCGGAGCTGGAGATCGCGTGCGTCACCAAACAAGGCATTCCGGTGCACATCAAGGGCGTGGTGATCTACAAGATCGGCGACGACTTCGCGTCGATCGCCAATGCCGCGCGCCGCTTCCTCGACCAGCAGGACCGCATGGACGCGCGCATCCAGAACGTCTTCGCCGGCCACCTGCGCGCGATCGTCGGCTCGCTGACGATCGAGGAGCTGATCCGCGAGCGCGACCGGCTGACCGAGGCCACGCGCGGCGCGTCGGGCACCGAGATGGAGAAGCTCGGCTTGATCGTCGACTCGCTCCAGGTCCAAGAGATCGACGACCCGACCGGCTACATCCAAAACCTCGCCATGCCGTTCGCCGCCGTCGTGCAGCGCGACGCGCGCATCGCGCAGGCCCAGGCCGACCAGGAGGCCTCGACGCGCGAAGCGGAGGCCCAGGCGCTCAAGGCGTCGTCGCAGCGCGACAGCAAGATCAAGGTCGCGGGCTACCAGGCCGAGGTCGACCGCGCCGCCGCCGAGGCGAAGCAGGCCGGCCCGATCGCCGACGCGACCGCGCGCCAGAAGGTCGTGATCGAGGAGACGAAGATCGCCGAGCTGGACGCGCAGAAGACCGAGCAGATGCTGCTCGCGACGGTGCGCCGCCCGGCCGACGCGAAGGCGTACGAGAAAGAGACGATCGCCAACGCCCAGCGCAACGCCGACATCGCGGCGGCCGAGGCGCGCGCCAAGCAGATCGAGCTGCAGGCGCAAGCCGACGCCACCAAGACCCGCGTCATGGGTGAAGCCGAGGCCTCGGCGACGCGCGCCCGCGGTTTGGCCGAAGGCGAAGCGATCAGCGCCAAGGGCCTGGCCGAAGCGCAGGCGATCAAGGCCCGCGCCGACGCGCTGGCCGAGAACCAGGAAGCCGTCATCGGCCAGGAGCTGGCCCAGCAGTGGCCGCAGATCGTCGAGGCCGCCGCCAAGGCGTTCGCCTCGGTCGACCAGATGATCGTGCTCAACGGCGCGCAAGGCGTGACGGAGATGCTCGGCAAGGTGATGGCCCAGGGCGTGACCGGGCTCGATCTGGCGCGCAACCTGCTCGCGCACCGCGCGCGCCCGGCGGACGGCGACGTTTCGCCCGCGCGCAACGGCGAAGCCGCGATCGTGCACGTGGACCCGAAGTGAGCCTCTGGCGCCGAATCGTCCGCCTGGTCGCGGGCGAAGCGCGCAGTTCCATCGCGCGCCTCGACGATCCGGCGGCTTCGGTCGACGCGGCGTACCGCCTGCAGCTCGAGGTGGTCGACGAGGTGCGCCGCCACCTCGCCGACCTGCTCACCGCGCGCAAGCGCTTGGAGATGCAGGTCGCCTCGTTCGCCCGCTCCGGCGCGCGCGCCAACGAAGTCGCGGCGTTCCGGACCGAGATCGCCGAGCTGCGCGCGGCGCTGGCCGCGATGTCGTGCGTGGCCTCGGTCAGACCGTCGGTGTAGAGCACGAGCATCGCGTCGCCCGGCATCACGACCGTCTCGGCGACGCGCCCGCCTTTGGCGGGAACGCCCAGCGGCATGCCCGATGCGGTGAGCTCGGTCCAGTCCGCGTCACCGCGCCGCAGCAGCGGCCGCGGGTGCCCGGCCGAGGCGTACGTCAGCTCCGAGGTGACCGGGTCGAGCACCGCGACGAACGCGGTCACGATGCGGTCGGGATCGTCCGCTTGCAGCGTGCGGTCGGCGGCGTCGAGCATCATCGCCGGATCGGGGTGAATTTGGGCGACGCCGCGCAGCACTTGGCGCACGCTGCCCATCGTCACCGCCGCGTCCAGGCCCGAACCGCTCACGTCGCCGACGGTGACGATGACCCGCCCGTCGGGCAGCCGCAGCGCGTCGTACCAGTCGCCGCCGATCCGGGCTTCGTCCTGCCCGGCGTGATAGTAAGCGTCGAGCGCCAGACCGGGGATCTGCGGCAGCGCCTTGGGCAAGGCCGCTTCCTGGAGCCGCTCGGTGATCCGCCGCTCCGCCTCGTACAGGACCGACATCCGGCGCAGCCGCAGCGAAAGGCGGCGGGCGCGCAGCAGCGACTCGACCCGGGCGGCGAGCTCGAGCCGCTCGACCGGGCGCAGCAAGACGTCGTCGACGACTTGCCAGACCGCGCGCGTCGTGAGTCCCGCGTCCTTGCGGTCGGTCAGCAGCAAAATCGGTAATTGCACGGGCTCGTGCGCGCGCCGCTCGGCCACCAGCCGCTCCCAGTGGCGGTGCAGCGAGAGCCCGTCCACCACGATCAGGTCGACCACGATGCCCTCGCCCGGAGCGTCCTGCCACGACAGCTCCTCGAGCACGTCGTAGCGCCGCGCCAGCACCGTGCCGAGCAGACGGCGGTTCTCGGTGTTCGCGAGCAGGATGAGGACGCGGTCCCGCGCGCCGGGAGAATCAGGCTTGACGATCGACGGCCTCGCCGGCGGACGGCAGGTGCGCGAAGAGCGAGTTCAACCGCAGCACCTCGCCGATCCGGATGCCGGTCGAGGTTATTTCGAAGTCGCGCACGGTCTTCTCGAAGTCGCTCATGCGCTTCTTGAGGATACCGATGCCCTTGCGCAACTGCGCGCTGCCGTCGACGATCCGCTCGACGTAGCGCAGGAAGACGACGTTGTCGGCCAGGTAGCTGATGCCGACCTCGGTGGCGCGAAAACTGGTCAGCTCGCGCAGCTCGTCGACGAGCAGCACGGTGACGCCGACGTTTTGCAGGTAGCGCCCCAGCGCGTGGAGCCGCTCGGCCAGGTCGCCGCCGGGAACCGACATGCGGTACCCGCTGACGCTGTCGAGCATGACGATGCGGGTGCCGTGCTCCTCGACGTCGCGCCGCACCAGGTTGGCGAACTCGTCGGGACCGTAGCGCAGCGCCTCGAGATCGGTCATCGCCAGCGTGCCTTGCGCGATCATCCTGCGCACGTCCATCCCGATGCCCTCGCAGCGCCGCAGCACGGTTTCGCCCGGCTCGTCGAAGGTGTAGACCGTCGAGCGGATGCCGCTCTGCGCGGCCCGAACCATGAACTGGATGCCCAGGGTCGTCTTACCGACCCCGGTCGGGCCGCTGATCAGGGTGATGGTCCCGCGCTCGATCCCGCCGTGCAGCAGCTCGTCCAGCCGGGGCAACCCCGAAGCGAGCGGGTCCGGATCGTAGCGCACCCCGTGCTGCGCGGGGATCAGCCGCGGGTAGACCGTCGCGCCGCTCTCGCCCAGCACGAGGGTGTGCCTTCCGGCCTGGAAGCCCGAGCCGCGGAACTTCAGCACGCACAGGGTTCGCGCGCGCTGGTCGAGATCGAGCTCGATCACCCCGTCGGCGATGAAGCGCAGATCGTCGTCCGGCGTCTCGGCCGTGGACTCCGACGTCACCACGACGACGGCCCCCTTGTCGGCGAGATAGCGCAAGAACGAGAGCGACTGGCGGCGGAAGTGGAAGCCGTCGCTGGCCAAAAAGCGCAGGTGGGTCATCGAGTCGACGAAGACCCGGCGCGGCCGGAGCGACTCGACTGCCTCGACGATCCGCGCGGTGGTCGGCTCGCGCTCGACTTCGCCGACCGAGAAGATGTCGTACGTCTCGGCTCGGGCGAACAGCTCGGGCGGGGGGCTCAGGTCGACGATGTGCACGCCGTCCACGTCGAAGCCGCTCAGGGCCGCGTTCGCCCGCAGCTCCGCCTCGGGCTCGGCGAACGAGATGTAGAGCACGCTCTCGCCCGCGCGCAAGCCGTCGGTCAGCAGATGCCAGCCGAGGGTGGTCTTGCCGGTTCCGGGGGGGCCGCTGATCAGGTACGTTCGGCCCGCGATGAAACCGCCGCGCAGGACCTCGTCCAAACCGGCGACCCCGGTAGAAGCCCGTCGATCGACCACCATATCCGCCACCCTATGCCCAGAAATCGGCCGCCTGCTCCCAGCGCACGAAAACGGTTCAGAAGAACGGATTGTGGGCTTTCTCCCGACCGATCGTCGTGGGCGGGCCGTGGCCCGGCATCACGACGGTCTGGTCGTCGAGCGCGAACAGCTTGAAGCGGATGCTCGCCAGGATGTCGTCGTAGGTCGAGACGTCACCGTACGCGCCGCCCACCGATCCCGCGAAGAGCGTGTCGCCGCTGAACACGGTCGAGCGGAAGAGGAAGCAGGAGGAGCCGTCGGTGTGGCCGGGCGTGTGCAGCATGCGGATCGCGGCCCCGTCGCCGAACGGCAGCTCGTCGCCGTCGGCGACCGGCAGCGCCCGCGCCGCCAGGTCGCCGCTGGCGTGCGCGGCGGCGCGATGGATCACGAGCTGAGCGCCGGGAAAGGCCCGCGCGACGTCGGCGGTCGCATCGCAATGGTCGGCGTGCTTGTGGGTGATCAGCACGTAGCGCAGCGCGTAGGGCCCTTCGTTCACCGCCCGCAGCAGGGTCTTCGGGTAGCCGGCCGGGTCGACCAGCGCCGCGGTCTTGCCGTCCTGCAGCAAGAACAGGTACCCGTTGGAGGGATGGGGATCGTGCGGGTGGTGGCGCACCTCGGGCGGGACCTCGGCGCCGGGGTACCAGCGCCGGGCCGCCGCGTCGGCGAACTTGCCCGGGTCGAACCGCAGGACGACCGCGACCGCGCGGGCCTGGTCTTCGCTGGGCACGCCGTCGCCGTGCAGCCAGGCCGCGACCGCGGCCTCGTCCAGGCCGGTCCGGCGGGCCAGCTCCGCCGGCTCCAGGCCGTTGCCGCGCATGCCCTTGCGCAGCAGGTCGGCGGGATCGTCTTCGAGCGGGATGCGGGGCCAGTCCATGGCGCGCTCGCTTCCGCCGAACCGGACGGAACCCCGCCTGGGTTGAAGAGGGCGCAATGCCCGCCACTCACGCCAAGGTCGTCATCATCGGCTCCGGCCCCGCCGGCCTCACCGCCGCCGTCTACGCCGCCCGCGCCAACCTGGCCCCGATCGTCTTCGCCGGCCACATGTACGGCGGGCAGCTCATGCTGACCACCGAGGTCGAGAACTATCCCGGCTTCGCCGACGGCATCATGGGGCCCGAGCTGATGGAAGCCTTCCGGGCTCAGGCCGAGCGCTTCGGCTCGGTGATCCACAACGTGGACGTGACGGCGGTCGACTTCTCGGTCCGCCCCTTCGTCGTGCGCGCCGACGAGGACGAGTACACCGCCGAGAGCGTGATCCTCGCCACCGGCGCGAGCGCGCGCTGGCTGAACGTCCCGGGCGAGGCGCGCCTGCGCGGGCGCGGCGTGTCGACCTGCGCGACCTGCGACGGCGCGTTCTTCCGCGAGAAGCACATCGTGGTGGTGGGCGGCGGCGACTCGGCGATGGAGGAGGCGATCTTCCTGACCCGCTTCGGCAGCAAGGTCACCATCGTGCACCGGCGCGACGGTTTTCGCGCCTCGAAGATCATGGCCGACCGCGCGCTGAACCACCCCAAGATCGAGGTGATCTGGAACAGCGCGGTGAGCGAGGTGATCGGCGAGGACGCGACCACCGCGCTGCGGGTGACGAATCTGGTCAGCGGGGCTGAGTCGGTGCTGCCGGCGGACGCGCTGTTCATCGCGATCGGGCACGACCCGAACACCGGCATCTTCGCGGGCCAGATCGAGCTGGACGATGCCGGCTACATCGTCAGCGCGGACGGCGTGCGCACCAACGTCGAGGGCGTGTTCGTGGCCGGCGACGTCTACGACGTGCGCTACAAACAGGCGATCACCGCGGCGGGTTCGGGCTGCAAGGCGGCGATCGACGCCGAGAAATACCTCGAAGCGCTGGAAGCGCACGAACTCGCCGCGCCGGCCGAGCGCGCGCCCGCGGCCGCGGCGCTGAGCGCGGGG
>CAXTNU010000042.1:0-18403 GCA_964245595.1 uncultured bacterium | reverse complement strand
AGGTACACCAGGGTGGTTTGGAGCGAGGCCGCCAGTGAGACCAACACGGTCACTTCGAGCACCGGCGGCCAAGCGCCGCCGAGCAGGCCGCCGGCGTAGGCCAGCGCGTCGGCGCCGTGGGCGGCGTAGCCGGCCGGGCTGCCGATGCGCGCGAAGGCCAGGACCGCGGCCAGCAGCACGACGCTGGTCAAGGCCAGCCCGGCCAGGCCGCCTGCTCCCGGCACGCTCGCGCCGCCGTGCGCTTCCTCGGCCGTCGAGGCGGAGACTTCCCAGCCGTCGATCATCCAGATCCCGACCACGATCGCCGCGACGATGCCGCTCCACGACGGCGGGCCGTGGGTGAACGCCACCGCATCGAGACGCGGGTGGGCGGCGGCCAGACCGGCCGCGCCGGCCAGCACGACGACCTCCGCGGCGAGCAGGGCGAAAGCCAGCAGCGCGGTCGGCTTGAGCCCGTACCAGAGCAGGATCGCGCTGCCCAGCGTCCAGGCGCAGGCGACCAGCGCGACGGCGAGCGCGTTGCTCGCGAGCGCGGGCGCGAGCAGGTCGAGCGTGTAGGTGCCGGCCGGCAGCGCGGTCGCCAGCACCGCGAAGACGTTCGCGACCAGCAGCACCCAGGCGCCGTAGGCCCCGGTCGAGGGACCGAACGCGGCCCGAATCCAGGCGTACGACGAACCGGCGTCGCGCATCCGCTCGCCCAGCTTGCGGTAGCCGACCGCGATCATCGCCATCAGCACGGCGACGATGGTCAGCGCGAGCCACGTCCAGCGCCCGGCCGCGGCGATCATCGCCGCCATCGTGGTCGCCAGCGAGAACGCCGGCCCCATCGCCGCCGCCGCGACGACGATCAAGTCGCGCAGCGCGAGGACGCGGACGAGCCGCGGCCCGCCGGAGCCGGTGTTCGCCTCGGTCACGCGCTACGGTGCGGCTTCGGAATCGCCGAGGACGGCGCGCTCGATCGGGCCCAGGTCGAGGTCCTCGTAGAGCGCCTCGATCGCCACCTCGACGCCGATGCTCTCGAAGACGATCCGGTCGCCGGGGCCGTACGAATCGATGGTCCAGCCGTGCGCGGCACGGCGGTACGCATCGACCGCGACTTGCTCGGAGTCCACCAGCACGTATTCCTGGAGCGTCGGAATCGTCCGGTACTCGGCGAACTTCGCGCCGCGGTCTTCCGAGGCCGTGCTGCGGGAGAGGATCTCGACGATCAGCCGGGGGTGGCGGGTGACGTTCGCGTCGGCGAGGTCGCGCGGATCGCAGGTCACGACCGCGTCGGGATAGCGGACGGCCGGCGCGCGCGGCGCGACCACCTTCATGTCGGCCAGATACAGCCGGCACTGCGTGCCGCGCACGGCCGGGCGGACGATTGCTGCCAGGTTGACGGCGATCGTCCCGTGCGCCCGGGAAGCGCCCGCCATCGCCAGCACGACGCCGCGCGCGTACTCGTACTTGGTGCTCTGCTCCGCCTCCCAGGCGAGAAACTCGGCCAGGGACATCGCGGGTGGTTTGGGCTGGATCGCCATTTCGTAGTCCTGCACGTTAGCCGGCGTTGCAGATCGCCAACGAGCAGCCTATTGGCCGTCGGCCGCACGAGTCCCGGAAGAGCCGGAGGTTCATCGGCCCGCTTCCTTCGGTTTGCAGGGTGTCCCATGGATTCGGCAAGAAGCCAGCCGCAGTCCAGCAGCTATCTCTTCGGCGACTCGCTACGTGTTCCAAAGCGCGAAGCTGCGGCAGCGGGTCTGGAGTTCGATGCACCAAGAGCACGTGGACGTCGGCATCCTGACGGTGATTCCGGTGGAGTTGTGGGCAGCGAAAGCCACACTCGACCTCCGGGAGCGATATAAAGCATCCGACGGCACGATCTACTACACCGGCGAGGTTCGGTCGCGCTTCAGCGGTACGTACCGCATCGCGCTGGCGTGCGTCGGAGAGGCCGGTAATCCCGGCGCAGCGGCTGCCGCCACGCAATTCATCTTGACGTACCGACCTCGGTGCATTCTGCTGATGGGGATTGCGGCCGGCCTGCGCGGCAAGGTCAAGATCGGTCAGGTCGTGGTATCGGAGCGCATTGTCGCATACGAACGGGGCGTGTCTGGCATCGGCGAGAGCGGAGCTCCTTCGTTCCAGCCACGCCCCGAAATCGACCGCCCTCCGTCGCCCAGGATTGGACCAACTACCAGGCCGACGGCTGTCGCGTGCGCTCGCTCTTTGAACGGGCCGGGGGAGTCATTCCCGCACCCCCTCGTGGGCGTAAGACCGAATTCGCCGAGCATGTTGCAGACACGATCATTCAATCCCCCGCGACGATCGCAAGCGGCGAAAAACTTCTGAAGAACCCTTCAGCGTTTTTCCAGTTGCGTGAGATTCACGGAAAGATCGAGGCAGCAGAGATGGAAGCCGCCGGATTCGTCGAGGCGTGCAGACGCCACGACGTTAACTGGTTCGTCTTTCGCGGGGTGTCGGACTTCGGTGATCAATTCAAGGATGACCGATTTCACGAGTTTGCCGCTAGAGCCGCTGCCGCCGTCATGGCAGACTTCATCGAGCATGGACTCGATATCGCGAAGCCCAGCGTGTCGCAACAGTCCGCGGATGCTGTAGCACGCAAGTTACCATTTGAACCCTCTTCTCCACAGTCGCTTGGTCCGATCGGCGCACCACTTTTACCCCCTCATTACGTTCCTCGTTCGAACGATCTTCTACAGCTTAAGGCACGCTTGGTTGCCAAGGGTGACAAACTGGTAGCAGTGACCGGGCCTAGCGGCATTGGCGTTCAAGGGATGGGTGGAATCGGCAAGACCGTGCTCGCATCGGCTGCCGTTCATGACAGAGACGTTCAACGAGCGTTTCCTGACAAAATCTACTGGATCACACTGGGGCGAGAGCCAGATCTGCTCGCTCTCGGGAACCAACTGATACACTTCATAACCCGAAAATCGTCAGCAATCACTACCAGATCGGCGATACGGGACGCCTTGCGCGATGCGATTGGTAACCGTAGGCCGCTTATTGTCCTCGATGACGTCTGGCACGCCGATCACGCGTATATGTTCTGGGATGCGTGTCCACATGCCAGAATACTGATAACGACCCGAAATACCGGGGTGCTGATAGGTATCGATGTCGAGGAACGCCGGGTCGATCTCCTGTCCCCAGCGGATGCCAACCTGGTACTGGCTCTATGGGTCGGGGAAAAACAACCGGATCGGCTTCCGCCAGAAGCCGATCAGATTGTACGCGAGTGCGGTTATCTGCCGCTCGCGCTGGCAGCTATTGGTGCGATGATCAGCTTAGGCTCAAGTTGGAGTGACGCGCTAACGCGCCTGCAGCGCGCTGATTTGGCTCGTATTGAGCAGGTATTCCCGGGATATCCTTACCCTAATTTGCTCCGCGCACTTGCGGTCAGCGTTGATGATCTGGACGACGCGGACCGGGAACGGTATCTCGATCTCGCAGTGTTTCCGGAAGACGAACCGATACCGCAAAGCGCATTGAGCGCCATGTGGCATATCGATCTTTTGGCGACTCGTGACTGCATGCGCCGCTTCGCTAGCCGCTCGCTCGCGACCCGCGTTCGAATAGACGAGGGCGAAGCGCTGCTCCTGCACGATCTTCAACGCGATATGGTCAACAAATGGCGCGAGGAAACGCTGCCGGCGCTTCATCTGCGGCTAGTTAGAGCATGGGACGAACTTCCGCAGCTACCCAATGCCTACGCATGGCGCTGGATACCCTATCACCTTGTCAAGGCTGGGCGAATCGGCGATCTGCGGCGCCTCTTGCTCGACTTTGACTATTTACAACTGAAGCTCGATAAGACCGACCCGAACTCCCTGATCGCCGACTATTCGTTGGCAGAATCGGATGCCAGCCTAACCTCGGTTCAGTTGGCCCTTCGCCTATCGGCCCATGTGCTCGCGAACAATCCGCGGCAACTTGCCAGCCATCTAGCAGCACGGTTGCTGGGAAGCACAGATAGTGGCGTTCGCAGATTGCTGAGCCAGGCGGAAAAGCAACAAACGGTACCGTGTCTCCAGCCTCTAAAGAGAAGCCTCCTTGCCCCCGATGATATATCACTGCACCCGCTCGAAGACCAAGCAGATATGGTCTTGTCCGTGGCCGTCAATTCAGACGGTCGTCGTGCCATCTCGGCTTCGGGCCGGATCATGCGAGTCTGGGACGTCGAGCACGGCCAACTCGTGCACACCCTCGAAGGCCATTTAGGCACCATCGGTTCCTTAGCCGTCACCCCAGACGGCCGTCGTGCCATCTCAGCTTCGGATCAGACCATGGGCGTGTGGGACATCGAACACGGTCGGCTCGCGCACATATTAGAAGGCCATTTAGGCATGGTTAATTCTGTGGCCATTACCCCGGACGGCCGACGTGCTGTCTCAACTTCCGACGACCAAACCGTACGCGTGTGGGATATCGAGCACGGACAGCTCGTGCACACCCTAGAAGGCCATTTAAGCGTGGTTGGGCCCTTGGCTGTCGTAACAGACGGCAGCCTGGTCGTCTCAGGATCCTTCGATCAGACCGTGCACGTGTGGGACATCGAACACGGTTGTCTCAAACATACGCTCAAAGGCCATGAAGGTTGGGTGAATTCTGTGGCTGTCACCGCAAATGGCCGTCGTGCCGTCTCAGCTTCTTCCGACAAGACCGTGCGCGTGTGGGACATCGAGCACGGTCGGCTCGTATATACCCTCGAAGGCCATGAAGGTTGGGTCAATTCCGTGGCTGTCACCTCAGATTGCAGATATGTCGTCTCGGCTTCTCGCGACCAAACTGTGCGCGTGTGGGATATCGAGCGTGGCCGGCCAGTATACATGCTGGCGGACCACGTAGATGTGGTCAGATCCGTAGTCATCACCGCAAACGGACTTCACGCCGTCTCAATTGCTTACGACAAAACTGTGCGCGTGTGGGACATCGACCAGCATACCGCGCCAATCACCTTCACTGGCGATAGTGCGTTCATCAGCTGCGTGGCTTCGGTCGCCAACATCATTGTCGCGGGCGACGCTACGGGTCAGGTCCACATCCTCAAGCTAATCGAGAAACGAAGCGAATCGTCGAGCCAGCCCACGGCACCTCGGCTTCTGACTTAGGCTGACCATGCATGAACGGCTTTACACTGAGCTCGTACCCGAGTCCATCAACCGCGACTTTCGATACCCATAAGCTGCGTACACCACCAGCCCGATCAGCAGCCAGATCACGAAGCGCAGCCACGTGCCACCCGACAGCCCGCCGATCATCTGGTACAGGCACAGTCCGCCGCCCAGGATGCCGACCGGCCACACGAACGGCGCGCGGTACGGGCGTTCCAGCTCCGGGCGGCGCACGCGCAGTACCAGCACCCCGACGCAGACGATGGTGAACGCCGAGAGCGTGCCGATGTTGACCAGCGCGAGCAGGATGTCCAGCGGCACCATCCCGGCCAGCAGTGCGACCAGCGCGCCGGTGACGAGCGTCGTCACCACCGGCGTGCGCCGGCGGGGGTCGACCGCGGCGACCCAGGGCGGCAGCATGCGGTCGCGCGCCATCACGTAGAAGATGCGAATCTGGCCCAGCAGCGAGGTCAGCATGACGGTCGTCGTCCCGGCGATCGCGCCGACCGCGACCACCGTCGCGAGCCAGGTCGCGTTGCCGGCGTGGCGCACCGCGTCGGACATCGCGGCGTCCTTGTCGACCGTCTGCCACGGCACGATGCCGACCGTCACGTACGCGATCGCCAGGTAGAGCACCAGGCCGATCAGGAGCGAGCCGATCACCGCGCGCGGGATGTCGCGCGCCGGGCTGCGCGCTTCCTCCGACGCGACGGTGACCGTGTCGAAGCCGATGTAGGCGAAGAACACCAGCGCCGCGCCGTTGACGATGCCGTGCCAGCCGTGCGGCGCGAACGGGGTGAAGCGCGACGGCTTGACCGCGCCCATCAGCGCCAGCACGAAGATCACGATCGCGACCACCTGCACCACCACCAGCACGCTGTTGGTAGAAGCCGACTCCTTGATGCCCAGCGCCAGCAGCGCCGCGATCGCCGCGACGACGAGCAGCGCGAGCAGGTCGATCGCGCCGTGCGCGAGGTCGGCGCGCTGGAGCGACGCGGGCAGCGTCAGGCCGACGTTCTGCAGCAGCGCCTGGACCGCACCCGACCACGACGCCGCGACCGGCGCGACCGAGATGCCGTATTCCAGGATCAGGTCCCAGCCGATGATCCAGGCGACGAGCTCGCCCAGCGTCGCGTAGGCATAGGTGTACGCGCTGCCCGCGACCGGCACCATCGAGGCCAGCTCGGCGTAGCACAGCGAGACGAAGATACAAGCCAGCCCGCTGAGCACGAACGACCCGATCACGCCCGGCCCGGCGGCCAGCATGCCGACGCCCATGGTGGTAAAGATTCCGCCGATCATCGTGCCCAGCCCGACCGAGATCAGCCCGGGCACGCCCAGCACGCGCCGCAGCGGCGAGCGGTGCTCGTCGGCGACGTAGCGCTGGACGGCGAACAGCCGCCGGATCACGCGGTCTGGAACTCGATCACGCGGGGCTTGAGATCCAGCTCGCGCAGGAGCCGAGCGTAGTCGTCGTCGGTCACGTCCGCCCACTGCTTGCCCAGGATCGCCAGCAGCGCCGCTTCGACCACGTTGGTCCCGAACGAGCGGCCGCCGAAGTCCGGCGTGGTGGTGATCAGCCGCGCGATGCCGCGCGCGCGCAAGAAGTCGACGTCGCTCGCGGTGACGGTGTTGGTGATGATCGTCTTGCCGTCGAGCCGCTCGGGCATGAACTGGCGCATGAAGTGGAAGTCGCCCGCGACGATCTCGGCGTCGTCGTAGTACTCGGGGTACTTGGCCTGCGGCGGGCGGTCTTGCTTCTTGCCGGTCGGGTAGAAGAACTGGAACGGCAGCTTGCAGGCGTCGGGCAGATACTTGCGCGCCATCTCCTCGAACTCGTCGAGCCCGCGCACCGGCCGGTCCAGGTCGAGCGCGAAGATGAAGTCGCCGAACACCACGTCGGCCCCGGCCGACACCAGCGCCTGGGCCATCCCGAAGCGGTCCAGTGCGCTGACCATCAAGATCCGCTTGCCGCGGAAGTCGACCCCGAGCACGTCCTGCACGTAGGTGATCGCGTTGCGCTCCAAGGTGTTCTTCAGCCCGCTGCCGTCGACGACGGGTGTGGTCTTCACCGCGGCCAGCAGCCGCAGCCCGTCGCGCAGCGCGTAGCGGTCCTTCCCAGCGTAGAGGTACACGTCGATACCACCCAAGCCGATCGCGTCGACGTGCCCGTCGAGCTCCTTGAGCTTCGCGATCGCCTTGTCGAGACTGCCGTCCGTCCCGATCCGCGCGATGTCGAACCGCTCCCCCAGCAACTCCACCTCCGTGCGGTGATCGCGCGACGACGACCCCAGCGAAACGCTGACGACTTTCTTCACGCCGAGGCCTTTCCACTTAGGTATGGCGTTGCCGGAGACGACGTGATAGCTTCTCCCCGGTGTGCGAAGGGCGCCTTACGGCATGTCTCGAGTCCGACGTGCACCATCGCGGGCACCGTGCCGAAAGGCACGGTGCCCGTCGCCTTTTCCGAACCCTTGTCATTGGAACGCTCCCGCGTGAACGACATGGCGCTGGGGCGGTTCGATGGTGTCGACGCGGAGGACTGAGACCCTCCCGCGCCGCGGGTTCGATCCCCGCCCGCTCCAGCCCACGCGACTTGCCTCGCGCGGCTCGGTGTGTTACGGTGCTCCTGCGGGAGGGTCTCAGGCCGACGCACACCATCGCGGGCACCGTGTCGAATAGGCACGGTGCCCGTCGCATTTCTCTCGCTCACGTCGCCGCGCGCCGTCATGCGCTGGCCGCGCGGCGCTGCTCGGCGGCGGCGCGGGTGCGGGCGATCTGCTCGCGCGAGATCGGCAGGTCCCACGCGCGCATGTCGGCCAGCTCGAAGCCGGCTCGGGTCGCCAGCGTGTCGATCTCGCGCACCTTGTCCAGGTCGATTCCGCGCCCCAGCGTGAACGGTTCGCAGCGGTTCTCCAGTGCCAGCACCATCGTCTCGGACATGCAGGCCAGCGCCGTGCCTTGCGGCAGGCCCATGTCGAACGGTTCGCCCTGCTCGCGCATGCGCCACCAGCGCATGTCGCCCGGCACGCGCATGTTGCCGCCCTCGACCACCAGCACGTCGGGCCGTTCGGCCGCGACGCGCCGGCTGACGTCGTGCGGGAGCGACAGCTCGCACACCACCGCGCCGGTGCGCAGGTCCTCGGGCTCGATCACGTCTTGCGTCGACGAGGTGGCGGTCAGCACGAGATCGGCTTGGCGCACCGCGGCGGCGATGTCGGTCGTGTACGACGACGGGCAAGGCATGCGCTCGCGCACGTCCTCGTGAAACTTGCGCAGCCGCGTCTCGTTGCGCGCGACCAGGATCACTTGCCCGACGTGCGGTGCGATCAGCTCGACGCAGGCGCCGCCGATCGAGCCGGTCGCCCCGACAACCACCGCAGTCGCCGCCCTGGCGTCGATGCCCATCTCGTCGGCGCCGCGGAACAGGCTGCGCACGCCGGCCACGATCGTGAGCGAGTTGCCGGTGGTGACCGGGATCGGGGCGCGCTCGTTGATCGTCATGCCGCCGTCGCCGACGACGCCGGTGAACGCGCCCAGCCCGGCGACCTCCGCACCCAGCGCGACGCCCAGGTCGATCGCCGCCAGGATGCGGTCGTAGACTTTCTCGCGCGGGAAGTCGAGCATCTGCTGCGGGAGCAGCGGCGCGGCGACGAACCAGCCCTCGGTTTCCCGCCCGTCGGGCGTGCGGATACCCGTCACGTGCGCGGCCGTCCAAGCCGGCATCCACTCGAGGATCTTGGCGATGATGGGCTTGCCCTTGCCCTTCGCGCCGGGCTCGTAGCGCACGACGTCCTCGAACGAGAGCGGATGGATCACGAAGCAGAACTTGGCCACTGCGCCGCCGCTTCGCCGGTCGGTCGCTGGGAGCCCGCGAGCTTGGGTGGGAATGGGACCGGGGCATGAATCAGACGCTCGCGACCATCGAAGAGCTGGTCCGCATCCCGTCCCCGTGCCCGGAGCCCATAGGGCTCGCCTGCGACGGCCCGGACTTGTGGATCGGCTCGCCCGAGACCAACCGCATCTACGGCATGACGGCCCAGCAGGGCAGGGTGTTCGAGGAATCCGTCGTGCCCGGCGAGCCGTTCGGCTTGACCGTCACCGGGGACGCCCTGCGCGTGGTGGTGGGCGACGAGGCCGGCAACCGTACCATCCGGCGCTACATCATGGGCAAGGACTTCAAGTCCGAGCGCATCCGCTGCCCGGACGACACCGGCTCGTTCCTGGCCTACGACGGCGACCGGCTCTACTTGAGCCAGCGCGAGAACCACGTCATCCTCGAGCTCGACGAGGCCGGCACGATGCTGCGCTCGATCCCGGTCCCGCGCCAGATCACCGGCATGGTCGTCGTGGCCGGCTGCTTCTACCTGGTGACGACCGAAGGACGCGACAGCATGGACTACCGCCTGCTGTGCCTGGACGCGCGCAAGGAGCAGCCGCAGGTCAAGGAGCTGGCCTCGATCCCGTTCCTGGCCCGCGGCCTGGGCTACGACGGGACGAAGTTCTGGACCAACTCGCGCGACGAGAACAGCATCGTCGCGTTCGCCAGACCCGACTGAACGAGGCGGGCGCGGCGACGGGTGCCCGCCGTGTCCCTTACGAAGCAAGCGGGCGTGACGACGCCGCGGTACCGCCGCTCGAGCGTCCGGGCGGTGCTCGAAGCGCTGACCCGGGACCAGGCCGCCGCCGCCGCGGCGCACGACGCGCTGTGGGCGACGCTCTGGAACCGCGGCTACGAGGACATCGACGAGCCGCTCTGGGTCCCCGACGCCGCCTACCGCGGCCTCGTCGCGTTCGCCTGGCGCTTTCCGGAAGGCGGGACGCTGGCCGGGATCGACATCGGGCAGGCCCTCCTGATCTTTCGCGGTCTACCGGGCGTGCCGCCCGTGGGCAGCCGGGTGCGGGTGCTGCCGGGCGAACGCGACCGCTGGCGCGTCCCCGAGGACGCGCAGGTCCTGGGCCTGGGCATCGAGCTGAACTTCGACGGCAACGCCGCGACCGACGCGAGCTGGGCCGAGCCGCTGCGGGTCGGGCTGCAGCGGCTGCGGGCGGGGTTGGAAGCGCGCCGGGTGCGGCTCGAGGCGCGCCGGACCGAGCTGGGCGCGCTCAGCGAGCCGACTCCGCCCGAGGAGATCTGGCGCCGCGAGACGGCCGCCATCGCGCAGCAGGCGACGCTCGAGACGGAGTTCAGCCCCGAGGAGCACGCGCTGCTGGCCCGGGCCCGCACCAAAGGCGCGCGCTCGCGCGACGAGGCGGAGCACCGGCTCGGCGCGCTGCGCCGGCAGCGCTTCAACGAGCGCAGCGCCGCCGCGCTGACGGCCTTCCGGGCCGGGCACTGGCCCGAGTTGCGCGACGCGGCCGCCGCCGCGGTCGCGCGCTATGCCGAGTACCGCGACGAGGTGCTCCGGCTGGAGGAAGCGCTGGCGCAGGTGCGCGGCCTGCACGAGCGGGCGCGCGCGGCGCTGCCGATGCTCGCTGCGATCGAGACGGCCGGCTTTGGGGTTCGCGCGACGAGCTTCGATCCGGCCCGCCTGGCCGAGCCGGGCTACGCGCAGGAGCTGGTGCGCGCCGTCGAGCTGCTGCACGGCGCGATCCCACCCCGCGCGCGCACGGCCGGCTTCAGTGCCTACCGGGCGCCGACGGCGGGGCCGTCCGTGATTCCGCCTCGCGCTTGAGCGCGGCGAGCATCATCGCCGAGTTCTCGCGCACTTTCTTCTCCAGGGTGGGCCCGATCAGCTCGGCCAGGGTCGGCACGCCGAAGTCGTACTCGACGCCCAGCACGACGCGCGTCACGCCGTCGCGCTCGGCGAAGGTCCAGGCGCCCTCGAAGGTGTCGAGGTCGCCCTCGATCAGCGCGTAGTCGATCCGCAAGGCCGCGTCGTCGAAGCGGTCTTCCTCGGTCCACTCGATCGGCGCGTCCTCGACCAGCGTCTTCCAGCGCGTGATCACCCGGTCGGGATGGCGCTCCAGCACGACGACGGTGTCGACGTCGGGCATGAACTCGGGAAAACGCTCCTGCTCCTTGGCGAGCTCGTACACGATCGCGGCGGGCGCCGCGACCTCGATCTCGCACTCCACGTACGGCATTACGGGGAAACTACTCGTAATGTGCTGAATCGATCTCTGAGCGTCTTCAATGCACCTCGATATGCATCGTCATGGATGTGGTTCACACGAATATCAATATTCTCCCCGATTGGCTTAGCGTATTCGACGCCCCCAAGCGGCGCAACGATCTTATTAGCCGCTAGCGCATCGCGCAACAGCTTTTTGTAGTGGTTCTTCTCGCACTTGTACCCTGGCAACGAACAGACCGCATGAGTTGCCTGATTGAACGCCCTACTGTCAAGCATAAACCACCGCTCTACATGAGGGTCAGGTATAACAACGCAAGCGACGTCCCGTAGGGACTCTGGAATAAACTCGAGAGTTTCGCGCCGCTTAGCAACAGCACCCTTGCAGTTTGCATCGCGAACAATAATGATAATATCCGGTCGTTTCTCAACGCCAGCTTCTACTTCAGTACAATAGGCACGGAGTAAGCCCATCATCCTTGGGACACCGCCTCGAGCCGTGATGGTACGCATACTAAGCCCGACGGCGTACTCACCTGCAATACGTACAATCAAAGGTGTCACGAAGAGTTCCTGAGCTGAATCTTCGGCAAAGAATACTCCTTCAGCCACCAAAATCTCCTGCGAGAACGCGCTCCGATGTCAGAGGCAACAAATCATCGTCAAGCGCTCTTGCAATCGCAGAAGATTTCCACAAAGGAGCGATATCAGGAAATGGCGTTATCTCAGTCGCGCCATCACGCCGTACAACGCTATACAATGAAGCATCGGGAAGGTAGTCAAGTAAAATAGGGCTATGTGTTGTGACAATGAGTGTCGTGTCAGATTCAAAACTCGCAAGTAAATATTCTGCTAGCAATTGAATGCGCCGGGGATGAATTCCGTTTTCCGGTTCCTCAAATCCAATTAAGGCTGATGGCTCTGGGCTACCTCTTAGCGCCAAAAGTCCTAGCAACCGCAGTGTACCTTCACTGATGAGTCGGGCTGGGACGCGATTGCCATTCTCGTCGATATACAATTCGACTTGACCGAGGCGATTTAGCTCAACTTGAATGCCAGTAATGGATGGAATTAAAGTTGATAGCGCTTTCTCTATTGCCTCAAATTGAGCTGCGTTCTGCGCCCTCACAGTATTCAAGAATGCCGCTAAATCCTCACCCATGAGGCCGATGTTTCGGACTTCGCGCACTGGTGAAAGCGCGCGCATCTTCTCACGCGGTTCGAAGTAGAATATGAACCACTCGGAGAGTTCCAGCTTCAACGCGTTTAGGTGTGGGTAATAAGGAGCGTAAAGCGGGCTTGAAAGAATGCTATAATCAAGATGCCGATCAAAATAGTACGGATGCGCATTCCTCTCCATTTTAAGCCTTAGACGCTCGCCATCATTGCTTATGAACGGAACAACTGATTTTTTCGGCGTTAAGTCCGGCTTAAGCGCAGCAGCATATTCATCGGCAACTGAGATGTGGCCCGTCTTAGGATTAATCTCAAGTTCAAGTCTGTAGCGAACTAGTCGCTCACGAACTCTGATCCTTTTTCTCTCTCCCTTTTCGTCTGAACGTACCTCAGCAATGCGTTGTTCAATTCGACGGACGACCGAATCCGATAACTCGACGTCTACTTCCAGCGTGAGTCGTGCTTTATCTTTTTGCAATAAACTTTCAATGCCAGGCGCTACGAAGGTGAATGATTCCAGCGCCGTGCCACGGTATGTTCGATCGAAAGCTTCAGCTATGTTTCGGCTCCGCGTGATCAAGGCCAATAATTGCAATGCGTCTAGAAAATTGCTCTTTCCGGCCGAGTTTGGACCGCACAGCACCGTCAGCCGAGATGTATGCACCTCAACATTGTGTAGCGATTTATAGCCTCGAATGGCAATTCTCTTAAGCACAAAACTCTCTCCCAGTCGTCCTGTTTCGTCGCCCGGTCGCTCTATCCATCGAGGGTTCCCAATTTCGCGAACGCGACCCCGACCGCTTCGTCGAGCGCGCGCAGCGCGACCTCGATCTGCGCGGCGCTCACGATCAGCGGCGGCTCGAGGCGAATCACGCGCTGCTGGTTGAGCGTCCAGGCCGCGGTGACGCCGCGCTTGAGCAGCTCGGGGATGATCGTGCCGCCGTAGCCTTCGCTGCGCAACTCGACCCCGACCAGCAGTCCTGCCCCGCGCACCGCGGCGATCACGTCCGGGTGGCGCGCCATCGTCGTGCGCGCGCCGGCGAGCAGTTGCGCGCCGCGCTCGCGCGCGTTCGTCACGAGGTCCTCGTCGCGCAGCACGTCGAGCGCGGCGAGCGCGGCCGCGCAGGCCAGCTCGTTGCCGCCGAAGGTCGAGGTGTGCAGCAGCGGCGCTTTCGCGTACGCGGCGTTCCAGACGGCCGGCCGCGCGACGTACGCGCCGATCGGGATCACCCCGCCCGAGAGGCCCTTGGCCAGCGCCATCACGTCGGGCACCACGCCGTCGGCGTCGCAGCCGAACAGCATGCCGCAGCGGCCCAGGCCCGTCTGCACCTCGTCGGCGATCATCACCGCGCCGGTCTCATCACATATTGCGCGTGCATCGCGCAGGTAGCCCGGCGGCGGGACGTTCACGCCGCCCTCGCCCTGCACCGGCTCGACGATCACCGCCGCGACGGTCTCGTCGACGACCGCGCGCAGCGCGTCGGCGTCGCCGAACGGCACCCGCCGGACGTCCGCCAGCAGCGGCGCGAACGGCTCGCGGAACGCGTCGCGCCCGCTGACGGACAACGCGCCCAGCGTCTTGCCGTGGTAAGCCGCGTCGGTGCTCACGATCGTGCCGCGCTTCGTCGCGGCGCGGGCGAGCTTGAGCGCGCCCTCGACCGCCTCGGTACCGCTGTTGGCGAAAAAGCTCAGCGACAGATCGCCCGGGGTGAGCTCCGCCAGGCGGCGCGCGAGCCGGCCCATCAGCGGATTGAACATGGTCCGGCCCGACATCGCCATGCGCTCGAGCTGCTCGCACACCGCGGCGATCACGCGCGGGTGGCGGTGGCCGAGCGTGAACACGCCGTAGCCGCCCGCGAAATCGAGGTACGGCTTGCCGGTGTGGTCGACGATCGTGCAGCCTTCGCCGTACACCTCGACCGGCGAGCCCGACAGCTTCATCACCCGCGCCAGCGGCGGGTTGAGATAGCGCCGGTAGTCGTCGACCACCTCGTCATAGAGCGCGGCGGGCGAGGGCGCGCCGTAGAGCGCGGCGGCCGCTACCGCGCGGTCCGGCGCGTCGGTGCCGGTGGGCGGAACCAGCGTCACGCGACCGCCAGTTCGGCGCCGCGCGCTTCGAGCAGCGCAATCGTGTCGCCGAGCACGGCCAGCGTCTCGGCCGCGGTCTCGGTGCGCATCAAGCGCTCGCGCAGCGCGCTCGCGCCGGGGAAGCCCTTGAGGTAGTAGCCCAGGTGCTTGCGCATCTGCGGCACCGCGCGCGGCTCGCCCCACTCGGCGACCATCGTCTGGTAGTGCCGCATCGCGAAGCGCAGGCGCTCGGGCGCGGCGGGAGTGGGCTCGGGCTCGCACCCTTCCATCAGCGCGCGCAGCCGCCCGACCAGCCAGGGATTGCCGAGCACCGCGCGGCCGAGCATCACCGCGTCCACGCCGCTCTCGCGCATTTTGCGCATGGCTTCGTGCGCGTCGCTCAGGTCGCCGTTGCCGATCACCGGGATGTCCACCGCGCGCTTGAGCTCGGCGATCTTCGACCAGTCCGCGCTGCCCTTGTAGAACTGCTTCGCGGTGCGCGCGTGCAGGGTCAGCGCCTGCACGCCGACGGCCTGGGCGCGTTTGGCGACCTCGACGAAGACCAGGTCCTGCTCGGTCCAGCCCAGCCGCATCTTCATCGTCACCGGGCAGTCGACCGCGTCGACGACGGCCTTCATGATGGCTTCGCAGCGGTCGACGTCGCGCAGGCAGGCGCTGCCGCCCTCGGTCTTGGTCACCTTGGGCGCGGGGCAGCCGAAGTTGATGTCGACGATGTCGGCCCCGCACTCGCGCACCAGCTTGGCGGCCCGGGCCATGATCGCCGGGTCGTTGCCCCAGAGCTGGGTCGAGACCGGCTGCTCGACCCCGTGCTGGTCGATCATCTCCATCGTCCGCTTGGCCCCGTACTGCAGGGCGTTGGAGGACACGAACTCGGTCACGGTGAGTCCGAACCCGAACGGCTTGTAGAGCGCGCGCAGGGTACGATTCGTCACCCCCGACATCGGCGCGAAGACGATGGGGGGCCAGACCTCGACGGGGCCGATCCGAAGCGGCGGGACGATACGGGACACGACCCCCCAGTATACCACGCCGAGGCCAGCCGCTCCGGGCCGCTAGCCGTCCTCCGGCTCCAGCTCGCCCGCGTCCACGCGAGCCCGGCGCAGCCGCGCCCGCTCCCGGGCGGTCACCCGCTCGGCCAGCAGGCGCTCAGCCTCCGCAACCGCGGCGGCCAAGTCCGCCGGCACCCAACGCCGCTCCATCGCCAGGCAGAGCAGCTCGATCCAGCCCAGCGAGCCTTCCGCCAGGCAGCGGTTGAGGTAGGCCGCCCGAACGGCCGCATCGCGCCCGTCGCGCGGCTGGCGCGACCAGTCTACCTCCACGGCCGGCCGACGGCGGCGCTTCCTACCTAGATTTGCTTGCATGTTTGCAAGATTTCGAGACGGCTAACCGGCCCACCGCTCGGAAAGCGTCTCTCGTGGTGAAGGCGAGTGGACCCGAGAAGCGCGCGGTGACGTTTCGGATCGCGACCGACGTCCTGGCGCAGCTCGAAGACGAATCGATCGAGGACGGCCGCAACCGCGAGAGCGGGCGGGTCTATTCCCCGAGCGCGACCGTGGAGCGCATCCTGCGCACCTACTTCGAAGCCAAGCCGAAGCGGCCGCGCCGCTCGAAGTAGCCGGCTCGGCCTGGGCTAGGGCCGGCGGCGCAGCCAGTCGGCGCGCAAGCCGTACAGGACGAGGTGAGGTTCGACCCGTTCGATCGCGTCGGTCTCGCGCGCCACGATCGGGGCCAGCCCGCCCGAGGCGATGACCCGCGCGCCGTCGCCCAGCTCGCGCCGCATGCGGCTCACGATGCCCTCGGTCTGCCCGACCGCGCCGAACACGATGCCGGCCTGCAGCGCCGACACGGTCTCGCGCCCGATCGGCGAGGCCGGCGCCTCGAGCGCGACCTGCGGGAGCTTCGCCGTGCGGCCGACCAGCGCGTCGAAGGCGACCTGGATTCCGGGCGCGATCGCGACGCCGACGTAGGCGCCCGCGCGGTCGACCGCCCCGAAGGTCGTCGCGGTGCCGAAGTTGACCACGATCGCCGGCGCGCCGACGAACCCCACCGCGCCGATCGCCGCCGCGACCAGGTCGGCTCCGACGTCGCTGGGGCGGTCGGTCCGGACGGCGATCGAGCGCTGGGTCGCGGCGGTGAAGAACTCCGGCCGGACCCCGAAGTACTTCTCGCAGCCCTCGGCCAGCGGCCGGTCGACGATCGGCACGACGCTCGACACGACGATCGCGCCGACCTCGGCCATGGCGAACTTGGCGGCCGAGAAGAAGGCCGCGAACAGCACCCCGTACTCGTCGGCGGTCCGCCGGCGGGCGGTGGTGACGCGCCAGGTGCCGGCCAGCGCGCCGTCGTCCTGGAACGCGACCAGCTTGGTCTCGGTATTGCCGACGTCGACGGTGAGCAGCATCAGCCCAGGCCGCCGTCGGCTCGCGCGCGCTTGAGCTCGAGCAGGGCGTCCCAGAGCCGGGCCGCGAGCTCGCGCTTGGAGCCCGCGCCCAAGTCGCGCCGGCCCTCGGCGCCCCAGAGCAGGGTCAATGCGTTGTCGACCGGGCCGAAGCCGCGCTCCGCGCCGACGTCGTTGACCACGATCGCGGCGAGCCGCTTGCGGGCCAGCTTCTCGCGCGCGTTGGCCTCCCAGTCGCGGGTCTCGGCCGCGAAGCCGACCAGGAACAGGCCGGCGTGCTCGGCGGCGCCCAGCCCGGCCAGGATGTCGGGGTTGCGCTCGAGCGCGAGCGCTTGCGGATCGTCGGTCTTCTTCACCTTGTGCTCGTGGGTGGCGGCGGGACGCCAGTCGGCGACCGCGGCGGTCGCGATCGCGATCGTCGCGTTCGGCGCGCGCTCGTGCACGGCGGCCTCCATCTCGCGCGCCGTCGTCACCCGCACGGTGCGCGCCCCGGCCGGCGGCGGGAGGTGAGTCGGGCCGAGCACGAGGTCGACCTCGGCCCCGCGGGCCAGCGCCTCGCGGGCCAGCTCGATGCCCTGGGTGCCGGTCGCGGCGTTGGACAGGAAGCGGACCGGGTCGATCGGCTCGCGGGTCGGGCCGGCGGTGACCAGCACCCGCTCGCCGGCCAGCGTGCCGGCCGCCGGCTTTCCGGCGGGCTCGCCGATACCGCGCAGCTCGCCGGCACCCAGCGCGCCCGCGATGGCGGCCAGCAGGGCCTCCTCACCCGCCAGCCGGCCTGGGCCGTGCTCGCGCTCGGCCAGGAAGCCGCTCTCCGGCTCGACGATGGTCACCCCGCGCGCCCGCAGGGTCGCCAGGTTGGCCACGGTGGCCGGGTGGGCCAGCATCGAGCTGTTCATCGCCGGCGCGACCACCAGCGGGGCCGCCGTCGCCAGCGCGACGTTGGTGAGCAGGTCGTCGGCCAGGCCCAGGGCCAGCTTGGCGATGGTGTTCGCGGTCGCCGGCACGATCGCGACGACCTCGGCCTCGCGGGCCAGCGCGATGTGCGGGATCGCGTCCACCCGCTCCCAGAGCGAGTGGTACACCGGGCGGCGGGCCAGCGCGGCGAAGGTCGCCTCGCCGACGAAGCGGCGCGCGTCCTCGGTCATCACCACGTCCAGCACCACCCCGGCCTGGACCAGCCGGCTGGCCAGCGCGGCCGCCTTGTAGGCGGCGATTCCGCCGCTCACCCCGAGCAGCACCCGCCGCCCGTTCACCGCCCCGCTCCCGGCCGCGCCGCGCGCTCCACCGCGACCGGCACTTCCAGCGGCAGGTTGTCGATCAGGCGGGTCGCGCCGACCCAGACGCTCCCGATCGCCAGCGCGCCGGGGCCGATTTGCTCGGGGGCGGCGAACGTGAGCGGGTCGACCACGTCGAGGTAGACCGCGAGCCGCATGTCGCGGGTGTCGGCCAGCGAGGTCAGCCAGCGGCCCTCCGGCGGCAGGCCGTCCTGGGCGATGTCGATCATCCGGCAGCGCTCGACCCGCCGGACGACGCGGAGCCGCGCGCTGCCC
>CAXTNU010000041.1:0-18616 GCA_964245595.1 uncultured bacterium | reverse complement strand
GCGCCGTCGCGAGCGCCCCTGCGCGCGCTGGCCCGGCGAGCGCGGGGCCCGCGCACGCTAGGCCGGCGCGCGCGTCCCCAGCGTCGTGGTCGGCACGACCGCCTCAGGTGCGTCCCCGAAGTGGTCGCCGGCCGTTACGTCCGGTCCGCGCCGTATGCCGGCCCGGTCGAACAGCGGCGTCAGCGCCGCCGCGACGACCAGGTTCACCACCAGCACCTCGACCGCGATGTAGGCCGTCACGCTGATGCCGCCGAGGTGGATCGGGTACGTCGACTTCAGACCCTGCGCGAGCGACAGGCTCGTGCCGAGCAGCATCGCGATCAGCCAGCCCCAGAACAGCGCCAGGTGGTGGAACCAGCGCGTGTACAGGCCGAAGATGATCGCGGGCAGCGTCTGCAGGATCCACACCCCGCCCAAGAGCTGCAAGTTGATCGCGTACTGGGTCGGCAGAAAGATGATGAAGCCCAGCGCGAAGACCTTGACCAGCAGCGACACGTTCTTGGCCTGGCGCGACTCCTGCCCGTCGGTCGCCTGCGGATTCAAATACGCCTTGTAGATGTTGCGGGTCCACAGGTTGGCCGCGGCGATCGACATGATCGCGGCCGGAACCAGCGCGGCGATCGCGATCGCCGCGAACGCGAAGCCGACGAACCACGACGGGAACATCGTCCGGAACAGCAGCGGCACGGCGAGGTTGGGCGAGCCCGGCTTGATGCCCGCCGCCAGCGCCATGTAGCCGAGCAGCGCGATCAGGCCGAGCAGAAACGTGTAGGCCGGCAAGAACACCGCATTGCGGCGCACGACGTCGCCGCGCGCGGACGACAGGATGCTGGTGATCGTGTGCGGGTAGAGAAAGCCCGCCAGCGCCGAGCCGAGCGCGAGCGTGCTGAAGGCCCAGTAGCCGCCCGGCTGGAGGATCGCGTTGGCCTTGGGCGCGTCGGGCGGGCGCGCGGCGTACGCGGCTTGCGCCAGGTCGATGACGTGGCCCAGGCCGCCCAGCTTCAGCGGGATCACGATCACCGCGACGATCACGGTCACGTAGATCATCGCGTCCTTGACGAACGCGATCATCGCCGGCGCGCGCAGGCCGCTGGTGTACGTGTACGCCGCCAGGATCAGGAACGCGACGATCAGCGGCAGGTCGTTGGCCAGGCCGCTGCCTCCGATGCCCAGCGCGCCGATCACGACCTGCATGCCGACCAGCTGCAGCGCGATGTAGGGCAGTACCGACAGGATGCCGGTGATCGCGACCATCAGCGCGAGCGTCCTGCTGCCGTAGCGCCCGAACACGAAGTCGGCCGGGGTGACGAAACCGTGCTTCTTGCAGACGTTCCACAGCCGCGGCATCGTCATGTAGACGAACGGGTAGACCACGATCGTGTACGGCAGGGCGAAGAAGCCCGCCGCGCCGGTCCCGAACACCGCCGCCGGCACCGCGATCACCGTGTACGCGGTGTAGAAGTCGCCGCCGATCAGAAACCAGGTGATCAGCGTGCCGAACTGCCGCCCGGCCAGGCCCCACTCGTCGATCTGGGTCAGATCGCCCGCCTTCCAGCGCGCGGCGAAGAAGCCCATCACCGTCACCAGCAGGAAGAAGAAGACGAAGACCGCGAGCGCCGTGACGTCCAGGCTCATCGGGTCGCCTTATGGACGATCCAGGTGATCAGCGAGGTCAGGAACACCCACCCGAACTGATACCAGTAGAAGAACGGGATGCCGCCGAGCAGCGGCTCGCGGTGCGCGTACAATCCTGGGAAGAGCAGTCCCAGGTACGGGAGGATCAGAAGCCACAACCAGCCTCGGTTGCGACCCCGTGCCGAGCGGTTCATCGCCGAGGTCCTACCCGTGCCGGGCGACGGGTAATGCCTTCCTAAGGATGCCCCGCAGGATTGTCCCTGCGCCCCGCCGTCGGCCCACGAGGCCGAGCCAGGCTTCCGCTCGGGCTGGCAGCTGCCCGATATTAATGAAAAGACCCCTCAAATTTGAGGGTTAGATCAGGGTCTATTGGCCTATCAAAAACCACACTGTAAGAACTGATAAGGTCGAAATGCTGCGCGAAGTAGGGACATCAGCTTCACTTCGCCCGGTGGGTCTTCGGCGAAGAAGAGAGTGCGCACTGATGCGCACGTCTCTCTCGCAAGGATCGCACGCAAATGGCCGTCGCCCTCGAACACGAATTCGCCGCATTACCTCATGCAGACGCTCGTCCCGGCGTGCAGCAGTATTCGCGCGTCTGGATCGCGGGCTTGATGATCGCCGACATCACGCTGTTCCTGGTCGCGACGTACCTGGCCGGGCTGTTCGTCAAGCAGTTCTGGATGCCGACCCTGCTGATCCGCCAGCTCGCCGTCCCCGGCGTGCTGACCGCCGCGCTGTCGGTGCTGGTGTTCGGCCAGCTCGGGCTGTACCGCGGTTCCTTTGCGATGTCGGTGCGCGACGAGTTCTACCACGCGGTCGTCGCGCTCTCGCTGGCGACGGCGCCGCTGCTGGTCGTGTTCTCGCTCTTCCCGTTCATCTCGACCTCGCGCGTCGTCGCGCTGGTCGGCCTGGTGTTCGCGATCGTGCTCGTCGGCTCGGTGCGCGGCATCTCGCACCGGGTGCGCGACATCTTGACCCTGGCGCACCCGCGCCGCATCGCCGTGATCGGCGACGCCTCGCGGCTGGAGTTCGCCGAGGACGCGCTGCGCTCGCTCCCCAACGCGCGCGTCTTCCGCCTCGCGGTGTCCAACATCGACAACTTGGGCGCGATCAGCCCCGACGCGGTGGCGGCCCAGCCGTGGTTCGCCCACGCGGTCGCCTGGGGCTGCGACACGCTGATCTTCACCGAGATCCTGGCGCCCTCGATGATCCCCTACGTGCTGGCCGCCGCCGAGCGCCACGGCATGAAGATCGCCTTCGCCCCGCCGCGCATCCGGGTCCACGCCTACGACCTCTCGATCGAGACCGTCGGCAAGCAGGCCCTGATCGTCGCCAGCCCGCTCAAGGCGACCCGGCCGGCCTCGCGCCTGGGCAAGCGGCTGTTCGACCTCGTCGTCGCCTCCTTCGCCGCGATCCTGTTCGCCCCGGTGATGGCCTTGGTCGCGCTGGCGATCTCGATCGAGGACGGCCAGCCGGTGCTCTACCGCCAGGAGCGCGTCGGGCGCGACGGCGCGACCTTCCAGATCCTCAAGTTCCGCTCGATGCGCCTGGACGCCGAGAAGCACGGCGCCAAGCTGGCGACCTCGGGCGACGACCGCTGCACCCGGGTCGGGCGCTTCATCCGCCGCACCTCGCTCGACGAGCTGCCGCAGCTGTTCAACGTCCTGCGCGGCGAGATGTCGGTCGTCGGCCCGCGCCCCGAGCGCCCCGTGTTCGTCAACCAGTTCGAGAAGAAGATCCCGCGCTACGCCGAGCGCCACCTCGTCGCGCCGGGCATCACCGGCTGGGCCCAGGTCTACGGCAAGCGCGTGGTGGGCTTCGACGACGTCCCCGACAAGCTGCGCGGCGACCTCTTCTACGTCGAGAACTGGTCGCTGTTCATGGACTTCGCGGTGTGCATGAAGACCGCCGCGGAAGTCCTGTTCCACAAGGCCGCTTAGGGCAGCGGTCCGACCCGCGAGGAGGCCGCGCCGGGCAGGTGGCGGCCTCTTTTCGCGTTGCTACGCCCCGATCAGGCCGGCGAGCTCGCGCGCCACGCGCACGACGTTGAAGTCCGCTTTCACCTTGTCGTAGGCGGCGCGCGCGAGCCCGTCGCGCAGCTCGGGCTCGGCCGCCAGCTCGGCGACCGCCGCTGCGATCGCGGTGACGTTGCGCTGGTCGACGACCCGGCCGCACGCGTCGTCGACCAGCTCGGTGATGCTGCCGGTGTCGGTCGTGATGACGGGGAGGCCCAGCGCCATCGCCTCCATCAGCGCGACCGGGATGCCTTCCATCAGCCCGCCGGGCCGCTCGAGGCTGGTCAGCACCATCGCGTCGTACGCGCCGGCCCGCATCTCGCCCAGCAGCGCCGCGTGCGCGACGTGACCGCGGAAGCTCACCGCGTCGCCGAGCCCGAGCTCGCGCGCCTGAGCGTGCAGTGCGTCGCGCAGCTCGCCGTCGCCGGCGATCGTGCAATGCACCGCGACGTCGCGGTCGCGCAGTTCCGCGAGCGCGTCGAGCAGGTCGGCGTGGCCCTTCTTGGGCACGAGATTCGCCGCGCACAGCAGCGCGAACGGCCGCTCACCGGCGGCTAGCGGCGCGGCGGTGCCGGGCGGCGCAGCGGCGGGTGGTGCGGCGGCCGCAGGCGGTGCGTCCGGCACGTCGACGCCGACGTGGATCACGTGGACGTCCGCTTCGGCGCAGCCGGGCGTGGCGAGCAGGTCGCGCCGGCCGCGGGCGGAGATCGCGCGCACGAAGCGCGCGTCGGGCAGCTTCACCGCCAGCGCGTTGTCCTCGTAGATGTCCCACAGGTGCCCGGTCGAGCTCCAGGGGATGCCCGCCACCCGGGCCGCGAGGAACGCCACGCTGGCCGGGGTCGAGAGCCAGTACGAGTGGACGTGGTCGAACCCGTCGCGCCGCAGCCGGAAGCCCAGCGACAGCCCGAGCGGAACGACGGCCAGGTTCTTGAGCACCACCTCGGGCCGCGACCCGCGCAGCAGCGCGCCGACAGCGGCCAGGCTCGCGCGCGGCCGCATCACCAGCGCCAAGGCCGCGTCCACCAGCGTGTCGGTCGCGAACAGTTCGCGCCGCTCGACCTCCGCCGCGACGTCGGCGAAGCCCCACCCCGGGTCGCTGGGCGAGGTCGGAAACACCCCGATCCGCTCGAAGTACGGCGCCAGCGCGCGCAGCTCGGCGTGCAGGTACGGCTCCTTGCCGCCAAACGGAAATTTCGCCGAAACGAGTGCGAGCTTCATCGCCTCGGACTGTACCCGCGCCGAATCGCACTTGCCTGGCCTGCAATCGAGCGAAATCGGGGAACGAGTCCCTCATGCCGCTGCTCAGCCTGCCGGATGCACTTGCGCTGCTGCGCTGCCCCGCGTGCGGGTCGGCGCTGGCGCCGGACGGCGTGACCTGCGCGAACTCGGCTTGCGCGCATGCGAGCGCGCCGTACCGCAGCGTCGAGGGGCAGCCCGTGCTGATCGACGCCGCGACCTCCATCGTCGATCCGGCGGCGGTCCGCTGGACCGAGCCCAAGCCGCGCGGGGCCGCGGCGCGGGCGCTGGGGATCTTCGACCGGCCCAACGCCGTGGCGGAGCGGATCGGGCGGCGGCTGGTCGCCGACCTGCGCGGGCGCGAGCGGCGGCCGGTGGTGCTGGTGATCGGGGGCGGCACGATCGGCAGCGGGCTGGCGGCGCTCTACACGGCGGGCGAGATCGACCTGCTGGCCTTCGACATCTTTCCGACCCGCTTCACCCAGTTCGTGGCCGACGCGCACCACGTTCCGCTGGCGGACGCGGCGGTCGACGGGGTGGTGGTGCAAGCGGTGCTCGAGCACGTGCTCGACCCCTGGCGGGTCGCGGCCGAGATCCACCGCGTGCTGCGGCCCGACGGCCTCGTGTACGCCGACACGCCGTTCCTGCAGCCGGTGCACGAGGGGCCGTACGACTTCACCCGCTTCACCGAGAGCGGGCACCGCTGGCTGTTCCGCGACTTCGCGCTGATCGAGTCGGGCGTCGTCGCGGGACCCGGCTCGCAGTTCGCCGCGTCGCTCGCGCAGGCCGCGCGCAGCGTCGTGCCGCTGCGCGGCGTCGGCCCGGTGGTGCGCTTCGCCGCCACGCCGCTCGGCCAATTGGTGGACCGCTTCGCCGCGCCGCGCGCCGCGGTCGACGGCGCGTCCGCGGTGTACTTCTACGGCCGCCGTTCCGACGAACCGCTCGCGCCGCGCGAGATGATCGCGCACTACCGCGGCGCGCAGCGCATCCCCGCGCGCCGCCCCAAACCGGGCGACACGGCGCGAGGCTGAGCGCACGGCCCAAGCTACTTCGCCGCTCGGGCCGCGCCGCTACGCGCGCCGGATCGCGGCGTGCAGGCCGTCGAGGTAGCCGTCGGCGGCTGGGATCAGATGTGCGAGCAGCGTGAAGGCGTGGATCAGACCCTTGTCCAGCACGAGCTCGTACGGCACGCCCGCGCCGCGGAGCCGTTCTGCGAACGCGTACGAATCGTCGGCGACCGCGTCGCACTGGGCGACCAGCAGGTAGTGCGGCGCCAGCCCCGCCGGCATCGGAAACAGGGCCGGCGAGTTATAGCGGTCCGCGCCCGCCGCGCCGTCGGGGAGCAATAAGTCGCGGTAGTGCTCGACCTCCGCGCGGTCGAGGTGGAAGCCGCTGCCGTACGTCTGCATCGACGGCTGCGAGAGCGTCTTGTCGTACCACGGCGTGACCGCCGCGACCAGCGCGATGCGCGGCCCGCCGCGCTCGAGCGCGCGCAGCGCGGTGGCGGTGGCGGCGCCCGCGCCGGCCGACACGCCGGCCAGCACGATGCGCTCGGCGTTGCCGCCGTAGCGCGCCGCGTTGTCGGCGGCCCAGAGCAGCGCGTCGTAGCAGTCTTCCTCGGAGGCGGGATACGGGTGCTCGGGGCTCTTGCGGTACTCGATCGCGACCACCACGGCGGGGGTGGCGGCGGCGTAGCGGCGGCACTCGTGGTCGCTCTCGTCGATGCCCCCGATCGCGAAGCCGCCGCCGTGGTGGTAGAGCACGACCGGCAGGTCGGCCGAGCCGGCCGGCACGCCGCGGTAGACGCGCCCGCGCCGCGGCCCGGCATGGGTCGGAATCTCGACGTCCTCGACCAGGTCGCACGGCGCCAGGGGCGGCTTGCTCGACGCGATCAGCATCTTGTTGAGCGCCCGCCGCCGCGCCAAGTCGACCGTCCAGAGCGGCGGGAGCTTCATCTTTTCCATCAGCGCGCTCATCTCGGCCAGGTACGCGCGCGTGTCGGGGTGCAGCTCGGCGGGCTCGGCCCCGATCACGGCGCGGCTTCCGTGCCGGCGAGGCCCTCGACCATCGCGGCGAGCGTGTCGATCGACTGGAAGTTCTCGGTCACCAGCGCCTCGGGCGGGAGCGTCACGCCCAGCGCGCGCTCGATCTCGGTCATGATGCCCAGAATGCCCATCGAGTCGATGATGCCGTCGGCCAGGATCGGCGTGTCGTCGGCGAAGCGCACGTCGCTGCCCAGCGGCGAGGCTTGGCGAACCACGCTGCGCAGCAGCTCGCGCGTCGTTTGCGGCATGTCAGCTCCTAAGGCCTCCGTAGGCGTCGTGCACCGCTGCGCGGATCTTCGCTCGCAAGAGCTTGCCGTTGGGGCCGCGCGGGATCGCGTCCAGGCCGATCTCCTCGACGGTGACGCGGCGCTTGGGAATCTTGAACGTGCTGACGTGCCTGCCGAGAATCTCCGACCAGCCCGCCGGGTCGAGCCGCTTGCCGCCCTGCGCCTTGTACACCAGCACCAGCTCGGCGCCCAGGATCGGGTTGGGAAGCTCGGTCACGACCATGTCCTCGACCCCTTCGAGCAGCGTGCTCAGCTTCTCGATCTCGCTTGGGTACACGTTCTCGCCGCCGACGTGGATCATCGAGTCGAGCCGGTCGACGATGAACACGTTGCCCTCGCCGTCGAGGTAGCCCAGGTCGCCGGTGTGCAGCCAGCCGTCGACCAGCTTCTCGGCGGTCACCTCGGGCTGATTGACGTAGTGCGAGAACACGTGCTCGCCCGCGATCAGGATCTCGCCGTGCGCGCCGGGCGGCAGGTCGCGCCCGTCGCCGTCGACGATCCGGATGCGGCAGCCGGGCAGCGGCGTGCCGGCCGAGCCGATGCTGGCCGCGCCGCGCCCCGGCCGTTCGCTGGTCGAGATCGCGGTCGTCTCGGTCAGCCCGTAGATCTGGTACACCGGCACGCCGAAGGTGCGCTCGAACGTCTCCACCAGATCGCGCTTGAGCTTGGACCCGCCGGCCAGGATGCCGCGCATCGTGCCGTACTGCGGCCGCTCGGGGCGCTGCACCAGCAGCGCCAGGTAGGCGTTCATCACCACCGTCCACTCGAGCCGGTAGCGGTCGACCAGATACCAGAACTTCAGCATCGCGAAGTCGCTGCGCACCGCGACGTGCAGCCCGCCGCACCACAGCGCCGACAGCGTGGTGGGCAGCTGGCCCGAGTTGTGGAACAGCGGGCAGGCGGTGAGAAAGCGCGTCCCGCGCCCCACGCCGTAGCTGGCCGCCATGGCGAACGCGTTGCGCAGCAGGTTGCGGTGCGAGAGTACCGCGCCTTTGGGCAGCCCGGTCGAGCCGGAGGTGAACACCACCTCGGCCGGATCGTCGAAGCCGCCGCGCTCCAGCTCGCGCGCGGTCTCGGGGCGCGGCGCGCGGGCGAAGATCGCCTTGACGAACGCCACCTCATCCGGGACGACGGCGGGCGCGCCGGCGTCGGGCAGGTGGGCGAAGCGGGCCGCGTGCTCGGCGTGGTGGATCGTCAGCGCGGGCCTGGTCTGGCGCAGGATGTGCGCGATCTCGCCCTCGCCCATCTTCGGGTTGAGCGGCACGTACACGCGCCGCGCCGCGATCGTGGCGACGAACAGCAGCGCGGCCAGAGTCGAGTTGTGAAACGCGCTCGCCACGCTCGCCCCCAGCGGCGCGCCCTGCTCGTCCAGATAGTCGGCGAAGTTGCACGTGAAGGCGCGCAGGCCGGCGTAGCTTATCGCGTCCAGGCCCGTTTCGGTCGGCAGCAGATAGGGGTCGGTGCCGAACAGCGCCTCGCCGCGCCGGAGCAGCCCGAACAGGCTGGTGACGTCGGCCGGAAAGGCCGCCCACGCGCCGTCCGCCGTCGATCGGGAATCTCCAGCCATCAGTCGGGCGTCTCCACCAGCGCCGCCGCGATGGCCGCGATCGCGGCCGTCACGCGCTCGGGCGCGGGCTGAAAGTAGAAGTGGCCGCCGTCGAATTGCACCACCTCGTGCAGGTCGGTGGTATAGGGACGCCACTGCGCGAGGTCGGCGCGCGTGACGAAGCGGTCCGCGCTTCCGCCCAGCGGGTAGATCGGAATCGCCAGCGGCTCGCCCGGCGGGCCCGCCGCGGCGACCGCGCGCGCCCACAGCTCGCGCGCCTTGATGTCGGCCCGCAGCGGCGGTTCGATCAGCGCTTGCAGCTTGGCGTCGGTGAGCGCCTCGGCGGGAATCCCGTCCAGCCGCGCGAGCTCGGCAAAGAAGCGCTCGCGCGGCAGCTCGTGCAGCAGAAACGTGCGCTTGGGTGCGGCGTGCGGGGCCGGGCAGCTCGACACGATCAGCCCGCGCAGGTGCGTGTCGCCGCGGTCCCGCAGCGCGCGCGCCAGCTCGTACGCCACGGCCGCGCCGAAGCTGTGCCCGAAGAACAGCCACGGCAGGTCGCGCTCGCCGTCCAGCGCCTGCGCCAGCTTCGCCACGATCTCGCCGACCGAGTCGAGCGGAGCCTCGCGCGCGCGCTGGCCGCGGCCCGGCAGTTGCACGCCGACCAACTCGATCCAGCCCGGCAGCGAGCGCGCCCAGTCCAGGAAGATCGCCCCGCCGGCGCCGGCATGGGGAAAGCAGAAGAGCCGCAGCGCCGCCGGGGCGCCGGCCGGTCGCTGCGCGCGCACCCAGTAGCGCCGCTCGGTGTCAGCGAGCACCGCGCAGCCAGTTCGCGATCTCCGCGACGTTCTTGTGCTCGTAGAAGGTCGCCATCGACAGCTCGACCCCGAACGCGCTCTCCAGCTCCGTCGCGATCAGCACCGCTTTCATCGAGTCGCCGCCGACCCGGACGAACTCGTCGCCGGGCTGCAAGTCCGTGACGCCGAGGATGCGCTCGTAGATGCGCAGGCACTCCGCTTCGACGGCGTCGGGCGCGCTCGGGTGGTCGGTCATGCTGGGCGGAATCCTCGTCATCAGTGGAACATGCGCCAGCCGCCGTCTCTCCAGATGAGAAACGCGCCGATCGTGCGCCGGGGGCTCGAGCAGTTCTCGACCGCGTGCATCAAGCGGGTGCTCAAGACGGTCATCTGGCCGGCTCGGGCACGCACGGTCAGCGCGGGCCGCGCTTCCAGGCGCGCGATGCGCTGGTGCTCGCCGTACTCGGCTTGCAACTGGTCCAGCTCGCGGCGCGAGCCGGGCCGCAGGTCCCACAGTACGATGCCCGCGCAGTTCTCCGCCTCGTCGATGGTCAGGACGGTCGAGACCTGGTCGTACTCGTCGGCGACCGGCCAGACCGCGCCGTCGCGCCCGAAGTGGATCGCGTCGCAGTGCGGCCCGACGCTGTAGCGGTCGCTGGGGTTGAACGAGAACTCGCGCCGCGAGGCGAGCGGAAACTCCGCGTAGTCGCCCAGCCGCACCGGTTGGGCGCCCAGCTCGCCGGCGATCAGCTTGACGAACGCGGTCCGCGCCAAGCTCGGGTTGGCCTTGGCGGCGTAGGCGAAGTAGTCGATCAGGGCCAGCACCAGCGCGTTGCCTTCCAAGCGCTGCAGCGGCCCGATCGCCACGCCCGAGGTCGCCGCGCTGCCGAAGTTCTTGTGCCGGATCAGTTCGGGGAAGTCGCTCTGGGCCCACCACGCGTCGAGCCCCTGCGGGTCGACCATGTCGAGCAGCACCGCCGCGGCGTGCCCGTCGCGCACCTGCTCGACGGCCGCGGCATAGGTCATCCGGCGCTTGACCGGTTCGGCACCGAACGCGAACAGCTCGGACTCGAACGTGCGCGCCGAGCGCGCCGCCTCCACGTTTTGCACGGCGCTCAACCCACGCTGGCGGGAGCGGGTTCCCGCCCGGCCCGCGCGAGCAGCGCGGCGGCTTGCCGTTCGATCACCGTGCCGCGGAAGAAATCCGGGTTGGCCTCGCCGTGGAAGCGCACCGGGTTGGTGAACACGAAGTCGCGGAAGTCGTCGGCGTCGATCAGCCCGTCCTCGAACAGCTCGTAGGCTTCGGGCAGGACGCCGGCCATGTCGGTGACGTCGAAGTGGCCGAAGTCCGAGCCGAAGAGCGTGTTCAGCCGCGCGCGCAGCGGGTTGTGCTTGCGGTTGAAGGCCCAGGCCGCCATCCGGTCGTCGGCTTCGCAGCCGAAGTAGAACTGCTCCACGAAGAGCCTGAGGAAATCGGTCTTCGCGCGGATCTCGCAGCGCGAGAAGTCGTCGAGCTCGGCGATGCCGCCGGTCGCGCCCGAGCCCTCGCCGTCGAAGATGCCGCGCGTTTGCCGCAGCGACGCGATCAGGTTGGCGCTGCCGTAGCGGTCGGCCAGCGCCATGACCGCGTCGAGGTCGAGGCTGGCCGGGTTCATGTCCTCCAGGCCGCGCCGGTTGCGCTTCTCCCAGTGCTCGATCAGGTCGGCCAGGAGCTGGCAGGCCCAGCCCGCGCCGCCTTCGAGGAACCCGAACTTCACGTTGGGGAAGCGCCGCGTCACGCCGCCCAGGAACAGCGCTTTGCAGAGCGCCTCGTTGGCCGCCGCGAAGTGGCCGACGTGGTTGTAGACGAAGTTCGTCGGCGACATGCGCAGGCCGAACCCGCGCGAGCCGCGGTGGAACGTCGGCGACAGGCGCAGCCGCTCGCAGGCCGCCCAGACCGGATCGTAGTCGTACTCGCTGTCCAGCCCGAACGCGTCGTAGCGCACGGCGTTGTCGAGCGGCGCGGACACCGGGCGCGGGATCAGGCTGCCCAGCTTGACCACCTTGAGGCCGAGCGTGCCGGTGACGTGCTCCAGCTCGGCGATCGCCTCGTCGGGGCTGACCATCGGGATCACCGCCGCCGGGGTCAGGCGGTCGGCGTAGTCGGCGAAGTAGTGCGCGGTGAAGGTGTTGTAGGCGCGGCAGGTCGCGCGCCGCACCTCGCCGTCGGGAATGCGGTGCAGGCCCAAGCCGATCGAGGGGTAGATCAGCGCGAAGTCGATCCCCAGCTCGTCGAGGCGCTCGTAGAGCAGGCCGGGCATGAGCGCCGTCGCGCGGTCGCGCGCGTTGCCGACCGGAAAGGTCCAGAAGCCCTGCTGCGCGATGCCGCGCTCGCGCCGCTGGTCGACCGACATGTCGAGCCGCTCCTGGATCGCCGTGCGCACGTACTGGAAGCCTTGCGCGGCCTTGTCGCCGCCGATCCGGCGCAGCTCCTCGTCGATGAACGGGCCGTACTCGATCCAGTGGCCGTCGGCGTCGACCACCGGATGGTCCAGCCGCGCGTTGATGTCGGCGGCGCTCAGGGCGTGGTCAGCGCTCATGGTCGATCTCCTCACCCCAGAGACGCTGGGTGCGGGCGGACGGTGGAGGCGCGGCGCGGCGCTCTGCGAAGCTCGTCGGGCGATGCTGAAGAACCAGCTCAGAGCGGCGCTGGCGGCCGGGCGCGCGGCGGTCGGGTACCTGATCACGCTGCCCGCCGTCGGGGTGGTGCAGGCGCTGGCCGCGAGCGGGAGCGATTTCGTGCTGATCGATCTCGAGCACGCGCCGCTGGGGATCGAGACCGCGGCCGCGCTGATCGCGGCCACCGGCGGTACGGCGACGGCACCGCTGGTGCGCGTTCCCGCACCGCGCTCCGATCTGGTCAAACCGGCGCTCGACAGCGGCGCCTTCGGCATCGTCTTTCCGCAGATCGCCAGCGTAGCGGAGGCCGCGGCGTGCGTGGAAGTGAGCCGCTACACACCGCACGGCACGCGCGGTTACGGGCCCGCCTACGCGGCGCTGCGCTGGGGCACGACCGGGCCGCAGTACGCCGCCGCGGCCAACGGCGAGCTGCTCGTGATCGCGCTGATCGAATCGCTCGCCGGCGTCGCCGCGCTCGACGACATCCTGGGCGTCGCCGGGCTCGACGTGGTGACGATCGCGCGCGCCGACCTCGCCGCGAACCTCGGTATACCGGGGCGGTTCGACGATCCGCGCCTGAAGCGCGTCGTCGCCGAGGCCGAGGCGAAGATTCGCGCCCGGCCCGGCGTCGCGCTGGGCGGCAACGCCGGCGGCGCCGAGGAGGCGCGGGCGATGATCGCCGCCGGGTACCGCTGGCTGGTGCTCGGCAGCGACCTGGCGCTGCTGCAGCGCACCGCCGGCGCGCAGGTGGCCGCGATTCGCGGCTGACGACGACACGGCCGCTATGCGATCGGTACGCTCTGGGCGGGGCTTGATTCGAGCGTCCCGCTGGTCACCGCGCCGCTCGACGCGGAGGAGACCAGCGCGGCGTACTTGGCGAACGTGCCGGCGTTGTAGCGCGGCGCCGGCGGCCGCCACGCGGCCAGGCGGGCCGCGATCTCCGCTTGCGGCAGCAGCAGGTCGAGCCGCGCGCGGTCGATGTCGATCGCGATCGGATCGCCGTCGCGCACGATCGCCAGCGGCCCGCCCACGAACGCCTCGGGCGCGACGTGCCCGATCATCAGGCCGCGGGTCGCGCCGCTGAAGCGCCCGTCGGTGATCATCGCGACGTCCTGGCCCAGCCCCTGGCCGATCAGGGCCGAGGTGACGCCGAGCATCTCGCGCATCCCCGGCCCGCCGCGCGGGCCCTCGTAGCGGATGATCACCACGTCGCCCGCGACCACCTCGCGCGCGCCGACCGCGCGCATCGCGTCCTCCTCGCACTCGAACGCGCGCGCCCGGCCTTGGAAGCTGAGCGGCTCGTCGCGCGAGATCTTCACGATCGCGCCCTCGGGCGCCAGGTTGCCGTGCAGGATGCGCAAGCCGCCGCGCGGCTTGAACGGTTCGGCGGCGCTCGCCACCACCCGCTGGCCGGCCGCGGGCGCGGCGTCGCGCAGCTCCTCGGCCATGCTGCGGCCGGTCGGGGTGAGCGCCGTGCCGTCGATCAGGCCCGCTTCGAGCAGCCGTTTGGCGACCAGCGGCACGCCGCCGGCCTGGTCCAGATCGCGCGCCACGTAGCGCCCGCCCGGGCGCAGGTCGGCGATCACCGGCGTCGCGGCCGAGATGCGCTCGAAGTCGGCCAGCTCGAGCGCCACGCCGGCGTCGTTGGCCAGCGCCATCAGGTGCAGCACGGCGTTGGAGGAGCCGCCGCTCGCGACCGCGCCCGCGATCGCGTTCTCGAAGGCGGCCCGAGTCGCCAGCTTGCGCGGGGTCAGCCCGCTGCGCAGCATGTCCATCACCACCGTGCCGGCCCGCTCCGCCCAGGCCGCCCGGCGCGGATCGGTCGCGCCCGGGCTCGAGCTGCCGATCAGCGAGAGGCCCAGGAACTCGAGCGCCATGGCCATCGTGTTGGCGGTGAACTGGCCGCCGCAGGCGCCCGCGCCGGGGCAGGCCGCCAGCTCGATCGCCTTGAGCTCCGCGTCGTCGATCGCGCCCGCCGCGTGCCGGCCGACCGCCTCGAACACGTCGCCGATGGTCAGGTCGCGCCCGGCGTAGCGCCCGGGCGCGATCGAGCCGCCGTACAGAACCACACCCGGCAGGTCGAGCCGCAGCAAGGCCATCCCGGCGGCGGGGATGGTCTTGTCGCAGGCGACCAGCGCGACGACGGCGTCGAAGCCGTAGCCGCGCGCGAACAGCTCGATCGAGTCGGCGATCGTCTCGCGCGACACCAGCGACGCGCGCATCCCGTGGGTGCCCATCGAGATGCCGTCCGAGATCGCGATCGTGTTGCACTCCAGCGGCGTCCCGCCGGCCGCGCGGATGCCGGCCCGCACGTCGTCGGCGAGCGCGCGCAGCCCGATGTTGCAGGGCATCGCGTCGGTCCAGGTGTTGGCGATCAGCACCAGCGGCTTGGCGAGATCCTCGTCGCTCAGCCCGACCGCGTGGAAGTACGAGCGGGCCGGTGCGCGGTCGCGGCCATCGATCACGACCGAGCTGTGCGCCCGGATCGAGCGGCCGTTCCCCGGCTGGGTTCCGTTGGCGTGTACGGTCATGGCGTCATCCCAGCTCCCCGACGCTCTGCTGCAGCAGCGACCAGGCCGTCTCGCCGAACTCCTTGCGCTGCGTTTCGTAGAACGGCTTGAGGCTCGCGCGGAACGGCCGGGTGTCGACCTGGTTGAGGCGCATGCCGCGCCGGACGAGCTTGTCGGCCAGCGACACGTTGGACAGCTCCATCTCGCGCCGGTTGCTCAGCGCGGCGTCGTCGATCGCGTCGCGCACGATCTTCTGGAGGTCGCGCGGCAGCCCGTTGAACGCCTCGGCGTTGGCGACGACCCAGAAGTTGGACCACATGTGGTTGGTGACCGAGATGTATCTCTGGACCTCGTACAAGCGGAAGGTCTCGATGATCGTGAACGGGTTCTCCTGGCCGTCGACGACGTGGGTCTGCAGCGCGGTGTACATCTCGCCCGCGGCGATCGGGGTCGGCGCGGCGCCGAGCGTCTTGAACATGTCGACCCAGATCCGTGAAGGCGGGGTGCGAATCTTCAGCCCGCTGATGTCGGCCAGGGTGCGGATGGGTCTGGTCGAGGTGGTCACCTGGCGAAAGCCGTTGACCCACGGGCGCTCGAACGTCACGAACGGGCCCTTCTCGTCCATCTGCTTGCGGATCAGCGTGCCGAGCGGTCCGTCGAACGCGGCCAGCGCCTGCTTCTGATCGCGAAAGGCGAACCCGATCGCCTCGATGCCCGCCAGCGGCGCGACGCTCTGGTAGATTCCGCCGTAGCCGGAGTAGATCTGGATCGCGCCGGTGCGCGCTTGCTGCAGCATCGCCGGGTCGCCGCCCAGCACGCTGTTGCCGAACGATTGGATCTGCATCCGGCCCTTGGAGCGCGCCAGCACCTCTTTGCCGACCCGCACCACGTTGAGGTTGAGCGGGTGCTCGGTCTGGGTCGCGTGGGCCCACTTCCAGGTGATCTCCGCCGCGTTGCCCGGCGAACGAACGAAGCCGATCGATGCGAGCGCGGCGGCTCCGCCGCGCAAGAACGATTTGCGATCGTGACCCATCAGTCGACCTCCACCGGCTCGCGCACGCCACCCGGGCAGCGATTGCGCGCAGTATACGCGCGCCGCGTTCGGATTTGCAAGCCGCGCGCGGGCGTGATACGCGGCCGCTGTCACGTCATACGCGCGCGTTGCGGCCGAGCGCCGGGCGTCAGGCGAGGATGCGGGTCGGCGGCCGCTGCTCGGCCGGGTCGGGCTGGGTTTGGCTCTTGGCGAACGTCACGAAGTGCTGCACGACGCTGCGCCGGTCGTCCTTGCGATACGCCAGCACGAGCGGCACCGAGACGTGCCGCCCGGTGCGCAGCGGCCGGTAGACCACGCCGGGCCGCTTGCCGCGCGCCATCACGTCGGGCACGATCGAGACGCCCACCCCGGCTGCGACCAGGGCGATCATGGCGTGCACCTCGTCGGCGTAGGCCACGACCTGGGGCGAGAAGCCGGCGTTCGCGCAGGCCCCGATCACCGCGTCGTGCAGCTCGACCGCGCGCTGGCGCTGGAACATCACGAAGCTCTCGCCGGCCAGCGCCGTCGCCTCGATCGAGCTCTGGTTGTGCAGCGGGTGAGAGGCGGGCAGCGCCACCGAGAGGCGGTGGCGCTCGATCTCGAACCGCTCGACCTGCGGGTCGCCCACGAACGGGCGCATGAAGCCGACGTCCAGCCGGCGCGCGAGCAGCGCCTCGCGCTGCTCGGCGTTGGTCCACATCCGCACGTTGAGCTCGACCCGGGGGTGTGCGCGGCGGTATTCCGCCAGCACGTCCATGCAATGTCCATAGGTAGCAGTGCCTATTACGCCGACTTCCAGCCGGCCCGATTCACCGTCGCCCGTCTCGCGCGCGACGGCGTAGGCGTCTTCCAGGCGCTCGAGCACCGCGCGCGCTTCGGATACGAAACGCTGCCCGGCGTCGGTCAGGTGCACCGACTGGCGGTCGCGCTCGAACAGCGCGACGCCGAGCTCTTCCTCGAGCTTGCGAATCTGCTGGCTCAGCGGCGGCTGCGCGATGCCCAGCTGCGCCGCGGCGCGGCTGAAGTGCAACGAGTCGGCGACCGCGAGAAAATAGCGAAGGCGCTTCAGTTGCATGCTGAGACGTTCTCGGTATGAGGGATCGTCTCCTGATATATTGGACGCGCAGCCCTCCGGTGGCGTACACTGCGCCCTCAGGCCACAACCGGAGGAGCTGACGATGAGGACCGCCGCGCGTGACACACGTCACCTCGGAGCAGGCAACGGATCGCACGACAGCGCGCGCGACGTCAACGACACCTGGAGCGCGTACCCGCGCGGGACGTGCGTCGACGCACTCTTCAAGCAGCAGGCCGCAGCGAACCCCGACGCCGTCGCGTTACTATTTGAAGGCGCGCGCACGAGCTATCGCGAGCTGGACGAGGCCAGCGACCAGCTCGCCAACGTGCTGGCCGGTTTAGGCTGCGGCCGCGAAGCGATCGTCGGGGTGTGTCTGGACCGCTCGCCGGCGCTGCTGGTCGCGATGCTCGCGATCCTCAAGGCGGGCGGAGCGTATCTTCCGCTCGACGCGAGTTATCCCTTAGATCGTTTAACCTATATGGTCGACGACGCGGCGTGTTCGCTGGTCGTCGGCCGGGGCGCGCAGCTCGCGCCGTTCGCCGCCCCGGGCCGCGTGCTGGTCGATCTCGACGAGCAGCGCGGCGCGCTCGCCGCCGCCCCGCTCGGCGTGCCGGCGGCGGCTCGCTCCACGGCCGACGCGGCCTACGTGATGTACACCTCGGGCACGACCGGCGAGCCCAAAGGAGTGGTGGTCGAGCATCGCAACATCGCGCGCCTGGTGCTCAACACCAACTACGTGCGGCTCGCGGCCGACGACGTTTTCCTGCAGCTCGCGCCGGTCGCGTTCGACGCCTCGACCTTCGAGATCTGGGGCGCGCTGCTCAACGGCGGCACGCTCGTCCTCTACGACCGCCCGTATCCCGACATCCACCGGATCGAGACGCTCGTCGCCGCGCACGGGGTGTCGGTGCTCTGGCTGTCGGCGGGGTTCTTCAACCAAGTCGTCGAGGCGTCGGTCGAAATCTTCGGGCCGGTGCGGCAGCTGCTGGTCGGGGGCGACGTGCTCTCGGTAAGCCACGTCGCGAAGGCGATGGACCGCCATCCCGGCTGCCAGGTGATCAACGGCTACGGCCCGACCGAGTGCACGACGTTCAGCGTGTGCTGCCGGATCGAGCGGGCGCACCTGAGCGGAGCCTCCATTCCGATCGGCAAGCCGGTCGCCAACACTCGGGTCCACATCTTCGACGAGCAGCGGCGTCCGGTCCCCACCGGTCAGCCCGGCGAGCTGTACATCGCCGGCGAGGGCGTGGCGCGCGGGTATCTCGGCGCGCCCGAGCTGAGCGCCGAGAAGTTCGTCCGCCTCGCCGCGCCCGGCGGCACGCTCGAGCGGGCGTACCGGACCGGCGACTTGGTCCGGCTCGATCCCGACGGCACGCTCGCGTTCCTGGGCCGGGCCGACCGCCAGCTCAAGGTGCGCGGGTTCCGGGTCGAGCCGGCCGAGATCGAGGCCGCCCTGCTGGCCCGGCCCGGCATCGCCCAAGCGGTCGTCGTCGGCATCCCCGACAAGCACGGCGACAAACGCCTCGTCGCGTACGTGGTCGGGCCCAGCGGCGTCCTGCCCGGCTCGCTCGAGCTGCGCGACGCGCTGCACGCGGTCTTGCCGGCCCACATGGTCCCGGCGACCTTCGTGTACCTCGACCGCATCCCGCTCACCGCGAACGGCAAAGTCGATCGCCGCCTGCTGCCCAAGCCCGAGTGGAAGCCGCTCGCCGCCAGCCCGGCGAGCGCCGCGCGCACCCCGCTCGAGCGCGAGCTGGCCGAGCTCTGGGGCGGCGT
>CAXTNU010000040.1:0-18890 GCA_964245595.1 uncultured bacterium | reverse complement strand
GTCCTCTCCCTCGAACGCCGCGAGCACGCCGTCGAGATGGTTTTTTCGCTGTCCGACCGCCCCGGCGAAGTGGGCGATCAATTCGCCCGCCAGCGCGCGGGTGTCATCGTCGAGCGCGAGCCGGTGCGGCACCAGGCGCGCGTCGTACGAAAGCGCGTCGAACGCGGTCTCATCCAGAATCGCGGTCTCGACGGTGACGATGCTCTCGGCGGCCGGCACGTCGCCGTTGGTGTCGCCGCTGCCGACCCAGGCCCGGGTGTCGAACACGAACCCTTCGCGCAGCGCGTCGATCGGCGGGTTGGTCACCTGCGCGAAACGCTGGCGCAAGTACGCCGCGACCGGCAGGCGCCGCTCGAGGAACGGCAGCGCGGTGTCGTCGCCCATCGACGAGACGGGCTCGCTGCCCGTCGCCAGCGCCGCGACGACGGTCGTGAGCTCGTCGCGCGTGTAGCCGAAGCGCACCAGGTCGCGCCGCAGCGCCTCGGGATCGACCGCGCGCGGGCGCTCGTCGAGCGGGTAGCTGAAGCTCCACGACGCGACGGTCGCGCGAAAGTCGGAGTTCTCGCGCCGCAGCGCGCGGAACGCGTCGGGCCGCACCAGCTCGCCGGTCGCGAAGCGCACCATGATCCGTTCGCCCGGGCCGAGCCGGCCGCGCTCGACGATCGCGTCGGCGCCGAAGTCGCCCACGCCGGTCTCCGACGCGGCGAGCACCTTGCCGGCCGCCGTGCGGCACCAGCGCAGCGGCCGAAAGCCGCTCCGGTCGAGCGCCGCGCCGACCACGTCGCCGTCGGCGAACACGATCGCGGCCGGGCCGTCCCACGGCTCGATGGTCGGGATGTGGGCGTCGTAGTAGGCGCGCAGCCGCTCGTCCTCGACGGTCGGCGAGAGCATGAAGTCGACTGCCTCTTCGACCCGGTAGCCGGCGCCGAGCATCGCGTCGACCGCGGTGTCGAAGTCCAGCGAGTCCGAGGCCCAGCGCGGCGAGACGACGCCGCGCGCGCGCATCCAGGCCCGGTTGCCGGTGATCGTGTCGATCTCGCCGTTGTGCGCGATCGTGCCGAACGGCTGCACGAGGCGCCAGCGCGGCGAGGTGTTGGTCGAGAAGCGCTGGTGGAAGACGGCAAAGCGCGACACGCACGCCGGATCGCGCAGGTCGCGGAAGTAGTCGCCCAGCTCGTGCGACGAGAGCAAGCCCTTGTAGACGACGGTCGCCGGCGCGGCGCTGACCAGCGTCGCTTGATCGCCTTCCTCGCGCAGCGTGCGCACGACCGCGCGCCGCACCCCGCGCATGCGCTCGCGCGCGTTACCCGGCCCCATGTCGACCAGCAGCTGCTCGTAGGACGGCGCGGTATAGCTGGCGCCGTCGCCGAGCACGCGCGAGTCGACCGGCGGCACCCGCCAGCGCAGCGGCGCGATGCCTTCGCCGCGCACCGCCGCCTCGACCCGGGCCCGCAGCGCCGCCGCCAGGCCGGGCTCGGTCGGCAAGAACACGCAGACCGCGGCCAGGTGCCGCTCGGGCACGCGCACGTGCGCGGCCGCGAGCTCGCGCAGGTAGAGCGCGCGCGGCGTCTCGAGCAGAATGCCCGCGCCGTCGCCGGTGCGCCCGTCGGCGCCGCGCGCGCCGCGGTGCTCCATCGCGCTCACGGCGGCGAGCGCCAGCGCGACGATCTCGTGAGAGGCGCGGTGGGCGAGGTCGGCGAGGAAGCCTACCCCGCAGGCATCGTGCTCGCGGTGCTCGTCGTACTGCATGGGAGCCTGCACTATATGACGAGTGCGAGCCGTCTGTCATTCGACAAACGGTGAACCAGGGCCGGGAGTGATCCCGGCCTCATTCGCTCAGCCGCGCTCGTGCTTGGTGCTGTGGGCCAGGATGACGGTCCGTCTGACATGCTCGTGCAGTGCCGGGTCGATCGCCGGCTGCGCGCCCAGCTCGCGCTTGACCGCCCGCCGCCACGGCAGCGAGCGGGCGTCCAGGCGCACGTCGTGCCCGGCCGCGCGCGCCGCCGCGATCGTCGCGGTCACTGCGCGCATGTCGGCCTCGCCGAGCGGCCCGACGTCGCGCACGTCGACGAGCACGGTCGCCCCGCGCAAATCGCGCACGGCCGCGGCGAACGAAGCGATCAGATCGGCGTCGAGAACGCCGATCAGCCGCAGGCTGACCGGAGCGGGAGCGGGCTGGGCCTGGGGTGCGTACACGAGAACGGCTCCGTTCGGAAGAAGGGCTCGCCCGAATATACGCTCGCTCGCTGGGAAAGGTTGTACTCTTCGGTGAGAGCGGGCTGAGAATGTGACAGTGGTCGTGGCGGCGCGCGTATGCGCGCAGCCTGCTCAGCCGCGCAGGCCCAGCGCGACCATCATGCGGTAGCCGACCTCCAGCGCGCGCTCGTCGATGTCGAAGCGGGCGTTGTGGTGCGGGAAGGCGGTCTCGTCGCCGCCGCGCGAGCCGACGATGAAGTACGCGCCCGGGCGCTCCTCCTGCATGAACGACATGTCCTCGGCCCACATCACGATGTCGTGCTCGACCACCTCGTCCGGCCCAAGCTCGGACCGGCCGACTTCACGCACCAGGTCGTTGATCTCGCGCGAGTTGACCGTCGGCGGGTACGACCAGTGGTAGTCGAAGTCGTACTCGAAGCGCATCGCGTCCGCCATGCCTTTGATGATGCGCTCCATGCGCTCGGGGATCGAGCGGCGCACCTCGGCGTCGAACGCGCGTACCGTGCCCTTCATCGTGGCTTGGTCGGGGATGACGTTGAAGGTGGTGCCGCTGGTGAACTGGCCGACCGTGATGACGGCCGGGTCCTTGGGCGCGATCTCGCGGCTGACGATCGTCTGCAGCGTGGTCACGACGTACGCCCCGGCGGCGACCGGGTCGATCGCGGTCTGGGGCATCGCCCCGTGCCCGCCCTTGCCGCGGATGGTCAGCGTGAACTGGTCGGCCGAGGCGAAGAACGCGCCGTCGCGCACGCCGATCTTGCCGACGTCCAGCCCGCTGTAGAGGTGGAGCGCGAAGGTCCGCTCGACGTGCGGGTTCTCCAGCGCCCCGTCGTCCATCATCAGCTTCGCGCCGGCGCTGCCCTCCTCGCCGGGCTGGAAGCAGAACACCAGCGTGCCCGGGACCTCGGCCCGCCGCTCGGCCAGCGTGCGCGCCGCGGCCAGCAGGATCGAGACGTGCCCGTCGTGCCCGCAGGCGTGCATCACGCCCTCCCGGGTGGACTTGTACGGCACGGGGTTCAGCTCGACGATCGGCAGCCCGTCCATGTCGGCCCGCAGCAGCGTCACGGGCCCGGGCTTGCCGCCGCGCAGCGTCCCCATCACGCCGGTCTGCCCGATCCCGGTGCGCACCTCGTCCAGCCCCAGCTTGCCCAGCTCTGCCGTGACGAAGGCGGCCGTCTCGTGCTCGACCATCGAGAGCTCGGGCGCGGCGTGCAGCCGGCGCCGGGTCGCGACGAGGTCGTCGTGCGGGATGGCAGTCGTCGTCATGGCGAAGACTTTCGCGACCCGCCAGCCGGGCCTCCCCTTCGAGGGCGGGCCGCGTCAGAGGACCGAGGCGATGTCGGTCAGCGCGAAGTCGTCGCCTTTGTAGAGGAGCGGCTCGTCGTAGGTCTTCGCGGTCGCGTAGGCCATGCAATCGCCTTAGTTGAGCCGCGCCGGGTGGCGGCCCTTACCGTAGGTGAGAAGAACGGCGCGCGCGGCGGCGAGCCCGTCATGATCGAACGGAAGCACCTGGAGGTCGAACTCAGCGACGAAGTCGTCGAGACGCGCGATGCCGGTTTCACCGCTTCGCCGCAGCATGACGATGGCGCACTCGAGGCGCGTCGGCGCGGCGATGCGACATTCCGACGACCGGGATAGCGTGAGCGCATACCGATCGGCATCGGGTTCGGAAAGGACGACGGCGAGGAGCGCCGAGCTGTCGACGATCACCAGTTTAGTGAGGCAGGCCGTCCTGGTCGTAGAGGATTTCGTCGGGCGACCGGTCGTCGTACACGGGCAGCTCGCGCACTTTCGCTTGCAGCGCGTGAATGCGGTCCAGGGACGCCGCTTCATCGCGCGCTTGCTGCAAGCGCGCGCAAATCGCCCCCCGCACCGCCTCGTCGACCGGCTCGCCGGTCGCCTCAGCCAATTCGCGAGCTAGCTGCTCCAACTCCGGGCTTTCGATGTGCAACGCCACGATGCGGGAAGTATACCACCCCATTCCGGCGGAGGGTATCGCCAAGCAGGACCCGTGCCGGTCGGCGCCGTGAGACTCGGCATGGCGCTATTGTCGTACGCGCACGGGGCGAGCTCCGTGCCCCTCCTGGGCGAGACGATCGGGGAGAACCTCGACCGGATCGCCGCCCGCTTCCCGGACCGCGACGCGGTCGTCTCCGTCCACCAGGGCCGGCGGCTGAGCTACGCCGAGTTCGCCGCCGAGACCGACCGGCTGGCCCGGGCCTTCGTCGCGGCGGGGGTGGGGCACGGCGAGCGGGTCGGAATCTGGTCGCCCAACTCGCTGGAGTGGGTGCTGGTCCAGTACGCCACGGCCAAGATCGGCGCGGTGCTGGTCAACGTCAACCCGGCCTACCGGCTCTCGGAGCTCGAGTACACGCTGCGGCAGAGCGGGGTCGGCACGCTGCTGACGCTCGACCGCTACAAGACCAGCGAGTATTTGGCGATGGTGCGCGAGGTGCGCGCCGCCCTGCCCGAGCTGCGCCGGGTGGTGGTGCTCGGCGCCGAGCCCGCGCGGGCCGACGAGATCGCCTGGGACGACTACCGTGCCGGCGCGGCGGGCTGCGACGACGCCACGCTGGCCGCGCGCAAGGCGCGCTGCCAGTTCGACGAGGCGATCAACCTCCAGTACACCTCGGGCACGACCGGCTTTCCCAAGGGCGCGACGCTCTCGCACCACAACATCCTCAACAACGGCTACTTCATCGGCAAGGGCTGCCGCTACACCGAGGCCGACCGGGTCTGCGTGCCGGTGCCGTTCTACCACTGCTTCGGGATGGTGCTGGGCAACCTCGCGATCACGACCCACGGCGCGGCGCTCGTGATCCCCAACTGGACCTTCGATCCCGAGCTGACCCTTCGGGCAGTCGTGCAGGAGCGCTGCACCTCACTGTACGGCGTGCCCACGATGTTCATCGCGGAGCTGGCGCTGCCGAGCTTCGGCACGTTCGACCTCTCCACGCTGCGAACCGGGATCATGGCCGGCTCGCCCTGCCCGGTCGAGGTGATGAAGCGGGTGCAGAACGAGATGCACATGCCCGAGGTGACGATCTGCTACGGCATGACCGAGACCTCGCCGGTCTCCGCGCAGACCATGACCGACGACCCGCTCGAGAAGCGCACCGCGACGGTCGGCCGCACGCACCCCCACATCGAGCTCAAGGTGGTCGACGGCGAGGGCCGCATCCTGCCGCGCAACACGCCCGGCGAGCTGTGCACGCGCGGCTACAGCGTGATGCTGGGCTACTGGAACGACGCCGCCGCGACGGCCGGCGCGATCGACGCGGCGCGCTACATGCACACCGGCGACATCGCGACGATGGACGACGACGGGTACGTCAACATCAGCGGGCGGATCAAGGACATGGTGATCCGCGGCGGCGAGAACGTCTACCCGCGCGAGATCGAGGAGTTCCTCTACACCCACCCGGCGATCAAGGACGTCCAAGTGATCGGCGTGCCCGACGAGAAGTTCGGCGAGGAGCTGTGCGCCTGGGTGATCCTCAACGAGGGCGCCACGGCCACCGACGAAGACGTGCGCGCGTTCTGCCGCGGCAAGATCGCGCACTACAAGATCCCGCGCTACGTCCGCTTCGTCGAGGGCTGGCCGATGACGGTCAGCGGCAAAGTCCAGAAGTACAAGATGCGTGAGGAGTCGATCGCCGAGCTCGGTCTGGAAAACGCGGCCAAGATCGTGACCGCCTGAACCGCCCGGGCGATTCGGGTGGTCGCGCGGGCTAGACCAGCTGCGCGAGGGTGCTGATGCGGACGTCCCCTTGCAGCAGCGGCTTCGCCGCGTCGAGTGCGCCCTTGACGCGCGCCAGGTGCGCCTGCAATGCGGCCTCGCTCTCCCACTCTTCGACCGTGAAGAAGCTGCCCGGCTCGTGCTTTTCTTCGTACAGGTGGTACGAGATGCAGCCGGCTTCGCTCGGCGCCGCGTTCGCCGCGGCCGTCAGGGCCTTGCGCACGTCGGCTTCGTGCCCGCTCTTCGCGCGAGCCTGCGCCACCACGCCGATCTTCTGGTCACCCTGGCTGGTATCGCTCATCTCGATCTCCTCACGTGAACCGCCGCAAGCACGATCGTTTCCAGAAACGCGCGCGCTGAACCGGGCGGGCCGTGACGACGATTTCGCCTACCCGAACGCGGCGAGCGCCGCGCACGCGACGACGTCGCCGGCTTCCTGCACGAAGTGTCCCGCAGCGGGCAGCTCCAGCGGCGCCGGCGCGCCGCGCACGATCTCGCGCAAGGCCGTCATCGCCGGTGCGCCGAGCACCGGGTCGCGCAGGCCGACGGCGAAGAACGACGGGCCGCTCCACTGCGTGCTCCACCACGTCCGCGCGCGCCGCGCCAGTTCCGCGCCCGGCATATCCGGCTCGGTCGGAACCAGCTGGGGGAAGGCGCGCACGCCGGCTTTGGAGCGCGCATCCGGGTACGGGGCGGCGTAGGCCGCGGCCTCGTCGTCGCGCAGAGCGGGGACGCTGCGCTGCATCAGGCGCGCGACGTCGAGATCGGGGTGCGCGTTCGAATAGGCTTGCCAGGCCAAGAATCCCGGACCGACCGGCACGTCGCCGCCGGCCAGGGTCGTGTTCATCGCCAGCAGTCGCACGATGCGGTCCGGCACGTCGAGCGGCAGCGTCAGACCGAGCAGGCCGCCCCAGTCCTGCACCACCAGGGTGATCGCGCGCAGGTCGAGGTGCTCGATCAGCCGCAGCAGCGTGTCGCGGTGGAACGCGAACGAGTACGCCCCCTCGGCGAGCGGCTTGTCGGAGCGGCCGAACCCGAAGAAGTCCGGCGCGACGACACGCGCTCCGGCCGCAAGGAACGGCGGAATCATCTTGCGATAGAGAAAGCTCCAGGTCGGCTGGCCGTGCAGGCATAGGAACGTCTCGTCCGCGCCGCGCGGGCCCTCGTCCACGTAGGCCAGCCGCAGACCGCCCAAACCGGGCAGATCTTCGGCATAGCGCGTCGCGTACGGGAAATCGGGAACGGCTGCGAACGCCGCGTCGGGCGTTCGCAGCGCCTCGCTGCTCATCGTAGGAGCGCTCGGGGTCAGCCCCCGGCCGAGCTCTCCGAGCCTTCCGGCCTGGGCCGGCTGCTGCGCCGCCGGCCGGCCTTGACCTTCTCGGCCACCGCTTCGACGATCGCCGCGCCGGTCTCGACCACGTCGACCGCTTCGCGCACGGCTTCGCCGACCGCCTCGGCGCTCAGCCGCGTCCGGCGCGCGCCGCCGGCAACGCGCTTGGCGGAACCGGCCGTCTTCTTCACGGCCCCGGCGGTCTTGCGAGCGGTCTTCTTCACCGCGCCGGTGGCCTTGCGGGCCGTCTTCTCGACCGCTCCCACGGCGCCGGTCTTCTTCACGGTGCTTTTACGCGCGGTCGACTTCTTCGCGCCGGTCTTCTTCGCGCCGGCCTTGCGGGTGCCGGCCTTCTTCGCGGTGCTCTTGCGGGTGGTCGTCTTCTTGGAACCGGCTTTGCGTGCCGCCATGATGGACTCCCTCAGCTCGTGCGGACGAGCGACGAAACGTTGGGCGTAACGTTCCCTCGCTTGCCGGCCGCCTAACGGCGGCAGCGCGAGCGGCCGCCGTTAGGCGCTCAGGTCCAGCGCACGAGCAGCGCGCTCTCCACCAGGCCGCCGCCGAAGCCATACAGCAGCACCAGGTCACCGGGCTGGATACGGCCGTCGAACACCGCCGGCGCGAGCGCGAGCGGGATCGAGGCCGACGAGGTGTTGCCGTTGTACTCCACGCTGGTCAGCGTCTTGTGCAGCGGGATGCCGGTGCGCTTGCAGATCGACTCGATCATGCGCAGGTTCGCGCTGTGCGGGACGAACCAGTCGACGTCCTCGACGCTCCGGCCGGCGTCCGCGAGCAGGGTCGCGACGCCGCGCGAGACGGTCGTCACCGCCCACTCGTAGACCGCCCGGCCGTTCTGGCGCAGATAGGGGGTCGTGATCGCGTTGCCGTCGATCTCGCCCCGGATGCCGGGCAGGACCAGTTCCTTGCCGCCCGCGCCGTTGCTGTTGACGCGCCGGGCGAGCGTGCCGCCCTGGCCGCCGTTGGTCGTGCAGAGCGCCGCGCCGGCCCCGTCGCCGAACAGCACGCAGGTGGTGCGGTCGCGGTAGTCCACCACCTTGGTCATGGTCTCCGCACCCAGCACCAGCACGCTGCGCGCGCGGCCGGCGGTCAGCAGCGAGTCGGCCAGGTCGAGCCCGTAGACGAAGCCCGCGCAGGCTGCGCTGATGTCGAGCGCGCCGACGTCGTGCAGGCCGAGCAGGTGCTGCATGCGCGCCGCGACGCTGGGGAAGACGTGGTCGGGCGTGGTGGTGCAGCCGATGATGTAGTCCACCGTGTCGAGCTGCCCGCCGCGCCGTTCGAGGTCGCGCACGGCGGCCAGAGCCAGGTCGGTGGTGAACTGGTCCTCGCGCGCCATGCGGCGCTCGTGGATCCCGGTGCGCTGCAGGATCCACTCCTCGTTCTGCTCGACGATGAGCGAGAGGTCGTGGTTGGTGAGGCGCCGCTCGGGGCTGTAGGTGCCCATCGCGGCGATCTTGAGCAGCGAGCGCAGGCGCGGCTTGAGGGTGCGGTGCGGGATCGGCGCGACGTCGCCCAGGTGTACCCCGACACCGCTCCGGGAGCCGGCCTCGATCTTCATCATGTCGATCGCCTTTCTCGGATCATGACAGGACGAGCGCACCCGCCGCCGCCGTCATGGACGCGTTGAGCTGCAGGGCCAGATCGGCCACGATCGGCGCGGTCAGCAAGCTGTAGTGGTCGCCGGGCAGGCGCACGATCTCGAGCGCCGGCCCGACCGCGGCCGCCCAGCCCAGATCGGGCCGGCCGGCGCAGCTCGCCGGCAGCGCCCGGTCGAACGCCGGCCGGCGGCGCTCGGCGCGCCACAGGACGACCCGTTCGGCGCGGTTCGCCGGCGGCTGGTAGCCGAACGCGGCGGCCAGGTTGCCGCGTGCCAGCCGGTACGCGGCGGCGAAGTCGTCCGAGCGAATCGCCGCCGGCAGGATGCCGGCCCGGCGCGCTTCGGCCTCGATCAGGCTCAAGCGCGCCTTGGCTTCGAGGCCGCGCAGCTCCGCGGCGTCGAGAACGGCGGTGCGCCCGCGCAGCGCCGCGATCTCTTCGAGGAAGCCCAGCTCGATCGCGACCTCGTCGGGCGGCTCGCCGCCGGCCACCACGAACGAGTCGATCAGCGCGACCAGCGCGACGGTCTCGCCGCGCGCGCTCAGGCGCTGCGCCATCTCGTAGGCGACCAGCCCGCCGAACGACCAGCCGCCCAGCACGTACGGCGTCCCGGCCGCGCGCGGCGGAAGCGCGCCGAGGTAGCGCTCCGCGAGCGCGCCGACGTCGTACGGCGTGGCCGGCGCGGCGGCCATCTCGAACGCGAGAACCTGCCGGTCGAGCCGATTCGCCAGCTCTTCGTACGCCGTCACGCCCCCGCCGACCGGGTGCACGAACACGACCGGCGCGCGCGGGTCGCCGTGGCCCAGCACGACCGCCGGCGTGACGAGGCGCTGCAGGGGCGCGATCAGCGCGGCGGCGATCTCGGTCACCGTGCGCAGCTCGCGCAGCGCCGCGAGCGAGAGCTCGCGCTCGAACGAGCGCTTGATCTCGGCCACGACCTGCAGCGCGATCAGCGAATCCAGGCCCAAGTCGACCAAATCGGTGTCCGCGTCGACCGACGCCACGCCGACCGCCTGCGCGACGATCGCGGCGACGCGTTGCTCGACCGAGCCGTCGCGGCGCGGCGGCTGCGCGCCGTTCGCGCTCGCGGCAACAGCGGTCGCGGCCGCCGCTCGGTTGGATTCGACCGCGGGGGACGCGCTGGGCGCTTCGCTCGCATCCGGCGCGCGAGCGATCCAGTACGAGCCGCCCGCGAACGGATAGGTCGGGAGCGGGATCAGCCGTTCCGCGCCGCAGCGCAAGGCGGTCCAATCGACCGCCACGCCGGCGACGTGCAATCGCGCGAGTGCCTGCAAAGCGCCCGCGCGCTCCGCTGCTCCTTCGGCTCCCGCGGCGGCGGCCCAGAAAGCGCGCTGGGCCGCCGCAGCGGCCTCGATCTGCGCCGCGTCGCGCGACTTCTTCTTCACCTTGCCGGTGCTGATGCGATCGGGTTCGAGGCCGGCCAGGTGGGCGCTGAGCTGCGCTTCGAGCTCGGCGCTCGAAGCGCACACCAGCGCCAGCCGGTAAGGGTGGTGCGTGCGGCCGGTGGCGAGCGTGTACGCCAGGTCGGCGAGCTCGACCCGAACCGCGCGCAGGTGGCTCACCTGGCGCTCGAGCAGCGCGCGCAGGGTCGCCTCGCTGCGGGCCGAGTAGACGAACGCGAACGGGCCGGGCGCGGCGGCGCTCGACGGCGCGGGCGCGTCGTCCTCGCGCAGCACGACGTGCGCGTTGGTGCCGCCCATCCCGAACGCGCTCACCCCGGCGTAGCGGCTGCGCCCGTCGGCCGGCCAGCCCATGTGCTCGCGCACCAGGCGCAGGCCGGGACGGTCCGCGCCGATCTCCGGGTTGGGCACGCCCAGGTCGCGCACGGCCGGAATCTCGCCGTGCCGCATGGCCAGCACGACCTTGACGATCGAAGCCAGGCCGGAAGCAGCCTCGGGGTGGCCCAGGTTGCCCTTGAGCGAGCTGACGTAGCACGGCGCCGGTTCGGCGCCGTCGCGCTCGAGCGCGCGCGCCAGGGCGTTGAACTCGATCGCGTCGCCGAACCTGCTGCCGACGCCGTGCGCTTCGACGTAGCCGACGTCGGACGGGTCGATCCCGGCATTGCGCAGCGCCGCCCGGATCACCGCTTCCTGAGCGGGGCCGTTGACCGAGATCAGCCCGTTGCCGGCCCCGTTCTGGTTGACCGCCGTGCCGCAGAGCTGGGCCAGCACCGGATTGCGCGCCGCGCGCGCGTCGGACAGCCGGCGCAGCACCAGCGCGCCGCAGAACTCGCCCCGCACGTAGCCGCTGGCTCGCTCGTCGAACGGGCGGCAGTGCCCGTCGACCGACATCAGGCCGGCCCGCGAGAACGAGATGTTGACCTCGGGCGAGAGCACCAGGTTCACGCCGCCGACGATCGCCAGATCGATCTCGCCCGAGCGCAGGGCTTGCACGGCCAAGTTCGCGGCGACCAGCGACGACGCGCAGGCCGCGTCGATCGCCATGCTCGGCCCGCGCAGGTCGAGCCAGTACGAGATGCGGTTGGCGGCGATGCACTGCGTCGTGCCGATCGCCATGTACGGATCGATGCCGGCCCGGTTGCCCGCCATCAGCCGGTTGTAGTCGTAGTTGCTGACCCCGACGTAGACCCCGGCCGGGGTGCCCTTGAGGCTGGCCGGCGCGATGCCGGCCGCTTCGAGCGCCTCGGCGGCGACCTCGAGCAGCAGCCGGTGCTGCGGGTCGATCGCCGGCGCCTCGCGCTGCGTGATCCCGAAGTACTCCGGGTCGAACTCGTCGACCGCGTCGATGAACGAACCCCAGCGCACGCCCGGCGCGGACGGCACGCCGGCCAGCATCCGCTCCAAGCCGGGCGCGTCCCAGCGCCAGGCGGGGACCTCGCGCACGACGTCCGCGCCGTCGCGCAGCAAGCCCCAGAACGCGTCGGGCGTCGACGCCTCGGGAGCGCGCAGCGCCATCCCGACGATGGCGATCGGTTCGTTCATGAGCACACCTCGACGCGTTCGCTCGCGCTCAGGTCAGCTGCGCGCGATCGAGCCGGCGCAGCGTGATCCGGTAGAGCAAGAACGCGCCCAGCTCGAAGGAGTACGAGAACGTGCGCAGGTAGCGCTCGTAGCGCTTGACGACCTCCTCGCCGACCAGCGCGACCGCTTCGGCGCGGTTGGCGCGCAGGTTGTCGAACCACTCGCGCATGCTGCGCGCGTACATCTGGTTGTGGTTGTGGACGAGCTCGATCTGGAAGATGCCTTCCGCGGCCAGCGCGATGTCCGCCAGGCGCGGCAGATCGGACTCGGGGAAGATCTCCTCGGCGATGAAGAGGTCGCTGTGCTTGCGGTCGCGCGGCATGTCGCCGTAGGCCATCGTCTGGAGCGAGATCTTGCCGCCCGGTTTCAAGAATTTGTGGCAGGTCCGGAAGAAGTGCCGGTAGCCTTCGATCTTCTCCGCGGGCGTCTGCTCGAGGTCGGCGAAGTGCTCGAACGCGCCGACCGAGACGATCGCGTCGTACGGAGCGTCGGGCTGGTGCTCTTGCCACGGCTCCAGGCGCACCTTCACCTCGGGCCGGGCGGTGGCGCGAACGTAGTCGAGCTGTTCCTGGCTGAGCGTCAGCCCGACCGCTTCGCGCACGCCGTGCGCGCTGACCATGCGGTTGAGCAGCGCGCCCCAGCCGCAGCCGATGTCGAGCACGCGCTCCTTGCCGGCCGCGGCCGACTCGCGGATGTGGTAGTCGAGCTTGCGCACCTGGGCGGTCTCGAGGTCGTCGCCCTCTTCGTAGAGCGCGCACGAGTAGAGCAGGCGCGGGTCGAGCCAGAGCCGGTAGAACGCGTTGCCGACGTCGTAGTGGTGCTGGATCGCCTCGGCCGACGCGCCGGCGGTGATCGCCTCGGTATCGTTCATCACGAGCCGCCCGCGGCGAGGTGGGCGGCCATCGCGTCGATCGAGGTGTAGTTGTACGGCAGGGTGGGCGAGAGGCGGCGGCCGAGATGGTCTTCGAGATCGCCGGTCAGGGCGATGGCGACCGCCGAGTCCAGCCCGTAGCGGTCGAACGTCACCTCGGTGTCGATGTCGTCGGCGGGCGTGTTCGTCTTCTTCGCGATGTAGGCGACCAGCCAGTCGCGGATGGCGTCCTCGGTCTGGGGCTGCGCGATCGTCGCCTTCGAATCGGACATGCTAGGTCTCCTCGTAGAAGTGTGCGGTGCTGTTCGCGCGCTTTTTGGCGGCGATGACGTCCCCGGAGGGAACTTTGACGTCCCAGGCGAGCCGCGCGGCGCGCAGCCCCTTGATCATCCACGCGCCGGGGTCGACCTGGCCGGGCTCGAAGCCGGCCACCGCGGAACCCGGAAACGCGTGGTGGTTGTTGTGCCAGCCCTGGCCCAGCGTCGGGAGCACGAGCCACAGGTTGTTGCGGCTCTGGTCGAAGCGGTCGGGGAAGGCGCGCTTGCCCCACAGGTGGGCGACGGAGTTGAGGCCCCACACGAACTGGTTGCTCCAGAACACGCGCGCCAGACCGCCCCACAGGAAGCCGCTGACCAGGCCGAACCAGGAATGGCTGATGAGCGCGTCCGCGACGGCGGGAATCACCATCCCCAGCACCAGCCACTGGAAGTAGCTCATGTGCAGCTTGAAGATCACCGGCTCGCGGTAGAGGTCGCTGACGTACAGCGCCCAGCCCGGTGGGCGGGTGCTGGCGCCGTTGAAGAGCCAGCCGTGGTGGCTGAACACGAAGCCGCTCCAGGTCTTTCGCTTCGATGCGAGATACGGCGAGTGCGGGTCGCCGTCGCGCTCGGTGCGGTCGTGGTGGCGGCGGTGCGTCGCGACCCACCAGATCACCGGGCCCTGGAAGGCCATCGAGCCGAACACGATCAGCAGCGCCTGCACCGGCGTCGTCGTCTTGTACGAGCGATGCGCGAACAGGCGGTGGTAACCGATCTCGATCCCGGCCATGGTCAGCACGTACATGACCGCGAAACAGCCGAGGTCGACGAGCGTCACCGGGTGGCCGAACAGCGGCAGCGAGAGCGCCGCCAGAAAGCCGGCGAACGGCAGCAGCACGACCACCCAGGCCAGTTTCGCGTCGAGCTCGGCGACCGCCGCGAGCTGCTGTTCCGCCGCCGCCGCGACGGCCAGCCGCTGCCGGCCGTGCGCGATGCGCTCTTCCGAGGTTCCCACCTCGAGTGGGGCCAGTTTCGCCATATACCTTCTCCCGCTTCGGGTCGCTGCGTGCGTCAGATCGATTACGTCGAGACGTCGTGTCTGGTCAGGTCGCGAGCTGCATCGAAGGCGCGCGCCAGACGTCGATCAGCTTGGTTCGACCGGCTTCGGGTGCCGGGTCGTTCCCCAGCAGCTGCGCGCGCAGCAGCGCCGCCGTCGCGCCGCGGCGCACTTTTCCGCTCGAGGTCTTGAGGATGCCGCCCGGCCGCAGCAGGGCGATCGCGAAGACCGAGACCGCGTGCTCGCGCGCGACCGCCTCGCGGATCGCGGCGACGGTCTCGGCCACGTCGAGCGTGCCGATCGCGGCGCGCGGGACTTCCTGCGCGATCGCGAGCTGCTCTTCGCCGCCGACGTCGAGGCCGAACGCGGCCGCCGCCGCGCCGCGCAGCGCGACGTGCGCCGCTTCGGCACTGGCTTCGAGGTCCTGCGGGTAGTAGTTGCGCCCGCGCAGGATGAGCATGTCCTTGGCCCGCCCGGTGACGTACAGCTCGCCGCCGTCGAGGAAGCCCAGGTCGCCGGTGCGCAGGTGGAGCGCGTTCGAGCCGGCGATCCGCGCGCCGAACGTGTCCTCGGTCGAGCGGGGCTGGTTCCAGTAGCCTTTGGCGACGATCGGGCCGGAGACGTAGACCTCGCCGATGGTGCCGTCGGGCACGGCGACGCCGCGCTCGGGGTCGACGATCGTCACCACGCTCGTGCGCCCGGGGTCGCCGCTGCTGGCCAGCGTGCGCGCCTGCGGGGACGAAGGATCGGTCTCGACCGCGCGGTGCGCGGCCAGTTCGTCCGCGTCGACCACCTTGGTGCTGAAGGCGCGCCCCTTGGTGCCGCCGCTGACCATCAGCGTCGCTTCGGCCAAGCCGTAGCACGGGTAGAAGCTCTCGCGCTTGAAGCCGCAGCCGCGGAACGCTTCGTAGAAGCGCTGGGCCGTCTCGGCCCGCACGGGCTCCGCGCCGTTGAAGGCCAGGTCCCAGGTGCTCAGGTCGAGCTCGGCCTTCTGCGCGTCGGTGACCCGCGTCGCGCACAGCTCGTAGGCGAAGTTGGGCGCGCCGCTGGTCGTCGCGCGCAGGCGGCTGATCGCGCGCAGCCAGCGCACCGGACGCTGCAGGAACATCACCGGCGCCATCAGCGTGACCGGAAAGCCGCAGTAGATCGGGTTGAGGATGCCGCCGATCAGGCCCATGTCGTGATAGGGCGGCAGCCAGATCACCGCGTGGCTGGCGTGCGAGTGGCCGAACTTGTGCTTGATGAACTCGGAGTCCGCGTACAGGTTGGCGTGCGAGACTTGCACGCCGCGCGGCGCCGCCGTCGAACCCGAGGTGTACTGAAGGAAAGCGATCTCGTCGGGCGCGATCGCCGGCTCGCGCCAGGCGTCGACGTGCGCGCCGCTCGCGGACAGCGTGTCGGTCGCGACGATGCGCACGCCGTCGAGCAGCGGCCCGAGGATTTCGTCGCCGCGCGACACGTCGAGCGTCGCGGCGAGCGTCAGCACCGCGGCCGGCAGTGCGTCCAGGCACATCGCGATGATGCGCTCCGCCTTCTGGTTCGCGCGCGGCGGGTACGCCGGCACGGCGATCACGCCGGCGTACAAGCAGCCGAAGAAACCTGCGACGTACTCCAGCCCCGGCGGGTAGAGCAGCAGCGCGCGGTCACCGGGCCGGGTGAAGCGCCGCAGTTCGAGCGCGATCGCCCGGGCGCGCGCGTCGAGCTCGCGATAGCTGAACGACTCTTGCGCGTCTTCACCGTCGGTGAGGAAACGCACGGCGCACTGGTCGGGCAGTCGCTCTGCCCAGTGACGCACCACACGGCCAAAAGAGCCGAATGGGTGAGAAGAACCCATCTCCACAACACCCCGGCAATTGAGAGAACCAACATTCGGGCCGTCGATAACGACGGCCGCGGCTATGTCTGTTCGGATTCGGTTAAGCCGCATCGATCCCTTCGGTCACAATCCGACTCGCCGTCCAGCATACGCGAAGGCCGGCGGGCCATTTGTCCACACGGTATCGAGCCCGGCTTACGCGCTACTTACCGCCTCTTACGTCGACTTACGGACCGGGTCGGCGGCAGAGGCGCGCAGGAGTCCCGTCGCTCGGCGCGCGATTTACCTTCGGTTCTCACTTCCCTGGGGGATCTCCAATGGCGAAAATCACGACCGCGCGGGACGCGGCGCAGCTCGACCGGGCGGGCTTGAGCGACGAGCAGCTCGTCACGATGCTGCGCATCATGCTCCTGCAGCGCCAGCTCGACAACCGCGGCTTCCAGCTCAACCGGCAGGGCAAGATCCCCTTCGCGATGGGCTCCGAAGGCCACGAAGCGGTCCAAGCGGGCGCGGCGCTGGCGTTCAAGCGCGGCTCGGACGTGCTGGCGCCGTACTACCGCGACCTGGGCCTGGTGCTGGGCGTCGGGATGACGCCGTTCGAGATCCTGTCGTCGATGTTCGCCCGCGCGACCGACCGCTCGCTAGGGCGCCAGTTCCCCAACCATTACACCAACCGCGACCTGGGCGTACTCTCGATCTCCTCGATCATCGCGGCCCAGTGCACCCACGCGGTCGGGGTGGCCGCGGCCTTCAAGTACCGCGGCGAGAGTGGGCGAGCGGTGCTGTGCACCAGCGGCGAAGGCGCCACCTCGCAAGGCGAGTGGCACGAGGCGATCAACTTCGCCGCCGTCCACGAGCTGCCGGTGGTCTTCTTGGTCCAGAACAACGAGTGGGCGATCTCGACCCCGCAGAGCATGCAGATGAACGTCGCCAACGTGTCCGACAAAGCGCCCGGGTACGGCATCGCGCACAAGCTGTGCGACGGCTTCAGCCCGGTCGCCAGCTACGAAGCGGTGAACGAGGCGCTCGAGCGCGCCCGCGGCGGCGGCGGCCCGACCCTGGTCGAGGCCAAGTGCTACCGCTTCCTCTCGCACTCGACCGACGACGACGACCGCACCTATCGCAACCGCGAGGACATCGAGGAGCGGCGCAAGCTCGATCCCGTTCCGCGCTTCGAGCAGGTTCTGATCGAGAACGGCGTGATCGACGAGGCGCGCGCCAAGGCGCTGCGCGCCGAGGTGCTGCGCGAAGCCAACGAGGCGACCGACAGCGCCGAGGCCCAGCCGTATCCCGCCCCGGAATCCATCTACACCAACGTTGTCGCGGGCGACTACCGCCCCTGGCAGGAGTGATACCGATGTCGACCACCGTGCCGGCGCAAGAACAGACCGGCTCGACCGTGATGAACAACGTCGAGGCCGTGCGCGCGACGCTGCACGACGCGCTGGTGCGCGACGAGCGCGTCCTCATCATGGGCGAGGACGTCGGCGCGCGCGGCAACGTCTTCCTCATCACCAAGGGCTTCCTCGAGGAGTTCGGCCCGCAGCGCGTCGTCGACACGCCGCTGGCCGAGGCCTCGATCGTCGGCGTGGCGATCGGGATGGCGATGGAAGGGCTGCGCCCGATCGCCGAGATCCAGTTCGCCGACTTCATCTACCCGGCGTTCAACCAGATCGTGGGCGAGGCGGCCAAGACCCGCTACCGCTCCAACGGCGACTACACGTGCCCGCTGGTGATCCGCACGCCCTACGGCGGCGGCGTGCGCGGCGCGCTCTCGCACTCGGTCTCGATCGAGGCGCTGTTCTACCACGTCCCGGGCCTGACGATCCTCGCGCCGTCGACCCCGGCCGACATCAAGGGCCTGCTGACCGCGGCGATCGAGTGCCCCGACCCGGTCCTCTTCCTCGAGCACAAGAAGACCTACCGCAGCGTCAAGGGCGAGGTGCCCAACGGCTACTACTCGATCCCGATCGGCAAGGCCGACGTCAAGAAGGCCGGCACCGACCTGAGCGTCGTGTCGTACGGCTACAACCTGCACCAGGCACTCGACGCGGCGGGCCGGCTCGAGGCCGAAGGCGTCTCGGTCGAGGTGATCGACCTGCGCTCGATCCGCCCGATGGACAAGGGCACGATCCTGACCAGCGTGCGCAAGACCCGCAAGCTGATGATCGTCCACGAAGACAACAAGTTCGGCGGGATCGGCGCGGAGATCAGCGCGATGGTCGCCGAGGAGGCGCTGTTCGAGCTCGACGCGCCGATCCGCCGGCTGTGCGGGCCCGACGTCCCGGCGATGGGCTACGCGCTCCCGCTCGAGGAAGAGTTCCTGGTCTCGACCGACGAGATGGTCGAGGCGATGCGCGCGCTGGCGAAGTTCTGATGCCGACCACCATCACGATGCCGCAGCTCGGCGAGACGGTCACCGAAGGGACCGTCGCGCAGTGGCTCAAGCAGCCCGGCGACAGCGTCGAGAAGTACGAAGCGTTCGTCGAGGTCTCGACCGACAAGGTCAACGCCGAGGTGCCCTCGCCGGTCACCGGGGTGATCCGCGAGCTGCTGATCGCCGAAGGCGAGACCGTTCCGATCGGGGCCTCGATCGCGATCATCGACGAGGTCGGCGCGGCGGCGCAGGCGGCGCCGACCATTCCCGCCCCGCACGGCAGCAGCTCGCCCGCCGAACAGGTCGCCGAAGCAAACCACATGGCCTCGGACGAGCCCGTCCCGGGCGGCAACGTCGGCCTGTCGTCGACCTCGTTCACCGCGCCGCCGTCCAAGAACGGTCAGGGCGCCAACGGCAACGGCAGCGCGCCCAACTACAGCGCCGGGCCGGGCGGGCTGCGCGTCTCGCCGGCGGTCCGCCGGCTGGCGCGCGAGCACAGCATCGACCTGACCGGCGTGCGCGGCTCGGGCGACAACGGGCGCATCACCGCCAACGACATCATGGCCGCGGCCAAGGCCGGCCCCAGCGCCGGCGTCGCCGCGACGATCAC
>CAXTNU010000039.1:0-19253 GCA_964245595.1 uncultured bacterium | reverse complement strand
CAATTGGAGGGGTCGACGGCGGTGTTGGCGCAGAACGTCGCCGGGGCGGTGCCGCAGGTCGCGAGCGGCGCGGCGCACGTGGTACCGCACGCCCCGGCGGAGCAGACCGCGCCCGCCGCGCACGGCCCAGGCGACCATCAGGAACGGCAGCAGAAACGGTGCGAAGGTCAGCTTCGTGGCGACCGAGAGCGCGGCGGCGACGCCGGCCGGCGCGAACCTGCCGTGGCTCGCCGCGCCGTACGCGCCGAGCGCGAAGAGCAGCGCGATGACGTCGTTGTGCCCGCCCATGGCGGTCTGCATGACGACCAGCGGGTTGAGCGCGAACGCCGCGAGCGCCGCGCACGACCACGCGGCCGCCGGCAGCGCGCGCCAGATCAGGATGCTGCAGCCGATCGCCGCCAGCGCCGACCATAGCCGGATGACGCGGGCCTGGGTTTCCACGTCGGCAGCTCGGAACGGCAGCAGCACCGCGGCGATGGCAAGCGTGTAGGCCGGGCCGTAGCGGTCGCGCATGACGATGCGGGTCGGCGGGTCCGTGTTGCCTTCGGTCTGGATTCCCCACAGCGTTCCGATCGCGCGGAGCTGCGGGGAGACGGATTGGCTGCGCGGCGGCGGGTCGTAGGGGTTGGCGCCTTGCTGCACGAGCTCGGCGTAGGCGACGTAGAGATACTGTCCGCCGTTGAACGGCATCCGCACGCTGACCGTCAGCCCCAGCAAGATCACCTGGAGCGCGATGGTCCCCGCCGCGACGCGGCCGCGCAGGGCGCGCGGAACGCGCCCGAGGGCGAGTACCGCGCCGACCAGCGCGATGCTCCAGACGCTCTCCCAGGCCGCGACGTAGCGCCACCAGGCGGCGGCGTTCGCGAGGTGCGCCTCGGCGAACGGAACCAGCGGCGAGAACGGCCAGCCGGAGGACGGAAACGACGCGCGCATCCCGGCCGTACCGGCGACGAGCGCCGCGGCCGCTCCGACCATGGCCGCAGCGGCGAGCGCGACGAACGCCCACCGGACGGGTGATGCGAACGCACCCGTGCCGACGTCGTCAGTCTTCACTGCTCCAGCGTACGACGCGCCCGGGTCCCCCTGCTAGGGACCGAACGGCTTCGGTTCAGGCCGCCGGCCTCCGGCGCGCGAACCCGGGCGCCCTCTTCTAGCGCAGGAAATTTCTTTCAGCGTCGCCGAAGCTGGTATACAGAAGACCATATACCGGTAACCGGCTGGGAGAGAGAGCAAACGGATGACAGCGGCGCTCGGCCTGACGGCGATCGATGCCGACCTGACCATCGGCGACCGCGTCCATGCCGCGATCCGCGAAGCCATCACGAACACGAACCTCTACGAGATCGACGAGAGCGACCTGCGCCTGGACGAGCGCCAGCTCGCGGCGCGCTTGGGCTGCAGCCGGACGCCGGTCCGCGAGGCGCTCGCCCGCCTGGAGCACGAGGGGCTCGTCACGAGCGCTCCCCGGCGCGGCTTTTCGATCGCGCGCAAGACCAAGCGCGAGCTGCTCGAGATGATCGTCGTCTGGGCGGCACTCGAGGGTATGGCCGCCCGGCTGGTCGCCCTGCACGCCTCCGATGGGGAGCGCGCGTCGCTGCGCTCGATCTTCGCCCGCTTCGACGGCAAGCGCATCGCGGCCGAGCTCGACGAGTACTCGGACGCCAACTTGCAGTTCCACCAGCGGATCATCGATCTGTCCGGCTGTGAGACGCTGCGCCGAACGGCCGACGGTCTCCTGATCCACATCCGCTCGATCCGCCATCGCACGATCGGCGAGAACCGGCGCTTCGAGCGCTCCATGGTGGACCACATGCACATCATCGAAGCGATCGAGCGGCGGGATGCGGAGACCGCCAGCCTGCTCGTGCGCGATCACGCGCTCGAGCTCGCCGCCCACGTGGACGCCAACGACAACGATCTCTAATCGCTAGGAACCTTGCGAGGACTTCCATGTCCCAAACGACTCCGGCCGCACGCGATCTCCCCAGCTTGGACGCAGCCGCGCCCGGTGCGACGATCTCCGGCGGGCACCTCGTCGCCAAGGCGCTCAAGGCCGAGGGAGTCGACGTCGTCTTCACGCTGTGCGGCGGGCACATCATCGACATCTACGACGGCTGCGCCGACGAAGGGATCAAGATCGTCGACGTCCGCCACGAGCAAGTCGCCGCGCACGCCGCCGACGGCTATGCGCGCGTCACCGGCAAGCCGGGCTGCGCCGTCGTCACCGCCGGCCCGGGCACCACCGACGCCGTGACCGGGGTCGCGAACGCCTTCCGGGCCGAGAGCCCGATGCTGCTCATCGGCGGCCAGGGCGCGCTCAACCAGCACAAGATGGGCTCGCTGCAAGACCTTCCGCACGTCGACATCATGCGCCCGATCACCAAGTTCGCGGCCAGCGTCCTGACCACCGAACGGGTGGCGGACATGATCGGCATGGCGTTCCGCGAGTCCTTCAACGGCGCGTACGGGCCGTCGTTCCTGGAGATCGGGCGCGACATCCTCGACGCGAAGGTGGACCTCTCCAAGGCCGTCATCCCGGAGCTCGGGCACTACCGCGCCTCGACCAAGAGCATCGGCGATCCCGCCGACATCGAGAAGCTGGCCGACATCCTGGTCCGCGCCGAGCGCCCGTGCGTCCTGCTCGGCTCGCAAGTGTGGACGACCCGTGGGACGCGGTCCGCGATCGACTTCTGCAAGACGCTCGACATCCCGGTCTTCGTCAACGGCGCGGCGCGCGGCACGCTGCCCCCCGGCGACCCGCACAACTTCCAGCTCACGCGCTCGTACGCGTTCTCCAAGGCCGACGTCATCGTCATCGTCGGCACCCCGTTCGACTTTCGGATGGGCTACGGCAAGCGGCTCAAGGCCAAGACGGTCGTGCAGATCGACATGAGCTACGCGACGGTCGGCAAGAACCGCGACGTGTCGCTGGGGCTCGTCGGCGACGTCGGCGCGATCCTGGCCGCGGTGACGCAAGCGGCATCCGGCCGCGGCGGCAACGGGGCGGCCGCGCGCAAGCCGTGGCTGGCCGAGCTGCGCGCGCAGGAGCGTTCGCTCTACGAAGCGCGCCTGCCCAAGATCATGAACGACACGACGCCGATCCACCCGCTGCGCCTGGCGTACGAGATCAACGAGTTCCTGACCGAGAACACCGTCTTCATCGGCGACGGCGGCGACGTCGTCACCTCGGCCGGCGGCGTGGTGCAGCCCAAGGCGCCCGGGCACTGGATGGACCCGGGGCCGCTGGGCACGCTGGGCGTCGGCCTTCCGTTCGCGATGGCTTCGAAGCTCGCCCAGCCCGAACAAGAAGTCGTCTGCCTATTCGGCGACGGAACCTTCAGCCTCACCGGCTGGGACTTTCAAACCATGATGCGGTTCGATCTGCCGTTCATCGGCGTGGTGGGCAACAACTCGTACATGAACCAGATCCGCTACGGTCAAATCCAGAAGTACGGCAAGGAACGCGGCGACCTCGGCAACTATCTGGGCGACGTCAAATACGATCTGTTCGCCAAGATGCTGGGCGGCTACGGCGAGGAGGTCCGCGATCCGCGCGGCATCCGGCCGGCGCTCGAACGCGCGCGCGAGTCCGGGAAGCCGTCGCTCATCAACGTCTGGATCGATCCCGACGCGTTCGCGCCCGGCACGATGAACCAGACGATGTACAAGTAGAGGCGACATGAACCACGATCATACGATCTCGGCCGACGGGGCGCCGCCGCGCAAGGCGCTCGACGGCATCAAAGTCCTCGACATGACGCACGTCCAAGCCGGCCCCTCCTGCACGCAGATCCTGGCCTGGCTGGGGGCGGACGTCATCAAGGTCGAGCTGCCCGGCCGGGGCGACATCACGCGCGAGCAGCTGCGCGACGTGCCGGGCGTCGACAGCCTGTACTTCACGATGCTCAACTGCAACAAGCGCAGCATCACGCTCAACACCAAGAGCGACGAGGGCAAGGCGATCTTCGTCAAGCTGCTCGAGCACTGCGACGTGCTGGTCGAGAACTTCGGGCCCGGCGCGCTCGACCGCCAGGGCTTCACCTGGGAGCGCATCCGCCAGATCAACCCGCGGCTCAGCTACGCCTCGATCAAGGGCTTCGGGGCGGGCACGTACGCCGATTTCAAAGCCTACGAAACCGTCGCCCAGGCGATGGGCGGCGCGATGAGCACGACCGGCTTCCCGGACGGCCCGCCGACGAGTACCGGGGCGCAGATCGGCGACTCCGGCAGCGGCATCCACATGGTCGCGGCGATCCTCGCCGCGCTCTACCAGCGCACCCACAGCGGGCGGGGCCAGCGCATCGAGGTCGCGATGCAGGACGCGGTGCTCAACCTGTGCCGGGTGAAGATGCGCGATCAGCAGCGCCTCGCCCACGGGCCGCTGGGCGAGTACCCCAACGACACGTTCGGCGACTACGTGCCCCGCTCGGGCAACGCCTCGGGCGGCGGCCAGCCCGGGGCCGCCCTGCGCTGCAGCCCGGGGGGCGAGAACGACTACGTCTACGTCATCATCCAGCCGCCCGTCTGGGCGCCGCTGGCCAAGCTGATCGGCCGGCCCGAGCTGGTCGACGACCCTGCGTTCGCGACGCCCGCGGCGCGCCTGCCGCACCTCGACGAGGTCTTCGGCGTCGTCGAGCAGTGGACGCGGGGGTTCACCAAGTTCGAGGTGCTCGACAAGCTCAACGCGATCGACGTCCCGTGCGGGCCGATCCTGAGCACGCAGGACCTCATCGAAGACCCGTCGCTGCGCGCGCGCGGCATGATCGCCGAGGTCGAGCACCCGGAGCGCGGGACGTTCCGGACGGTGGGCTGCCCGCTCAACCTCTCGGACACCCCGGTCGAGATCCGCAGCTCGCCGCTGCTGGGCGAGCACACCGCTGAAATCCTCGCCGAGATCGGCTGGCAAGGTTCTCAGGTCGGAGACCTCCAAGCCGCCGGCGTCGTGTAGGAGAGATCGATGCTTCTCGAACGGACGACCCGCGACCGCGCCGCCGTGCGCGCGATCCTCGACCGGGTGAAGAGCGAGGGCCGCAGCGCGCTGGCGGCTCCCGAAGCCAAGCAAGTCGCCGACGCGTACGGCATCCCGGTCCCGCAAGAAGCGCTGGCGGCGAGCGCCGACGAGGCGGTTGCGGCGGCGGACCGGATGGGGTACCCGGTGGTGCTCAAGATCGTCTCGCCGGACATCCTGCACAAGACCGAGGCCGGCGGCGTCTTGGTCGGGGTCGCGAGCGCGAGCGCCGTCCGCGCCGGCTACGACACGATCGTGCGCAACGCGACGGCGTACGAGGCCGGCGCGCGGATCGACGGGGTGCAGGTCCAGCAGATGCTGCCCAGCGGCGCCCAGGAGGTCATCGTCGGGGCGGTCACCGACCCGAGCTTCGGCAAGCTGGTCGCGTTCGGGCTGGGCGGCGTGCTGGTCGAGCTGCTCAAAGACGTCACGTTCCGGCTCGCCCCGGTGACCCCGAACGAAGCGCTCTCGATGCTCGACGGCATCCAAGCGGCGCCGATGCTGCGCGGCATCCGCGGCGCGGAGGCGGTCGACCGCGAGGCCATCGCGTCGATCGTCGCCGGCGTGTCGGAGCTGGTGGCCGACTTCCCCGAGATCGCCGAGGTCGACCTCAACCCGGTCTTCGCGACGCCGCAGGGCGCGACTGCGGTCGACGTGCGGATCATCGTCGAGTTCGACCTGCCGCCGCAGCGGGACCGGCCCGGAACCGGCGAGATCCTGGCCAAGCTGAACCGCATCATGCGGCCCGATGCGGTCGCCGTGATCGGCGCCTCGAGCGAAGCCGGCAAGATCGGCAACTCGGTGATGAAGAACCTCATCAACGGCGGCTACCAGGGCCGGATCTACCCGATCAATCCCAAGGCCGACGAGATCATGGGCCGCAAGGCGTACGCCTCGGTGGCGGACATCCCGGGCGAGGTCGATGTCGCGGTGTTCGCGATCCCGGCCAAGTTCGTCGCCGCCGCGCTGGTGGAGTGCGGCGAGAAGAAGATCCCCGGGGCGGTGCTGATCCCGTCCGGTTTCGCCGAGACGGGCAACGAAGCGGGCCAGCACGAGATCATCGAGATCGGCCGCAAGTACGGCGTGCGGCTGATGGGCCCCAACATCTACGGGTTCTACTACACGCCCAAGAACCTGTGCGCGACTTTCTGCACGGCGTACGACGTCAAGGGCAGCGTCGCGCTGTCGTCGCAGAGCGGCGGCGTCGGGATGGCGATCATCGGCTTCAGCCGCTCGGCGAAGATGGGCGTGTCGGCGATCGTCGGGCTGGGCAACAAGTCCGATCTAGACGAGGACGACCTGCTGACCTTCTTCGAGCAGGACGACGCCACCAAGGCAATCGCCATGCACATGGAAGACCTCAAGGACGGCCGCTCGTTCGCGGAGGTGGCCAAGCGCGTGTCGCGGCAAAAGCCCGTGATCGTGCTCAAGGCCGGGCGCACCGCGCTCGGCGCGCGGGCCGCCAGCTCGCACACCGGGGCGCTGGCCGGGAACGACAAGGTCTACGACGACGTCCTGCGCGAGAGCGGCGTCATCCGCGCGCGCGGGCTCAACGAGATGCTCGCGTTCGCGCGCGCGATACCGATCCTGCCCACGCCCAAGGGCGAGAACGTCGTCATCATCACCGGCGCGGGCGGCTCGGGCGTGCTCCTGTCGGACTCCTGCGTCGACGCGGGCCTGGAGCTGATGAAGTTCCCGCCCGATCTGGACGAGGCGTTCGAGCGGTTCATCCCACCCTTCGGCGCGTCGGGAAACCCGGTCGACATCACCGGCGGCGAGCCGCCCAAAACGTACCAGAACACGATCCGCCTCGGGCTGGAAGACCCGCGCATCGACGCCTTGATCTTGGGCTACTGGCACACGATCGTGACGCCGCCGATGGTCTTCGCCCGCCTGGTGGTCGAAGTGGTCGAAGAGTTCCGGGCGCGCGGCATCGACAAGCCGGTCGTCGCGTCGCTCGCCGGCGACGTCGAGGTCGAAGAGGCCAGCGAGTACCTGTTCGACCACAAGGTTCCCGCCTATCCTTACAACACGGAAACCCCGGTCGCGGTCCTCGGCGCGAAATACCGCTGGGCTCGCCGGGCCGGGCTCCTGCCCCGATGACGGTGATCGAAAACCCAGTGATCCTGTAATGCTCGCGGCGGAAGAACGTTCTTCGGCCGCGGTCCGGAGGGTTTGGAATTGGTAGCAACGGTGAGCGCGTCCCGCGGTCGGTGGACGCAATTGATCTTCGGCGTGATCGCGATGATCATGGTCGCGAACTTGCAGTACGGGTGGACGCTGTTCGTGCAGCCGCTCCAGGACGCCCACGGCTGGTCGAAGGCGGACATCCAGTACGCCTTCACCCTGTTCGTCCTGTTCGAAGTGTGGCTGGTTCCCGTCAACGGCTGGCTGGTCGACCGTTTCGGGCCGAAGCTGTTCGTCGCCATCGGCGGCGTCCTGGTGGCCGGCGGGTGGGTGATCGCCGCCCACGCGGCCACGCTCGCGGCCCTGTACGGCGGTGAAATAATGGGCGGCATCGGGACCGGTATCGTCTACGGGACGATGGTCGGCTCGGCGGTCAAGTGGTTTCCGGACAAGCGCGGTCTGGCGGTCGGTCTGACCGCGGCGGGCTTCGGCGCCGGCGCCGCCCTGACGGTCGTCCCGATCTCGTGGACGATCGCGCACCAAGGATATGGGGCAGCCTTCCAGTGGTTCGGCCTCGTTCAGGGCGCGATCGTGGTGCTGATCGCGCTGTTCCTGCGCTTCCCGCAAGCCGATGAAGCGCGGCCGGTCGGGCAGAGCGCCGCGCTCCTGCGCCAGACGGCGCGCGACTCGACGCCCTGGCAGATGCTGCGCACGCCTCATTTCTATCTCCTCTACGCCATGTTCGTCATGATCGCGACCGGGCTGCTGTTCATGACGGCGCAGCTCGCGCCGCTCGCCAAGGACTACGGCGTGGCGAAGATTCCGATCAACTTCCTGGGCATCGTGACCTCGACGCTGGTGTTCGCCGTCATCGTCGACAACGTGCTCAACGGGGGCAGCCGCGTGTTCTTCGGCTGGATCTCGGACCGGATCGGGCGCGAGCGAACGATGACGATCGCGTTCGCCCTCGAGGCGCTGGGCCTGTTCGGGCTGCTCTACGTCGCGCACCACCCGTGGCTGTTCGTGCTGTGCGCCGGCGCGACGTTCGTCGCATCGGGCGAGATCTACAGCCTCTTCCCGGCGAGCTGCACCGACATCTTCGGGCGCAAGTTCGCCTCGACCAACTGCGGCCTGCTGTACACCGCGAAGGGAACCGCTGCTCTCGTGGTCCCGATCGCGAGCCAGATTCGTGAGGCGTCCGGGTCGTGGGCGACGGTGATCAGCGTGCTGGTCGCCTTCAACATCCTCGTCGCGCTGCTGGCGCTGTTCGTGCTCAAGCCGATCCGCGAGCGGCTGCTCGAGCGCGAGCGCGCGGTGGTCGTGCCGGACGGCACGGCCGCGGTGTCCGCGGGCTGAGGCCGAGGCTGGGCGGCCGGGCGGGAGCGCTTCGCCTGGGCCGCTAACGGTCCGGCGGATGCAGCAACCTGTCCCGGCCGACGCGCCGGTTTCACGTTACGCGGTGATCGGGGCCGGTGCGATCGGCGCGTACGTCGGCGCGGCGCTGGTGCGCGGCGGCGCGGACGTGACCTTGATCGCGCGCGGCGCGCACCTGGCGGCGATGCGCGCTCGCGGGGTCGAGGTGCGCTCCGAGCGGGGTGATTTCAACGTTGCCGTCGCGGCGACCGACGACGCGGCCGAGGTGGGCCCGGTGGACTGCGTGATCGTGGCCCTCAAGGCGCACCAGATCGCGCCGCTGCTGCCCGCGATCGCACGCTTGCGCCACCCGCGCACCCGCATCGTGGCAATGCAGAACGGCATCCCGTGGTGGTACTTCCAGCGCCACGGCGGCTCGCACGAGGGCCTGGTGCTGCAGACCGTCGATCCGGGCGGCCTGCTGGCGGCGGCGTTCGACCCGGATCTGGTGGTCGGCTGCGTGATCTACTCCTCGACCGAGATCGAGGCCCCGGGCGTGATCCGCCACATCGAGGGCACCCGCTACGCGCTGGGCCGCCCCGCCGGCGGCTCCGATCCCGCGCTGGACTCGATCGCGGCGGCGTTCGTCGCGGGCGGGCTGAAGGCGCCGGTCGAGCAAGACCTGCGCGCGCAGATCTGGGTCAAGCTGCTGGGCAACGCCGCGTTCAACCCGGTCTCCGCGCTGACCCGCGCCACCATGGCCGGCATGCTGCGCGATCCGGCCACCGAAGCGCTGGCCCGCGAGATGATGGCCGAGTGCGTCGCGCTGGCCCGCGCGCTGGGCCTGGAGCTGCCGGTGTCGATCGACAAGCGGATCGAGGGCGCACGCCGGGTCGGCGAGCACAAGACGTCCATGCTGCAGGACGTTGAAGCGGGACGCCCGTTCGAACTGGACTCGATGGCCGGAGCGGTGGTGGAACTGGGCGCGCTGCTGGGCGTGCCGACGCCGGCGACCCGCCACGTCTACGCCCTGGCGCGCCTGCTCGACGCGACGCTGGCGGCGGAGCGGGCTGCGCGTTAGCGCGCTTCGAGCTCGCGCTCTCTGGCGAGCTGATAGCTCCAGGGCGAAACGCGAGCCTGCTCGACGGCGGCCTCCAGGGCTTGGCTGCCGTCCAGCCGGCAAGCGCACACCGCTCGCGTCTCGCCCGCACACCCGCGCTGGTCGTGGCGATCGAGGGCATGCCCGCACATACACAACACGAGGTATTTCATGCCCGTTAGGTTAGCGCGCGCGGGGCGTTACGTCGGTACGATGTCGTACCAACTTCTATTCCGATTGGCCCGCGGCGCGGCTCGTAGAACGATCGAACCATGCATTCGCGGTCAGCGTGAGTACGCGCGGCGGAACGTCGCGTACGCGTACTGGTAATCGTAGTAGAACCAGTTGCGCAGGCTGCGCCGCACCAGGCCCGCCGCAGTGACCGGTGAGGCCCCTTTCATCACGTAGTGCTGGCCGTCGAAGAAGTCCGCGCTGTAGACCGGATACGACGCCATCACGCGAAAACCGGGCAGCGGCGCGAACGGCGTCGCGGTCCACTCCCAGCCGTTGCCGACCAGGTCGTGCACGCCCCACGCGCTCGCGCCCTGCGGCGACGAGCCGACCGGTTCGGGATCGTACCGCCGCCAGCCGAAGTTGCCGTGGACGCGCGGGTCGGGCGCGGCGTCGCCCCATGGCTGCGCGCGCTCCTCGCCGCCGGGCGTGCCGTAGGCGGCGCGCTGGTACTCGGCTTCGATCGGGAGCCGGCCGCCGCTCCAGGCGCAGAACGCCGCGGCCTGCTCCTGCGTACAGTACACCGGCCACGAGAGCGGCAGGGGCAGATCCTCGAACGCGCCCAGCAGCATCCACCCGCCGTCGCGCTGGAACCAGAACGGCGGCACCGGCCCGCCGGCGCGCACGAACTCGAGGTACTCGCCGTTGGTGACGTCGTAGGCGTCGAGCGCGAACGCCGGCACGTCGGCGACGGTGCGCTCGAACTCGTTGTCCCAGCCGAAGGCGAGCGCGTCGCGCTCGGCGCCCAGCGTCGCGCGCCCGGCCGGAATCTCGACGGGAACTCGGCGCGGCGGCGCGGCGTCGCGGTGCTCCGCGCGCGGGCCGCGCTGCTTGTCGCGCGCGAGCCGGTGGATGATGTACATCAGCGTCTCGTGGTGCATCTCCTCGTGCTCGAGGATCGTGTGCGCCGCCTCGGCGCGCACCAGGTTGGGGTTGCGCGGGTCGTCGAGCACGGCGCCGGCGTACGCGTCGAGGATCGCGGCGTCGCAGCGCGCGCCGAAGCGCTCGATCTCCGCCCGCGCCGGCCATGCGTCGCGCGCGTGCTGCTTGGCGGCCTCGGCGTCGCGCGGGTCGATGCCGCGGTAGAAGAGCCGCTCGAGCTCGGGATCGATCGAGGGGCGGTGCAGCGCGTCGCGCACCAGCGTGACGAAGGCGAACGCGGGCAAGTGCCCGGCGTAGAAGACGAACGGGTGGCGGAGCGGGATCGGCCGCTCCTCGTACGCCTCGGGCGCGATCAGCCCGAAGATGTCGGCGGTGCGGCGGCGTCCGGCGCGATAACGCGCGGCCAGCGCCTGCCGGTCTACGTGAGTCGGAGCGAGCGTGTCCACGGTTGGGATTTACCCAGCCGCGAGCATGTTACCGCCCGCCGAGGACTCGGTCGCTAGGCGATTCCGGCGCTCCGGGAGACCAGAAAGGCCTCCATCACCGTGCTCTCCATCGGGCGGGCGAAGTAATAACCCTGGCCCAGGTCGCAGCGCAGGCCCGACAAGAACGCCAGCTGCTCCGGTGTCTCGACGCCCTCGGCGCAGACCTCGAGCCCCAGGCTGTGCGCCATCGCGATCACCGTGCGCACGATGATCGCGTCGTCGGGCTCCTCCATGATGTCGCGCACGAACGACTGGTCGATCTTGAGGCAGTCGAGCGGGAAGCGGCGCAGGTAGCCCAGCGACGAGTAGCCGGTGCCGAAGTCGTCGACCGACAGGCGGATCCCGGCCCGCCCGAGTTCCTGGAGGATCTGGACCGAGATCGCGGCGTCGCTCATCGCGACCGACTCGGTGATCTCGACCTCGAGCTGCTCGGCGGACAAGCCGCTGCGGGCCAGGGCGTCGCGGATCTTACCGGTCAGCGCGGTCTGGTGGAACTGCCGCGCGGAGAGGTTGACCGCCAGCCGCAGCCCTGGGACCAGCTTCTGCCAGGCGCAGACCTGGCGGCAGGCGGTCTCGAGCACCCAGTCGCCCAGGTTGACGATCAGCCCGCTGACCTCGGCGCTGGGAATGAAGTGGTCCGGCGGCACGAGGCCCAGGCGCGGGTGCTGCCAGCGCACCAGCGCTTCGAGCGCGACCAGCCGCCCGCCGGCCAGATCGAACTGAGGCTGGTAGTGGACCACGAACTCCTCGCGCTCGAGCGCCTTGCGCAGCGACTTCTCCTGCGAGATGCGGGTGGCCAAGCTGGCGCCCAGCGCCGGGGTGAAGAACTGGTGCGTGTTGCGGCCGCGTTCCTTGGCCCGGTACATCGCGACGTCGGCGTGCTTGATCAGGGTGTCGGCGTCGTCGCCGTCGGCCGGGTGGACCGCGATCCCGACCGAGGTCGTGACGTACTGCTCGTAGCCGTCGATCAGCAGCGGCTGGTCGATCACCGCGATCACGCGCTGAGCCAGCATGTCGAGCCGCTCGGTGGGTGGGTCGCCGGCGACGAGCACGATGAACTCGTCCCCGCCCATCCGGGCCACCAGCCCGTCGGTGCCGATGACCGCGCTGAGCCGGTCGCCGATCATGCGCAGCAGCCGGTCCCCCAGCGGGTGGCCGAGGGTGTCGTTGATGTCCTTGAAGCGGTCGAGGTCCAGGAACATCACCCCGACCCGCGCCCCCGTTTCGAGCGCGAGCACCAGCTCTTCGCGCAAGCGCTCGGTGAACCAGGCCCGGTTGGGCAGCGCGGTGAGCTGGTCGTTGTAGGCCAGGTGCTTGAGCCGGGTGCGCGAGCGCCCGCGCTCGATCGCCGAGCCGACCAGCGCGCCCATCAGCTGGACGAGGTCGCGGTCGCTGGCGCTGAACGGCTCCTCGCGCGGGTTCTCGCCGGCGAAGCTGAGCGAGCCGTAGCGCGTCCCGCCGACGTCGATCGCGGTGCCGATGTATGCGCCCGGGCAGTCCTCGCCCAGCTCCGCCTGGCCCAGGTACGGCACGCCGCGCAGGTCGTCGAGCGCCAGCGCGCCGTCGGTGCCCAGCGCCAGGCGCGCCAGCCGGCGCGGGACCGGCTCGCCGACGGTCGCGATGCTGCGGTCGGCCTCGGCGTCGTAGAGCGAGCCCGCGCTCAGGCCCAGCAGCCGGCAGCCGGCGTCGATCGTGGCCGCGATCTGGCTCTCCGCGGTCGCGTTCGCTGCGGCGGCGACCAAGTACAGCTCGCGCAGCCGCTCGCTCTGCGTCGCCGCCTCGCGCTCGGCGCGCCGGATCGGAGTAAGGTCGCGCACGACGAGGTGGACGCCGGTGATGGTGCCGCGGAAAACGATCGGAACCATGCTCGTCAGCGCGGGAAACGTCGTGCCGTCGGCGCGCCGGCCCGTCAGCTCGATCGTGACCGCCTCGCCGGCCGCCGCGCGCGCGAGAGCCGGCCGCGAGCGCGCTTCATCCTCGGCGATGGTGAACTCGCTCCCGCGGCGCCCGATCATGTGCGTGACGTCGCAGCCGAGCGTCCGCGCCGCCGCGGCGTTCGCGCGCGTGACGACGCCGTCGAGCGCGACTGCGTACATCGGGTCGGGGCTGTAGTCGAACAGCGAGCGGAAGCGCTCCTCGTTGGCCTGCGCGTCGGCCCGCATCGCGACCAGGTCGGTGACGTCGTCGACCAGCGAGACGATCTCGAACCGGCCGCCTTCGACCGGGATGAACGAGTTGAACCAGCGGCAGTACAGGACGCGGCCGCTCTTGGTGACGTTGCGGTTCTCGGAGACGTTCGTGCCCGTGATGCCGGCGGCGATGTCGGCCATCACCTGGCTCACCCGTACCGCGTCGCCCGGGTAGACCAGGCCCAGTTCATCGAAGCTCTTGCCGCCGGTCTCGGCGAAGCTCCAGCCGAAAATCGCCGCCGCGCGAGCCGACCATTCGACGATCCGAAAGTGCTCGTCCCAGCGCACGAACCCCAGCGACGTATTGTCGGTGTACGCGGCGAGCTGACGGTTGGCGAAGGCGAGCTCGCGCCCGGCCCAGCCGGAGTCGGTCGGCCAACTGCTCTCGCTCTCGCGGTGGAGGGTCAGGCCGACCGCACCATCGCCCGCGATGCGGTGCGTCACGACGCTGTAGCGTTCGCCGTTCTCGAACGGCGCGAGCTTGTTCGCGAACACCGCGTGCTCGACGAAGCCGCGCATGACGATCCCGTCGAGCGCATCCGCCACGCGCGGCCAGGCGGCCCGCAGGGTCGTACCGATCAGGGCTTGGGCGGGAGCATCGAACAGGGCCGCGGCCGTCGCGTTGACCGCGACCACCCGCAGGTCTCGGTCGAAGGCCAACAGCGCATCGTGCCACCCGTCCGCGAAGCGTTGCCAGGAATCCACTAGCGCACTCGTTCGCCTCCGCCGCTCCTCAGACCGTCAGGTAGGGTCGCAGACCGGCAACGCCGCCTTCGCGGCCGAAGCCGGACTCGCGATACCCACCGAACGGCGAGCTGGGATCGAACTGGTTGAAGGTCGAGCACCACACCACTCCGGCCTGCAGCCGCTGGGCGACGTACATCGACTTGGCGCCCTTGTCGGTCCAGACGCCGGCCGAGAGACCGTACGGCGTGTTGTTCGCTTTCTCGATCGCCTCGTCGGCGGTGCGGAAGGTCATGACCGCCAGCACCGGCCCGAAGATCTCCTCGCGCGCGATGCGGTGCGACGGCGAGACGCCGGTGAAGAACGCCGCGCGGTGGAACCAGCCCCGCTCGGGCAGCGCGCACGACTGCTGGTGCAGCGCCGCGCCCTCGTCGACGCCGCTCTGGACCAGCTCCACGATCTTGGCGTGCTGAGCGGGCGAGTTGATCGCGCCGATGTCGGTGTTCTTGTCGAGGGGATCGCCTAGACGCAGCGTCTCGATCCGCGCTGCGAGGCGCGCGACCACCTCGTCGTGGACGCTCTCCTGGACCAGCAGGCGCGAGCCGGCGCAGCACACGTGGCCCTGGTTGAAGTAGATCCCGTTGATCACGCCTTCCACCGCTTGGTCGAGCGGGGCGTCGGCGAAGACGATGTTGGCGGCCTTGCCGCCCAGTTCCAAGGTCAGCCGGGTGCGCGTCCCGGCCAGGCTGCGCGCGATGCGCTTGCCGACCTCGGTCGAACCGGTGAAAGCGACTTTGTCGATTCCCGGATGAGCGACCAGCGCGGCCCCGGTCCGGCCGTCGCCGGTGACCACGTTGAGCACGCCCGGCGGGAGATCGGCCTCCTGGGCGATCTCGGCCAGCAGCAGGGCCGAGAGCGGGGTCGTCTCGGCCGGCTTGAGCACGACCGTGTTGCCGCAGGCCAGCGCCGGGGCGATCTTCCAGGCCGCCATGAGGAGCGGGAAGTTCCAGGGCACGATCGAGCCGACCACGCCGACCGGGGCCGGGTCGGCGGCGCCGTGGAGCGCGTAGCGCAGCTTGTCGGCCCAGCCCGCGAAGTAGAAGAAGTTCGCCGCGGCTTGGACCACGTCGAAGTCGCGCGACTCCTTGATCGGCTTGCCGCCGTCCATCGTCTCGAGCACGGCCAGCTCGCGCGAGCGCTCGGTGATCGCGCGCGCGATCCGGTAGACGTACTTCGCCCGGTCGGCCGGGCGCATCGGGCGCCAATAGCGCTCGTAGGCTTCGCGCGCGGCAGCCACCGCGCGGTCGACGTCCTCCGCCGTGCCGGCCGCGACCTGGGCCAGCGTCTGCTCGGTCGCCGGGTTCACCGACGCGAACGTCTCGCCGCCCAGCGACGGCGTCCAGCGGCCGCCGATGAAGTGGTCGTAGCGGTCGGCGATGCGGACCGGGGTGGTTTCGAGCGCGGGCGCGTAGGCGAGGGCCATCCCGCCGACTTCGCCGCTCCGCCGACGCACCCCGGCCGGCCAAGGTCTCCGCGAAGGCGGTCGCCAAAGCGCGCCTGCCATGCTCGGCCGCTCTCTCCGCCCGCTCGTCGTCACCATCGTCCTCGTGCTCGTCGCCCTGCCGGTGCTCGTGATCGGCGGGTTCTTCGTGCGCGGTTTGGTCGACGCGTCGTTCCACACCGCCGAGCAGGTGCGCGCGGCGCGCACGCTCGGCTTCGAGGCGCTGCGCTACCAGCTCGACGAGGAAACCGGCATCCGCGGGTATGCCGCGACGCACGAGCGCGCGTTTCTGCAGCCCTACCGCGAGTCGCAGCCGCGGCTAACCGCCACGCTGGCGCAACTGCGCGGCGCGCTGGCCCGGCTCGGGCTGGCGGACGGCGCGGCCGCGGCGGACGAGGCGAACGCGACCAACCGCGAGTGGCTGCGGCGAGTCGCCGAACCGCTGCTCGCCGGCCCGCGCGACGCGCTGCGGACCCAGCGCTACGGCAAGACGCTGGTCGACCGCTTCCGCGCGCAGCTCGGCCGGATCGACACCACGCTGGCCGGCCGGGAGCACGCGCTCGACGCGGACACGCAGGCGGCGATCGACCGGATCGGCTTGCTGGTGCTGGCGGCGATCGCCCTGATCGTCCTGATCGGGCTGAGCTTCGGGGTCGCGCAGACGCGCTTGAGCCGCCGGCTCGCGGCCCAGGAGCGCGAAGCGGCCGCGCTGCGGGTCGCGTACGAGACGGAGAAACGGGTTGCCGACACGCTGCAAGAGGCGTTTCTGCAGAAGCCGCTGCCCGCGCTGACCGGCGTCACCTTCAGCGCGACCTACGTCCCGGCCACCGAGGAGGCCAAGGTCGGCGGCGATTGGTACGAGGGCGTCGAGCTGCCGGGCGACCGGGTGATGTTCGCCATCGGCGACGTCGCCGGGCACGGGCTCGATGCCGCGGTGGCGATGAACAAGGCGCGCCAGTCGCTCGTCTCGGCCGCGCTGGTCGATCCCGACCCGGCCGCGATGCTGAGCCGGGTCAACGGCGAGCTGACGCGCCAAGCGGGGCGCATGGTGACCGCCGTCTGCGGCTACGCCGACTCGCGCAGCTTCGAGTTCACCTACGCCACCGCCGGCCACCCGCCGCCGGTGCTGATCGAGCCCGGCCGGCCGCCGCGCATGCTCGAGTGCGGCGGGCTGCCGATGGGCGTGATGGAGGTGGCGGGCTACCGCACCTTCACCGTGCAGAGCGTGCCGGGCGCGATGCTGGTGCTCTACACCGACGGCGCGCTGGAGCACTCGCGCGACGTGATCGAGGGCGAGGCGATGCTGCTCGACGCGGTCCAGCGGGCGGTGGCGGCCGGCGCCGGTGAACCGGCGACCGCGATCCGCGACAACATCTTCACCGGGCGCAGCGTCGGCGACGACGTCGCGATCCTGACCATCGCGTTCGTGGCGCACCCGGTCGGCGCGGGCGACGGCGCGCTCGGGGCGGCGGTCGTCGCGAGCGGCTCGCGCGGCGGAACGCTGCCGCTGGGCGGTTCGGTGGTCTCGCCGGCCGAACGGCTGCTGCGCAGGATCGCGGCGTGAGCGCGCAATCCTCGTTCCAAGTGATTCGGCTGAGCGGCGAGCTCGACATCGGGCGCCGCGCCGAAATCGCGCAAGCGCTCGCAATGGGCGCCGGGCGGAGCGGCATCCTGCTCGACTTCGGCGACGTCTCGTACGCCGACTCCACCGTGATCGCCGAGCTGCTGCGCTTTCGGGCCGCCGCGCAGCGCGCCGGGCGGCGCATCGCGCTGCTGATCGGAAGCCGCCAGCTCGGCCGCCTGCTGCAGTACGCCGGGCTGACCGAAGCCTTCGCGGTGTTCGAGGACCGCGGCGCCGCGCTGACCTACCTCAGCGCACCGGAGCCGGCATGAACGGGCGCTGCGAGCTGCGCCTCAACCGCGCCGCCAGACCCGACGTCGTCCGGCCGCTGCGCCATGCGCTGCGCGGCTTCCTCGAGGCGATCGAGCTGGACGGCGACCTGCGCGACGACGTCTTGACCGCGGTCGGCGAAGCGCTCGCCAACGCCGTCGAGCACGCCTACGACGAGTGCGACCCGGGCAAGGTCGAGCTGTTCGTGCGGACCGACGACGGCGCGACGGAGACCCTGCTCGTCGACGTCGTCGACGGCGGCCGCTTCATCGAGCGCGACCTGCGCCCGGGCCGCGGCTTGGGCCTGCGCATCGTGCGGGCGATCGCGCGCACCGTCTCGATCGACACCGAAGGCGGCACGCGCGTGCAGATGATCTTCGACGCCCGACCCGGCGCGCCGGCACCCTAACCGCGCGCGAGCAGGCTCAGCAGCTCGCGGTCGGCGCTCGTCGAGAGCAGCACCAGCCGCCGCGGGCGCCCGTCGCGGCCGAGCACGTAGCAGAACGCGCCGTGGAACCGGCCGTCGAGCCGGTAGACGTCGAAGGCGTCCAGGAACGCGCGCACGTCGGCCGGCTTGCCGCTGGCCCAGCGCCAGCGCTGCGGATCGGCCGCGAAGGCGCGGGCCAGGTTCGCCATCGCGATCGGCGGGTCGGCGTCGGGCTCGAGCGTCACGGTCAGCAGCCGCGCGTCGACGTGCGCGCGCACGAGTTCCGCGGAGAGCTTGGCGAACAGCCCTTCCGCGATCGGGCAAGCGTCGCCGCAGCGGGCCGCGACGAAGATCAGCGCGGTCGGCTTGCGGACCTCGCGCAGGGTGAACGTGGCGCCGGTCTGGTCGACCAGCGCCACGTCGCGCGCGTCGCGCGGCGCCCGGGCCGCAGGTACTGCGGGGGCTGGGGCGCCGCACGCGAGCGCGAGCGCGAGCGCGAATGCCGGCACCCCGCCGCGCACTAGTAGCCCTGTCCCGGCGGCGGCGCGGTCTTGGTCGGCGCAGGCGTCGCCTGCGGTCCGGGCGTCGCGCCGGCCGCGACGACCAGCACGGTGCGCATCGTGTCCGAGGCATAGTGGTAGGCGCAGCCCAGCCAGTACGTGCCGGCGGCGAGCGTGAACGGCCCGGCCAGCGCGCCCGGGGCGATCGTGCCGGTGTTGAAGCCCGCGCCGATGGTCGAGCCGCCCGAAGCGGTCAGGCTGAGCGGCGGGCTCGCGACGAAGCCGCTCGCGGCGCTGGTCGAGACCACGCCCATGGTGTGCGGAACCGTCGCTGCCTGGCCGTTGCGGACCATGATCTGGCTGGCCGGCGCGAAGGCGAGCGTCTGCGAGAACTGCGCCTGCGTGTAGCCGCCGATGAGGCCGAACGTCGCGTCGACGAGCGAGCCCATCGCGGTCGACGGCAGCGCCAGCGTGACGACTTGCTGGGTCGCGACGGGCGCCGCCGTCGGGGTCGGTACCGTGACCGGCGCCGGCGTCGGCGTCACGACGGGCGGGTTGACGACGCCGCCACCGCCGGTCGAGCCACCGCCGCCGCCACAGGCGGCAAGCGACGCACCGACGAGCAGCGCGCCGAGCGTGAGCGGAATGCGAGATCTCATGAAACCTCCTGCGAGCGAATCTCGACTCCCACCGTAAACCCGCTACGTGAAGCGAGCCTGAACGCGGGTTTCAGGAACGCTTCACGTCGCAGTGCCAGCATCGGCGCATGCGAATCGCCGCGCTCGCCGCGCTCACCGCTCTGGCCGCCTGCACGGGCGGCGCGCCGCCCGCGGGCGGTACCGCCGGCGCGCCCCGCGGCGCGACGGCGATCGACGT
>CAXTNU010000038.1:12098-19457 GCA_964245595.1 uncultured bacterium | reverse complement strand
GGGGATCAACTACGGGGCGATCGCGGTCTGGCTGATCCGCCACTGGTCGGCCCGCTCGCAGGCCGAGCTGCGCACGGTCGGGATGACCATCCTGCCGGCCATCGTCGCGGGCGGGGCCTTCACCGCGGCGCTCCTGGCGCGGGGCGAGATCGGGCTGCTGCCCGGGGTCTGGTGCGCGTGCTACGCGCTGGGGCTGCTGGCCTCGCGCTCGATGGCCCCGCGCGGGGTCACGCCGGTGGCGCTGGCCTTCGCCGCGGTCGGCTTCGCCCTGCTCTTCGCGCCCGGCACCAACGCCCTGGCCTGGTGGGTGATGCCGCTGACCTTCGGCCTGGGCCAGCTCCTGATCGCCGGGCTGATCGGGCGCGACGAGGCCCAGCGGGCCGCGGCGGGCCTGGCATGAACAACGCGCCTTTCGCGTTCGCCGGGCTGGAGCGCATCTTCCACGAGCGCGGCCGGCTGGCGGTCTGCGCCTGCCTGATCGCGCACCCGGCCGGGCTGCGCTTCACCGACCTGCAGGATGCCTGCGGCCTGACCGACGGCAACCTCAACCGCCACCTCCACGCCCTGGCCGAGGTCGGCGTCGTGACCAGCGAGCGGGTCCGCGGCAACGGCCGCCCGACCACCATCGTGCGGATCACCGAGGACGGCCGGGCCCGTTTCCTGGCCTACGTCGACGAGCTCGAGGCGGTCGTGCGCGGCGTGCAGCGCGAGGCCGAGTCGCCCGCGCCCTCGCGCCTGGCGGCGCAGTCGTGATCGAGCGCGCGCCGGTTGCGACCGGCGTCCCGCGCCACGTCGCGATCATCATGGACGGCAACCGGCGCTGGGCCCGCTCCCACGGGCTGCCGGCGCTCGAAGGGCACCGGCGCGGCATGCAGGCCCTGGAGCGCGCGGTCGACGCGGCGCTGACGGCGGGCGTCCGGCTGCTGACCGTGTACGCCTTCAGCGAGGAGAACTGGAGCCGCGCCGACGCCGAGGTGCTGGGCCTGTTCGGCCTGGCCGAGGCGTTCGCGCGCGAGCGGGCCGCGGCGCTGGCCGCGCGCGGGGTGCGGGTGCGGATCATCGGCCGGCGCGACCGCCTGCCCCGCCCGGTCGTGGAGGCCTTTGCCATCCTCGAGGAGCGCACCGCGGCCGGGACCGGCCTGACCCTGACCATCGCGGTCGACTACGGCGCCCGGGCCGAGCTGCGCGACGCCTGCCGCTCGCTGGCGCGCGAGGTCGCGGCCGGCCGGCTCGATCCCGAGCGCATCGACGAGGCGGCCCTGGCGGCCCGGCTCTGGACCGCCGGCTCGCCCGACCCCGACCTGGTCGTGCGGACGGGGGGCGAGCTGCGGCTCTCCAACTTCCTGCTCTACCAGTGCGCCTACGCGGAGCTGTGGTCGACGGTCGAGCCCTGGCCGGAGTTCGATGCCGCGACGCTCGACCGAGCGATCGACGCCTTCGCCGGGCGCGAGCGCCGCTTCGGGCGATGAGCTACGTTGACAGGTAGCGCTTCGCCTCGGCGATGAAAGCGATTTGGTCGGGATCACTTGTGTGCCGTGAGTACGCGGGATAGAGTTGTACGATGCGCAGATCGACATCGTCTCGTTCGCGCGTGAACACGTTGTAGCAATGTGTGCCTGGGTGCTCCGCGCTGGGACTCATGACGCCCACGTACCAGCCGTCGGTGTCACGCGCTTCGTAGACGAAGCGGGCGATCTGGCGCGTCACATCGATGTCGGTCCCGTGGACGTCGCCAAGCTTGACGTCTGCCCCAAGGAAACTGCCTAACGCCGTTCGCGACAGCATACCCTCGACATCGACGAGGCGGTCTTCGCCGGGCCGGATATCGTCGCCGACCGGCGCCCGGTAAACATGGAAGATCCGATGGCGCAGCTTGTCATCAATAGCTGCGTCGAGCTCGCTCAAGCCGGGATCGAGCTGGTCGTCGTCGTTCACGTCGTCGAGTATAGCAAGGGCCGAGTGTCGCGCGCGCAGCCCCTGTAGCACCTCGACATATGCGCCGACCTCCCGATCGGCAGCGTAGAGCACGCGAAACTCGTCGTGCGGATCGTCCCAGCGGCCTCGCTTAGTCGCTGCGAGCAGCCGTTCCCACGACGGTAACTCCCATGGGTTGTTGGTAAAGCCGACGCGAAAGAGCCGGTGCGGCGCGTGCGCGGTCGACAGCACTTACTGAATGACGAATGCGGACGCTGCTCGGAGTACGGCCGTCCTACCATCCGGCTTACCTTCTGCGAGCAACTCAAGCGGCGAGCGGTGCTTGAGGTAAGTGTTGGTCCCAACGAACCAACGCTGAGCGACCCGAGCACCGTCCACGTCGGCAAGGATGCGGGCGGCTTTCAGTGCCGTGGACAAGGCATCGAGGCACGACGGCTGGTTTTTACCGTTTATCCAGTTGTGAACCATCCGCGTGTTGTCGACCCCACCGACGGCGGCAGTCAGCTTCGCACCGAGCAGTTGGTTGAGTTCGGCGGCGATCTCGGCGGGAAGCATGCGCTCGACTTCTTGTCGTGTGTGGGGCTCTGTAGGAACCCGGGGAAGCGGAGCAACGTCCATCCCGGCGCGGCTGCCCCCTGAAGCGGGAGTGCGATCATGCATATCGGGAATACCCTCCTGGGCTGCTTACGGTATCACAGTGCGTACCCAGTTTCAAGGTGATTACCATATTTATTACAGGCCCCATTACAGGGTCATTTCCAGGCTAGCTCAGCCTTGACCTTCAAGCAGGCGAGTGTAGGATAGCTCGTTTCTGACCGGGTTGCCTGGTGTGGCGCATTCCGACGACGGGCGCGGTACAATGGACCGAACCGACGGAAGCAGGGGCATCCTGTCGACGAACGTGTTAGGATATGCTCCGTATGGCCATCCGGACCCGTCCCGACATTCGGAACCTCGCGATCATCGCCCACGTCGACCACGGCAAGACGACCCTCGTCGACGCCATGTTCCGCCAGTCCGGAATCTACCGTGAAGGACAGCACACCGAGACCCGCGCGATGGACTCCAACCCGATCGAGCGCGAGCGCGGCATCACGATCCTGGCCAAGAACACCGCGATCGACCACAAGGGCGTCAAGTTCAACATCGTCGACACCCCCGGCCACGCGGACTTCGGGGGCGAGGTCGAGCGCGTGCTGCAGATGGTGCAGGGCGTGCTGCTGCTGGTCGACGCCGCGGAAGGCGTCATGCCGCAGACCCGCTTCGTGCTCCGCAAGGCGCTCGAGCTGGACCTGCGCGCCATCGTGGTGGTCAACAAGATCGACCGCAAGGACGCTCGCCCGCAAGAAGTGGTGAACGAGGTCTTCGACCTGTTCATCGAGCTGGGCGCCAACGACGAGCAGGCCGACTTTCCGCTCGTCTACGCCAACGGCCGCGCGGGCCTGGCCAAGCTGAACCTCAAGGACGACAACGACGACCTCGAGCCGCTGTTCGACACGATCCTGCACAAGGTGCCCGAGGCGCCCGCCGAGGACGGCGGGTTCCAGATGCTCATCTCGGCGATCGACCACAACAAGTACGTGGGCCGGATCGGCATCGGGCGCATCTACCGCGGCAGCTCGCGCATCAACGCTCCGATCGTCAAGGTGTCGCGCGACGGCTCGGTCGAGAGCGGCCTGCGGCTGACCAAGATGCTCGCCTTCCACGGCCTCGAGCGGGTCGACGTCGAGGAGGCCTCGGCGGGCGACATCATCTGCGTGTCGGGCATCGAGGGCCTCAACATCGGCGACACCATCGCCGACGCCGCGTTCCCCGAGGGCATCGCCGCGACCGCGGTCGACGAGCCGACCGTCGCGATGTACTTCATGGTCAACGCCTCGCCGTTCGCCGGGCGCGAGGGCAAGTACCTGACCTCGCGCCAGATCCGCGACCGCCTGATGCGCGAGCTGGAGTCCAACGTCGCGCTGCGCGTCGAGGACACCGAGTCGGCCGACACCTACGAGGTCCGCGGGCGCGGCGAGCTGCACCTCTCGATCCTGATCGAGACGATGCGCCGCGAAGGCTACGAGATCGCGGTCAGCAAGCCGCGCGTCATCATCAGCGAAAAAGACGGCGTCAAGATGGAGCCGGTCGAGTACGTCGTGATCGACGTGCGCGAGGAGTACGCGGGCGCGGTGATCGAGACGATCGGCCGCCGCCGGGCCCAGATGTCGAACATGGTCAAGGTCGGCGAGACGACGCGCCTGGAGTACACCATGCCGACCCGCGCGATCTTCGGCCTGCGCGGCGAGCTGCTGACGCTCTCGCGCGGCACCGCCGTCATGTCGCACGTCTACTACACCCACCAGCCGCTGGCGGGCGACATCCCGGGCCGCTCCAACGGCGCCCTGGTCGCGAGCGAAACCGGCACCGTCACCGCCTACGCGCTGATGGGCCTGGACCAACGCGGCCGCTTCTTCGTCGACCCCGGCGTGGAAGTCTACGAGGGCATGATCTGCGGCCGGGCCAACGACGACAAGGACGTCTCGCTCAACGTCGTGCGGGCCAAGAAGCTGACCAACATGCGCGCCGCCGGCACCGACGAGAACTTCAAGATGCCGCCGGCCGAGGACATGTCGCTCGAGCGGGCGATCGAGTTCATCGAGGACGACGAGCTGGTCGAGATCACGCCCAAGTCGATCCGCATCCGCAAGCGCCTGCTCGACGAGACCGAGCGGCTCAAGGCACGCAAGCGCGAGAAGGCCTTCGCCGGCTGACGCCGGCCAGGAGGAACCACCCGGCCGCAGCGGCTAGGTGAGCCGGGTGAAACGACTCGGCTTGCTCGCCCTTGCCCTGACGACCGCGCTCTCGGCCTGCTCGCGCACCGACACCGGCACGGCCACCAGCGGCGGCCGCCATTCGTGGACCAAGCCGGGCATCCTGCGCATGGCGAACCTGGTCGATCCGGACACGCTCAACCCGCTCTTGAGCGCGTCCCAGATCTCGGTCGACATGTCGATGTTCTGGGCCGGCTACCTGTTCAATTTCAACGACCGCAACCAGCTCGTGCCCGAGCTGGCGACGACCGTCCCGACCCTGGCCAACGGCGGCATCGCGCGCGACGGCCGGACCGTCACGTACCACTTGCGGCGCGGGGTGACGTGGCAGGACGGCAAGCCGTTCAGCGCCGCCGACGTCGCCTTCAGCTGGCGCGCGATCATGAACCCGGCCACCAACGTGCAGACCCGGACCGGCTACGACGACGTGAGCGCGATCGACACGCCGGACCCCTATACCGCGGTGGTACACCTCAAGCGCTCGTTCGCGCCGTTCGTCAACACGTTTCTCACCATGGGCGCGACCCCGTACCCGGTGCTGCCCGAGCACGCGCTGGCGCAGTACCACGACCTCAACCAGGTGCCGTACAACAGCGCGCCGCTGGGGACCGGACCGTTCATCGTGCAGGAGTGGCACCGCGGGCAGACCCTGCGCATGGTCGCCAACCCGCACTACTGGCGCGGCGCCCCCAAGCTCAAGGAAGTACAGTACCGCGTCATCCCCGACAGCAACACGCTGGTGACCAGCGTGCAGACGCACGAGATCGACTTCTGGTACAACGGGCAGGCGACGGTCTACCCGACCGCCTCCAAGATCGCCGGCACGCACGCCGTGCTGACCCCGTTCACGCAGTACTCGCAGATCGGCTTCAACACCTCACGCCCGGTGGTGGCCGACCCGCGCGTGCGGCGCGCGCTGGCGTACGCGACCGACCGCAAGCGCATGATCGACCTGATCACCTACGGCGTGCAGACGCTCAGCGACGGCAACCAGCCCGTCTCGTCGTGGGCCCACGACCCGCACCTGCCCTCGATTCCCTACGACCCGGCCAAGGCGCGTGCGCTGCTCGACGCGGCGGGCTGGCATCCCGGCCCGGACGGCATCCGCACCCGCAACGGCCAGCGGCTGCGGCTGGAGGTCGCGACGATCACCGGCAATGCGGTCGGCAACCGGCTCGCGGTGCTGCTGCAGTCGGCCTGGAAGGACGTCGGCGCGGACGTCGTGGTCAAGTCGTATGCCTCCGGAATCATGCTGGCGGGCATGCAGTCCGGCGGCATCGTCCAGGGCGGCAAGTTCGACGTCGAGTTCTCGTCCTGGATCAACGGCATCGACCCCGACGACTCGACCTCGCTCATGTGCGACCAGATCCCGCCCCACGGCCAGAACCTGTTCCGCTACTGCAACCCCGCCCTCGACGCCGCCGAGCGGATCGCGCTGACCTCCAACGACCAAGCCGTGCGCGCCAAGCAGTACGCCAAGATTCAGCGCATCCTGGTCGACGACGTGCCGTTCATCACGTCCTGGTTCTGGCGCCACATGGACGTCGTGAGCGACGACTTCCACGGCTACAAGCCCGCCCACGCCGTGACGACGCTCTGGAACACCTGGGAGTACTCGATCTAGCCTCCCTGGCGGCGCGGGTTCAGCCGGCTATCGCGCGTACCGAAGATCGGTACCGTCGTGAACTGCCCGTCGACCAGCGAGCGCGTCGTCTCGTCGATCGGCAGGCCATCGTTGATTTTCGGCCAGACCTCGCGCATGCGCGCGGCCGTCTCGCGCACGATGCTGAGCACGAACGCACGCGACAGGCGCGCTTTGTCGGCGAAGCGCTCGAAGCGCGGCGCGTCGAGCTGCTCCCAGGCTTTCGTTCCGGCCAGGTTCAGCGCGAGCGTGTCGTCCGGGATGTAGCGCAAGGTCGCGACGAAGTCGTACGCCGGGGCGAGCCGCGGCGTGCGGCCGTCGGGATAGATCAGCGACCAGTTCTTCGCGTGCATGTCGGCGTTGCCGATACCGGCCGTGAAGACGAGCCGGCGAACGTACTCCTCGACCGCCTCGTGGCCGGCGAGCTGGTTGACGATGTCGGCGATGATCGTGTAGCTGGTGCGCTCGTACTTCTCCTCGGGATAGAGGCCTTGAATCTGCGCGAAATCTTCGATGTGGACGCGCCCACCGCTCGCGGTTCGGTCGAAACGGCGGATGAAGAACGCGTCGCCCAAGTCGTGCCGCATGTCGGCGGGCAGACCATCGATCTCGGTCGTCGCAACCAGCCCGATCTCCGGGACGTCGATGCCGATCTCGCGCGCGAACGCCATCATCGCGTACTCGTTCTCGGGCACGCGGCCGTAGATCGGCGAGGGCAGCTTGACGATCCAGTCGCCGCCCATGCCTTCGGCCGGTATGCGCAGGCCGTTGTGGCGCCCGAGCACGGCGCTGAACTTAAGCTGCACGCCCGCCAGCGAGAAGCGCAGCGGACGCGCGTCGCCGCGCCGGGCCGACGCAGGTTCGGCCGGCGGGAGCGGCTCGCCGTCCGGGTCGGCCACCACGACCGCGCCGGGCAGATCGCCGCCGAGCAGCCAGAGCAGCGGGAACTCGCGGTCCGGACTGACC
>CAXTNU010000038.1:0-12088 GCA_964245595.1 uncultured bacterium | reverse complement strand
GAGCCGATGTCGGTCGCGATGGCCGCGAAGACGGCGTTCAGCGTGCCGGCCGTCATCTTCGCGATGATCGTATCGACGATGTACTTCGTCGGATCGTCCGGATCATCGGTCGCCGCGAGTAGCTCGCCGACCGCGTGACCGACGGGGCCGGGCAGATCGCTGCCGAGCAGCCAGATCAGCGGGAACTCGCGGTCCGGACTGACCGCCCCGCGGTCCGCGACGTACTGCCGGAGGTGACCTTCGGGCAGCAGGTTGGCGAAGAACGGCGGTAAGCGGCGGCGCGTCGGCCGCGTCACGTCGTGCAACTGCCGGTGCGCATCGTAGAAGAATTGCCCGAGCACGGGGGGCTCGGAGCGGTGCAGGTATGCCGGATCGAAGGTGAAGATGTTGCGGTCGCCGTCCAGATTGACCAGCGTGCCGACCACGACGTCGCCCAGGCGAACTTCGAGCGCCTTCACTCCGGATCGCGCTCGTCGGACGCTGCGAACCGGGCACGTCCTTCGTCTTCGGCGGTGCCGTGGAGTACCGCGCCGACTGCGCTCAAGCTTCCGACCGGGAGCAGGACGACTTCGAGCCCGAGCCCGCGTGCGAGCTGGCGCAGGGTGGACAGCCGGATGTCCGCACCGCGCTCGGCGCGTGAAATCTGGCTCTGCGGCAGGCCTTGCCGCCGAGCGAGCTCCTGCTGGCTGAAGTTCGCCCGCTGCCGTGCCGCACGAAGCCCAGCGGCAATATCGCTTATCTCGCTCGTCACCTAGTCACTATAGCAAATATGAATCGCTACAGCGAGAATAGCTCGCCAGTCGGCGTCCGAGGCGTCTGGGCCGGTTACCGGCTCTGCGCCTCGTCGACCAGGGCCTGCCACCAGCGGGTCATCGCGTCGATGGCGCGCTCGGCGCCGGTGTGGACTTCCGCGTCGTCGGCCGCGCCGTGGCCGACGAAGGCGGCCAGGCCGTCCTTGTGGCCTTGCTCGACCCCGCTCAGGTGCATGTCGTGGAAGCCCTTGAGGATGCTGGTCCCCCAGGCCAGGCCCTTGCGCGCGCAGACCTCGCGCGAGACGTCCCAGAAGACTTCGTGCTCGAAGATGGCGGCGGTCTCGGTCGCGTACATCGCGCCCAGCACCAGCGACGGGGTCGACTCGGTCAACGCTTCGATCTCGGCCAGGAACGCGCTCGTCGGGGCGAACTCCGCGCGCGCGTCGGGCTCGGCACCGGCTTCGCTCAGACCGCGGCGGTAGATCGCCGCGTGCCCGCTCTCCTCGTAGAAGTTGCGGCGCAGCTCGCGCGACACGCCGCGCTCGGGCAGCGGCTCGGTCAGCCGTGCCGCGGCGTCGAGAAAGCCCGGGTTGGCGGACGAGAACTGGAAGTGCTCGAGCATCAGCCACTCCAGGCCGGCGAGCGAGAACGCGCTCAGGTCCTTCAGGCGCTCCTTGACGGCCGAGGTGAAGCGCAGGTTCCGCTCGTCGATCTCAGCCGTCAAATCCGTTGCGAACATCGTAGCCTTCCTTTTCCCGCGCAGGGTCGTCAGATCATCGATCGTCGCACGCGCGCGAACGAGGATCAAGCGCCGGGCTTCACACTCACGACGGTCGGACAACGCTATCTTAGCAAGAGCGGCCCCCGTTGAGGGCCGCTCTCGTCGTCGTTCGTCCCGCCGCGGAGCTTACCGGAACGAAGGCAGGTCGGGCAGCGGCTCGACGCTCTTGAAGGTCAGTTCGCCCTTGTCGGCGTCGAAGCCGACCCGCACGATGTCGCCGTCGCGCACCTCGCCGGCCAGGATCTTGCGGCCCAGCGGGGTCTCGACCTCGCGCTGGATCGCGCGCTTGAGCGGGCGCGCGCCGTAGGCCGGCTCGTAGCCGCTGCGCACCAGGTGCGTCTTGGCCTCGTCGCCGATTTCCAGCGTGATCCGGCGGTCGTGCAGGCGCGCCCGCACGCGGTCGAGCTGGATCTCGACGATGTCCTTGAGCTGCTCCTCGGAGAGCTTGTGGAACACCACGACCTCGTCGATGCGGTTGAGGAATTCGGGCCGGAAGCTCTGGCGCAGCTCGTCGAGCACCGTCGCGCGCATGATCGCGAAGTCCGCGCCGCCCATCTCGCCCGAGGCGTCGAGGATGCGGTGCGAGCCGATGTTCGAGGTCATGATGACGATCGTGTTGCGGAAGTCGACCGTGCGGCCCTGACCGTCGGTCAGGCGGCCGTCGTCGAGGATCTGCAGGAACACGTTGAACACGTCGGGGTGCGCCTTCTCGACCTCGTCGAACAGCAGCACCGAGAACGGGCGCCGCCGCACGGCTTCGGTGAGCTGGCCGCCCTGGTCGTAGCCGACGTAGCCGGGCGGTGCGCCGAGCAGCCGCGCGACGCTGTGCTTCTCGCCGTACTCCGACATGTCGATCCGCACCATCGCCCGCTCGTCGTCGAACAGGTACGCGGCCAGCGCGCGCGCGAGCTCCGTCTTGCCGACGCCGGTCGGGCCGAGGAACAGGAACGAGCCCAGCGGGCGGTTCGGATCGCCCAGGCCCGAGCGGGCGCGCACGATCGCCTCGGCGACCGCGGTCACCGCTTCGTCCTGCCCGATCACGCGGCGGTGCAGCTCTTTATCGAGCGCGAGCAGCTTCTTGATCTCGCCTTCGAGCAGCTTGCTGACCGGGATGCCGGTCCAGCGGCTGACCACGCCGGCGATGTCTTCCTCGTCGACCTCTTCCTTGAGCATGCGCGAGCGGCCGTCGCCCAGCGCGTTCTCCTTCTCGTGCAGGCGCCGCTCGAGCTCGGTCAACTGCCCGTACTTGAGCTCCGAGGCCTTGGCGTAGTCGGCGGCCTGCGAGGCGCGCTCGATCTCGACCTTGGTGTGCTCGATCTGCTCGCGCAGCTCGCGCGTCGAGGCGACCGCGTCCTTCTCGGCCTGCCAGCGGGCGCGCAGGCCGTCGGTGGTCTCGTGCAGCTCGGCCAGCTCCCCTTCGAGCTTCTCCAGCCGCGTCTTGGACGCGTCGTCGCTCTCCTTGCGCAGCGCCTCGCGCTCGATCTCGAGCTGCATGATGCGGCGCGACGCTTCGTCGAGCTCGGTCGGCATCGAGTCGATCTCGGTGCGCAGCTTGGCCGCCGACTCGTCGACCAAGTCGATCGCCTTGTCGGGCAGGAAGCGGTCCGCGATGTAGCGGTTCGAGAGCACGGCCGCGGCGACCAGCGCCGCGTCCTTGATGCGCACGCCGTGATGGACTTCGTACTTCTCGCGCAGCCCGCGCAGGATCGAGATCGTGTCCTCGACCGAGGGCTGGTCGACCAGCACCGGCTGGAAGCGGCGCTCCAGCGCGGCGTCCTTCTCGACGTGCTGGCGGTACTCGTCCAGCGTGGTCGCACCGATCATGTGCAGCTCGCCGCGCGCGAGCAGCGGCTTGAGCAGGTTGCCGGCGTCCATCGAGCCTTCGGTCTTGCCCGCGCCGACGATGGTGTGCAGCTCGTCGAGGAACAGCAGCACGCGGCCCTGCGCGCTCTGCACGTCCTTGAGCACGGCCTTGAGGCGCTCCTCGAACTCGCCGCGGTACTTGGCGCCCGCGATCAGCGCGCCCATGTCCAGCGAGATGAGCTGCTTGTCCTTGAGGCCCTCGGGCACGTCGCCGCGCACGATGCGCTGCGCCAGGCCCTCGGCGATCGCCGTCTTGCCCACGCCGGGCTCGCCGATCAGGACCGGGTTGTTCTTGGTCCGGCGCGAGAGCACTTGGACCACGCGGCGAATCTCGTCGTCGCGCCCGATCACCGGGTCGAGCTTGCCGTTCTGCGCCTCTTTGGTGAGGTCGCGGCCGTAGCGCTCGAGCGACTGGTAGGTGCCCTCGGGGTTCTGGGTCGTGACGCGCTGGTTGCCGCGCACCTCGCGCAGCGCGCCCAGCAGCTTCTCGCGGCTCAGGCCGAGGTCGCGGAAGATCCGCCCGACGGCACCCTGGTCGGCGCTCATGGCCAGCAGCAGGTGCTCGACCGAGACGTACTCGTCGTTGAGCCCCTTGGCTTCGTCGTCGGCCTTGCCCAAGAGGCGGGCGAGAGCCGGGGCCACGGTGACCTGCGCCTGCTGGGCGTTGGAGCCGCTGTAGCGCGGCAAGCCGGCGATCGCGCGGTCGACCTGCTGAGCCACCGTCTGCGGGTCCAGCCCGGTCTTGGCCAGGATCGGTCCGGTCACGCCCTCAGGCTGGTCGAGGATCGCGGCCAGCAGATGCTCGGGGCTGGTTTGGGTGTTGTGCTCGCCCAGCGCCCGAGTGTACGCCGCGTTCAGCGCCTCTTGAACGCGCTGGGTCATACGATCTGCGTTCATTCGCACTCTACAACCGAGAGTGCTAACACGAGGGTTGCGTTGCCGATCCGGGTGCGTTCGCGGGTATCGGAAGCGCATGGCCGACACCAACACCGTCTCCGACAACCCCGCCCGCCACCGCTACGAGCTGATCGAGAACGGCCTCACGGCTTTCGCCAGCTATTCACGCCGGGACGGCAAGGTCGTGATCCCGCACGTCGAGGCGCCGCCCGAATTGCGCGGCACCGGCACGGCCGGGCGGCTGATGGAGGGCGTGGTGGCCGACGTGCGCGCCAAGGGCGAGAAACTGGTTCCGCTCTGCCCCTACGCGGAGGTGTGGATGAGCCGCCACCCGGAGCACGCCGACCTCCTCGGCTAGCGGGCGCGGCCTACTCAGCCGTGGGGTAGCTCGCGCCAGTCGCGGCGATCGCTGAAGGGGCCGCCGGCCCAGCTCGGGCCCTCGACGCGAGAGTCCGTGCCGAAGCGCGGCGCGAGCCCCGCGACGAGCGCGAGGGCGAGCAGGGTGATGACGAAGACCAGGGGTTCCATGGCCTTAGTGTAGAGCGGCGGCGGGGCGCGAGCGCACGGAACTTCCGAACGTAGATAGCGGTTGTGCCGAACGATGGACGTGCGATATCTCAAGACGTTCGTCGCCCTGGCGGAAACGCGCAACGTCACGCGTACCGCCGAGCGGCTCGATTACGCGCCCTCCAGCGTCGCGGCGCACGTCCACGCGCTCGAAGGCGAGGTCGGCGTTCCGCTGATCGAACGCGCCGGGCGCGGGATCGACTTGACCGCCGCCGGCCGCACCTTCCTCGGCCACGCCAAGCGCATGGTCGACGCCGAGCGCAACGCCATCGCCGACCTCCGCGCGGGCGCGATCCCGGCCGGCACGCTGACGATCGGCTCGGCCGCCAGCCTGGCCGCCTTCGTGCTGCCGCGCATCCTCGAACGCCTCCACGCCCACCGCCCCGGGCTGTCGGTCTCGACCCGCCAGGGTTTGTGCGACGACCACATCGCGGCGGTGCGGCGCGGCGAGCTCGATCTCGCCTTCTCCGTCGAGGCGCGCGCGCAACTCGAGCGCTTGCGCGACGGCACGACCGCGACGGAAGTCTTCTGCACGGTTCCGATCGTCGCGGCGGCCGCGCCGAGCCATCGCCTGGCCCGGCTGGAGCGGGTCGAGCCGAGCGACTTCGCGGGCGAGACGCTGGTCGTCTGCGAGCCCGGCTGCAGCTACCGCGAGGCGTTCGCGACGGTGCTCGACGACGCCGGGGTGCGGGCCGGCTCGCTGCTGGACTTCGACAACCTGGACGCGATCCGGCGCTGCGCCATCGACGGGCTGGGGGTCGCGATCGTGCCCCGCTACGTCGTCGCCGACGCGGTCGACGCCGGCACGCTGGTCGAGCTCCCGATTCGGGCGCCGGGGGATTTCGTGATCGCCGCGACCTGGCTGCCGTCCGCGCGCAGCGCGGCGGTGCGAGACGCGGTCGCCGCGGCGCGGACCACGCTGAACCAGCCCGCGCTCGCGACGGCGGGCTGAACCGGGCCGCCGGCCGTCAGGCCGGCGTGACGCCGTGCAGCCGGTCCAGCACGAACGCCCCCGAGCTCTCGACGTGGTTGCGCAGCAGCTCGTCGGCGCGGTCCTCGTCGCCCGCCGCGATCGCTTCGGCGATGGCGGCGTGCTCGTCCCAGACGTTCTCGCGGTAGCTCTCGGCGTGCAGGTAGATCCGCATCGCGCGCGCGACGTGCGCCCAGCGGCCTTCCAGCGCGTTGTGGATGTGGCGGTTGTGCGCCGCGGTGGCGATCGCGTCGTGGAAGGCTTGATCGGCCGCGATCACCGGCTCGATCTCACCGGCCTCGATCGCCGCGACGACCTCGCGCCGCCAGCCCTCGACCTCCGCCCGCAAGTCGACTTTGCGGGCCGCCGCGGCCCGCGCGGTGGCGCGCTCGAGTGCGACCCGGAAGGCGTACAGCTCGCTCACGTCGGCCGCGTTGAGCCCGGCCACGGTCGCGCCGCAGTTGGGCTCGCTGGTCACGAGGCCCTCGGCTTCGAGCGTCCGCAGGGCCTCGCGCAGCGGAATGCGGCTCGTGCTGTAACGCTGCGCGAGCTCGGTCTGGCGCAAGCGCGTTCCCGGCGCGTGGACGCCGCTGAGGATGGCACCGCGCAGCTCGATCAGGACCCGATCGTAGGTGGTCAGCTTCTCCATGACGTTCGGCCCTTCGCGCACATATACATCAACCAGAAGTCCTTATGAAGTCGAGCACCGAGCGATCACACCCGCGGTTCTAGGTACTCCTCCGTTGCGAGTCGTTCGACACCGCCGAAGTGGCACCGCTGAGGCAGCACGGCGATACGGTCCGGCGCCGCACGCCGGCTCCGCCGGCGGGTACGAGGGGAACGGCGGGCAACCGGCCGATACGTCTGCGGTCCTCCCACAGCCGTGACGCACCTCACAGCACGGAAGGTACGGCGCCGTAGGTGATCGGACCCGCGATGTCGTATCAGATTGTATACAATCTTAGTCATGAGGTCCTTTGCATGCAGCTCAGCTCCGATCAGCTCCGTGCCCTCGACGAAGAGGGATACCTCTTCCTCCCCAGCCGCTTCAGCCCGGACGAAGTTCGCGTGCTGCGCGACCACCAGGACGCCATTTTTGCCCAGCACCGGCCGGAGATCGTGCGCGAGAAGGGCAGCGACACCCCCCGCACGGCGTTCGCCTGCCAGACCTACGACGAGGCGTACCGGCGGCTGGCGGCGCACCCGCGGCTGGTCCAGCCGGTCGAGCAGATCCTGGGCGGCGACGTCTACATGCACCAGTTCAAGATCAACGCCAAGGCCGCGTTCGAGGGCGACCAGTGGCAGTGGCACCAAGACTACGGCACCTGGGTCAACGACGACCTGATGGCCGAGCCGCGCGCGATGAACATCTCGGTCTTCCTCGACGACGTGACGGCCTGCAACGGGCCGCTGATGATCATTCCGGGTTCGCACAAGACCGGCTACCTGCAAGCCGGCCACGACACGACGACGACGTCGTATCCGCTCTGGACGCTCGATCACGAGACCGTGCGCGAGATGGCCGACCGCGGCGGGCTGATCGCACCGCTCGGGCCGGCCGGCTCGATGCTGATGTTCCACTGCAACATCGTGCACGCGTCCAGCTCGAACATGTCGCCCTGGGACCGCAGCATCGTGTACCTCTCGCTCAATCGCACCGACAACGCGATCCGGCAGTTCAAGCGCCCCGAGTACATCGCGCACCGCGACTTCACCCCGATCCGCACCCTGGACGACGACTGCCTGCTCGAGCTCGCGCGCAGCGAAGCGGCGGTGCACGCGTGAACCTCGCGCGCGGGCTGGCCAAGCGCGAAGCCGAGGGCCGTCCGGTCCGGGTCGGCCTGATCGGGGCGGGCAAGTTCGGCACGATGATCCTGGCCCAGCTGCGCCTGATGACGGGCGTGAAGCTGTGCGTGCTGGCCGACCTCGACGGCGCCCGCGCGCGCGCCGCGGCGGTCAGCGCCGGCTGGAGCGCCGACGCATTCGCGCCGGCAAGCTCGGTCGGTGCGGCCAACGACGTCGCGCGCGGCGAGCGCACCGCTCTGGTCGACAGCGGCGAGACGGCCGCGCGGTGCGAGCTCGACGTGCTGATCGAAGCCACCGGGCACGAGGCGGCCGGTGCGCTGCACGCCTACCGCGCGCTCGAGCGCGGCGTGCACGTCGTGATGGTGACGGTCGAAGCGGACGTCGTGGTCGGGCCGTACCTGCACCGCCTGGCCGAGCGCAACGGCTGCGTCTACTCGATGGCCTACGGCGACCAGCCTGCCATCGTCTGCGAGCTGGTCGACTGGGCCCGCACCTGCGGCTTCGAGGTGGTGGCGGCCGGCAAGGGCACGAAATACGCCCCGCGCTACCGCCGCTCGACGCCCGACACGGCGTTCGCGAACTACGGCTTCACGCCCGAGCAGATCGCGACCGGCGGCTTCAACCCGCGCATGTTCAACTCGTTCCTGGACGGCACGAAGTCGTCGATCGAGATGGTCGCGGTCGCCAACGCCACCGGCCTGGACGTGGCCGAGGACGGGCTCTCGTTCGCGCCCGCGTCGGTGTACGATCTGCCCAACCTGATGCGCCCGCGCGCCGACGGCGGCATCTTGCCGCGCGCCGGGATGGCCGACGTCGTGTCGTGCGTCAACGACGACGAGACGTTCGTCGCCGACCACCTGCGCTGGGGCATCTACGTGACCTTCACCTCCGAGAGCGCGTACGCGCAGCGGTGCTTCGGCGAGTACGGTCTGGTGACCGATCCCAGCGGCCGCTATACCGCGCTGTGGCGGCCCTACCACCTGATCGGGCTGGAGATCGGGGTCTCGGTCGCCTCCGTCGTGCTGCGCGGCGAGCCGACCGGCGCGCCGTTCGCCGGCCACCGAGCGGAGGTCGTGTGCGCGACCCGCGGACCGATGCGCGCGGGCGAGATCATCGACGGCGAGGGCGGCTACGCGGCCTACGGCACCTGCGTGCCGGCGAACACCGCGCGGGCGCGGCGCCTGGTACCGATGGGGCTGGCGCACGGCCTCAAGCTGGTGCGCGACGTCCCCGCCGACCACCCGATCGGCGAGGCCGACGTGGCTTTCGACGACGCCTCGTTCCTGTGGAAGCTGCGGCGCGAGCAGGACGCGCTGTTCGCCCCGGCCCCGGCGGCCGTCTAACCGGAGGCACCCGCCGCCCCGCCGCCGATACTTCCGAGGATGGAAGACCGCGGCGGGCGGCTGGAGGTCCTCGACGGGCTGCGGGGGCTCGCGATCGCGAGCGTCGTGTGGTACCACGTCTGGCAGATCTCGTGGCTGACCGCGTCGTTGGACGCGTTCGGCCGCGAGTGGAGCCTGCAGTTCGTCCCCGAGACCGGCTTCCTGGGCGTCGAGCTGTTCTTCTTCCTGAGCGGGTTCGTGCTGTTCTGGCCGTACGCGCGCGCCACGCTGGCCGGCGCGCGCGAGCCTTCGCTGCGCCACTTCGCCGTGCGCCGCGCGCTCAAGATCGTGCCCTCGTACTACTTCGCGCTCGCGCTGCTGCTCGTGCTCGGGGCGCAGCACTACCCGTCGTTCGGCGCGGGCGCGCGCGACGTCGCGCTGCACGCGCTGTTCGTCCACAACTGGTTCGCCGACACCTACGGCTCGATCGACGGCGTGATGTGGTCGCTCGGCGTCGAGGTGCAGTTCTATCTGCTCTTTCCGCTCGTGGCGTGGGCCTTCCGGCGGCAGCCGCTGCTCGTCTTCGCGGCGCTGTGCGCGCTCGCGGTCGGCTGGCGGGTGGCCGCGGTGCAATGGCGCTGGGAGATCGTCGGCCAACTGCAAGGGCAGTTGCCCGCGGTGCTCGACGTGTTCGCCTGCGGCATGCTGGCGGCGTGGCTGACCGTGCTGCTGCGCGCACGCTACCCGGCGCTGGCCGCGCGGCGCGCGCTGTGGACCGTGCTCTCGCTCGTCGCGGCGGGCGCGGTGATCGCGCTGTTGCAGGACTGCTTTCGGATCCGCTACGACGACGGCTCGTTCGCGCACTGGAAGGCGCTGCACGTCTTCCCGCTCGCGCTCGGCTACGCGGCGTTCGCGGTCGCCGCGCTGCACGCGCTCCCGGCCTGGCGCGCGATCGTCGCCAACCCGGTGCTCGTGTTCCTGGCCGCGATCTCCTACAACCTGTACCTTTGGCACCAGGTGATCGCGCGCGCCTTCGTGGCCTGGGGCTGGCCCGCCCACGCCGGCTCGGACGCGCACGACGACCCGCGCTGGAAGGTGCTGTTCACGATCGTCTCGATGGGCTCGGCGCTGCTGGCGGCGACCGCGCTGACCTATGGGCTGGAGCGGCCGTTCATGCGCCTGCGCCGACGTCGCAGCGGCCGGCAGGCCGAACCCGAGCGCCCGCCCAGGCGGCGGCCGGCGCATGACGACGGCGTGCCCGCATTGTACGGAGAGGCCGATGTTCGGCTGTAGCGAGCACTGGATCGGCAAGCGCTTCTCCCACGCGCTGACCGCCTTCTTGGCCGAGGAGAAGCGCCAGCGCGAGCTGCGCGCGCACGACGCGCTCGAAGCGAGCGCGCTCGAGGAGCGCAACGCGGCCTGGCGCGCGCTGCGCGCGAGCGCACAAGAGCTGGGCCGCGCCGCCGACGCCTTCGCGCTGGCCGACACGGTGCTGCCCGACGCGACCGCCGCGTCGCCGGCCACCGCGCACGCCGGCCCCGCCTGGTGCTCGACGACGGCGCCCGTGCCGCTCGGCCGCACGCACGTCGTCCCCTCGAACCGCGAGACGGTGATCCTAGGCTTGCTCGACCCGACCCGCGCGCCGCTGTTCGCGGTCGACTCGGGCGACGTGCTGGTCTACGAGAACACCTGGACCCACTTTCTCAACCGGCTGCAGCCCGGCGTGAGCGCCGCCGAGCTCGCCGCGCTGCGCGAGAACAACCCGGGCCGCGGGGTGCACAGCATCATCGGCCCGATCGCCGTGAACGGCGCCCGGCCGGGCGACGTGGTCCAGCTGCGCATGCTGCGCCTGGAGACGATCGGCTTCGGCGCGAACTTCCACAACGCCGGCGCGCTGGGAACCGGCTCGCTGCCCGCCGAGTTTCCCGCCGGCCACGTCCACTATTTCGAGCTCGATGCCGAGCAGCGGTACGTCGCCTTCAACGACCGCATTCGGCTGGAGATGAAGCCGTTCCAAGGCACGCTCGGCCTCGCGCCGGCCGGAGACCGGGCGATCAGTTCGGTCGCGCCCGGCAAGTTCGGCGGCAACATCGACCTCAAGGAGCTCACCGCGGGCTCGTCGCTCTTCGTGCCGGTGCAGCAGCCCGGCGCGCTGATCTACACCGGCGACTCGCACGCGCTCCAAGGCGACGGCGAGGTCAACATCACCGCGCTCGAGACCGCGATGCGCGAGGTGCGGCTGCAAGTCATCCTGCACCAGAACGCCGGCTGGACTTGGCCCTTCGCCGAGACGCCCACGCACTGGATCGCGCTGGGCACCGACCCCTCGCTCAACGAGGCGCTGCGGATCGCGCTGCGCGGCACGATCGATTTCCTCCACCTCAAGGCGGGCCTGTCGCGCGACGAGGCCTACAGCCTGGCCTCGCTCGCGGTCGACTTCCGCATCACGCAGATGGTCGACGTGAACAACGGCGTGCACGCGATGATCCCCAAGTCCATCTTCGCCGAGGACTACCGCCGGACGATCGCCTTGGCCTGAGCGAGCCGGCCCTTGAGCACGGCGCGCGCGTGCGCGCCGCCGTCGGGGCGGCGGGTGACCGAGAACTCGTCGGCGATCGACGAGACGATGTAGAGCCCGCGCCCGCTCTCGGCCAGCGCGTCGGTCGGCAGGCGCGCGTTGTGCTGGAAACCGGCGCCGGCATCGATGACGTGCAGCACCGCGTATTCGCCGCTCAGGTCCAGTGCGAGCTCGACCGCGCCGGGCGCGTAGCGCGCCACGTTGCCGACCAGCTCGGCGTAGACCAGTTCCGCCATCACCCGGTCGGCGTCGCCCACGCCGTGCCGCTCCAGCCAACCCTCGATCTCGTGCCGCACGGTCCGGGCCCGCTCGCCGTCGTGCGCATCGAAGGTCCAGCGCAGCGCCACGTCGTCGCGCTGCGCGAGCAGCGAGCGCGCGAAGGTCACCACCAGCAGCGCGACGTCGTCGCTCGCGCCGGTGCCGTCGAGCACCGCGCGGTGGATCGCGCGGGCCGGCTCGTGCGCGACGTCGACCGCGCGCAGCGCCTCGACCAGCGCCGCCTCGCCGGCCAGCACGTCGCGGCCGGCTTCGGTCAGCCCGTCGGTGTAGAGC
>CAXTNU010000037.1:0-19828 GCA_964245595.1 uncultured bacterium | reverse complement strand
GCCCGAGCCCCCCCAAGACCGCGCCGAACACCGCCCGCTGGGCGCCGCCGCCGCGCGCCGAGCCGGCGCCCCGGGCACGCCGGTGGCGGTCATCGCGACCTCGCGCCACGCGAACGTCATCAGCACCGGCGCGGCCGGGATCGGACCGACCGCGCGAGCGGTCGTCGGCGACGTCACGCTCGTCCACCTCACCCCGCCCGAGCTGAGCGCCGCGCTGGCGCGCGACTACGTGCACGTGCGCTACGCCGACAAGCTGCGCCAGACGCTGATCGCGGTGACCCTGTTCGTGCTCAGCGCGGCGGCGGCGGTGCTGCTGAGCGACCGGGTCGGCTTCCGGCGCGACGACGACGCGCTCTCGCGCCTGGCCTTGGTCGCGACGTTCCTCGGCCTGGTGACGGTCATGACCTACCCGCTCTACAACGCCTACGCGCGCAACCTCGAAACGCGCGCGGACCGCGAGTCCCTGGCGGCTTCGGGCAACCGGGCCGAGGCGGTCCGGGCGCTGGTCCGCTACGCCGACCTCGATCTCGTCCCGCTCTGCGACCGGCGCTCGGTGCGCTGGTACTTCGACGACTTCCCGGCCCTGGGCGGCCGGATCGCCGCCATCTCCGGGACGGCCGACCCCTGCCCCGGCGGCGGCCCGGCCACGGCCGCACCGCGGCTTTGAGCGTGCTTGAAAACCCGGTCCGCGGCTGGTAGCATGTGCCGCATCACTCGGCGCACGGAAAGGTCATTCCGATGGTCAAGATCTGCGCGGCCGTATCTGCCATCTTCTTCGCGGGAGCAATCGTGCAGCAGCCGGCCAACTCGGCGACATCCGCGGCGCCGATCGTGTTCTTCGACGTCGCGGGTCCGGACGCGAACGCGCTCAAGACGTTCTATGCCGGAAACTTCGGCTGGTCGATCGACGGCGCGCACGGCATCACCACGCCGAATCTCAAGGGAACGCTGCGCCAGGACCCGGCTGAGACATTGGTCTACTTGGGTGTGCCCGACATCGCCGCCGCGCTGACCGGGATCGTCGGATCGGGCGGTAGCGTCGTGATCCCGCGGACCGTGGTGCCCAACGTCGTGACGTTCGCGATCTTCAAGGACCCGGCCGGCAACCGGGTCGGATTGGTCGAGACGCCGCGCTAGCGGCCATGCCGGATCAGCCGCCGATGCCGTGGCCGAGGACGCCGGAGAGCGAGGTCACGCGCGTGTAGCCCGCCGGGACGGTGAAGATCGCGTCCTCGGGTGTCTCGCGCACCACGCTGGTCAGGTCGAGCTTCATCGTCCCGCCGAAGGCCTGTTTCGTGGCCGGAACGCTGGCGAAGGCGATCTGGACGGGGAAATCCCCCAGGTCGTCGGCCAGCGCGAGCTGGGCGTGGTAGTCTTCGAGCGGCTTGCCGGGCATCTGGCGCTTCATCTGCACGTCGATGTCGGTGGTGGGGTGGCCGTTCACCAGCGTGTGGCCGGTGAGCTGGATCGTCGCCGTCTGCACGTCGTGCAGGGTCGTGGCGAGGGTCGCCAGGCCCGCGAGCGGATCGCTCGGGGCGGCCGGCGCGGCAGGGGCTGGCGTGCCGGTCGAAGCCGCGCGCGGGGCGGCCATCTGGTAGTAGGTCTTGTTCTGGTTCGACCAGGCCGTCGTCGCGCCGGTCGCGCCGTCGTAGAGCAGCGACACGCCGCCCGGTCCGATCAGGGTCGAGGCCAGCGCCGAGAGGCCGCCCGAGGTGCCGGGGAAGCCCAGCGTGAGCACGTCGAGCCGGTAGAGCGTGCCCTTGTGGTAGAGCGCGACGTTGCCGCCGACGTTGATCGGCTCGCCCGAGACGTTGGCGCTGACCACCAGCGTCCCGCTGGAGCGCAGGCCGGGCACGGCCGCGGTCGCGCCGAGCAGGGCCGGGGCCGTGAGGAGAAGTGCCGCCGAGGCGGCCAGTGCACGCGGTTTCATCCGGTGTACACCGTACCCGCGACTTGCGTGCCCAGGTGGCGGGCGGTGAGGAACTCGACGATCGCCGCGTGGGCGACCCGCCCGTCGCAGATCTGGGCCGCGCCGACCCCGCCCCGCACGCCCAGCGCGGCGGCCCGGATCGCGGTCCGCAGGTCGGCCGGCAGCGCGGCGTCCTCGGCGATGGTCAGCGCCTCGGCCGGGGTGAGCTGGGCGACCAGCTCGTGGGTGGTGGCGTCCACGACCCCGCCCCGGTCGTGGAAGAAGATCGCGCGCGCCGCGCCGACGGCGCTGGCCAGCGCCTGGGTGACCGCGTCCGCGCCGACCGCGACGTCGTCGCCGGCGAAGCTCATCGCCAGCGGCTCGATCACCGGGACGTAACCCGCGTCGAGCAGCGTGCGCAGCAGCTTGGTGCCGACGTTGCCGATCGTCTCGCCGGGCGCGGCGGGGATCATGCCGGCATCGGCGCCGGTGAGGCCCACGGCGGTATCGCCGCTGCGGTTCATGGTCCGAACGACCGCGCGCGCGGCGTCAGCCGTCGGCGCCACCACCACCGGCCGCATCCCCAGGTTGCCAAGGAAGACCAGGTCGGAGAAGAACGTCGCGCCGTCGGCACCCAGCGTGGCGTCATCGAGGCGGATCACGATCGTACGGCCCTTCAGGTCCATGCTGCCCCCTTGTTCCCTAGAGAACGCTCGGCCGACTCCCAGGGTTCAGCGCCGAAGGCGGCTCGGCCGCAACTCAGTCCGCGAACTCTTCGACGAAGAAGACCTGGCCGTCGCCGGCGGCGACGACCGCGGTGCCCAGCCGGCGCGGGCGCGGGTCGACGATGTTCGCGAGGTGACCGGGGCTGGCCACCAGGGCGGCGTTGGCGTGCTGCTCGTCCTGGTCCAAGGCCAGATTCTCGGCCGCGACGTGGTACGGGACGCCGGCCGCCTTGAGGCGGTCCTGGAAGGTGATCCCGGCCGGGTCGGTGTGGCCGAAGTAGTGCCGGGCGGCCATCTGTTCGGCGACCTGGAGCGCGAAGCGGGCCAGGCGCTGGTCCTCGGTGAGGGTCGGGAGGCCGTGCTGCGCGCGAACCGCGTTCACGTCGCTGAACAAGGCTTGGGCGCCGTCGGCCTGGACTCGGGGTGCTTGGCGGCTGACGAACGCGAGTTGAATGCACTCCCCTTCAGACGCGCCGACCGCGCTCGTTCCCAAGGGAACCAGTGCGACGAGCGCCGCGAGAAACGCAGCGACACGGTGCATATGAAGTTCATCGGTTTACCTCGACGGAATTTGAGGCCCTTTGCACTACACATGATTGCGGTCACTACTTTGGGGGCTTGACGTTCACCCGGTTCATGGCCGCAGCCACACCGCCATCCAGCCAGAGCTCGATTCCCTCGACCGCGCGCTCTACGATGCCCGGCAGCGCGGCCGCTTCGTCGGGATCGAACTCGCTCAAGACCCGGTCGATCGCGTCGCCTTCGTGATCGCGCCCGATCCCGACCCGCAGGCGCGGGAAGCCCGTTCCGAAGACGGCGATCAGCGACTTGAGCCCGTTCTGGCCGCCGCTCGAGCCGTCGGCCCGCATGCGCAGCGTGCCGAAGGGCAGGTCGAGGTCGTCGACGACCACCAGGATGCGCGGCGGCGGCACCTTGTAGAAGGTCGCCAGCCCCTGGGTGGGCGGGCCGCTGAGGTTCATGAACGACTGCGGTTCGACCAGGATCGCCCGCCGCGCGCGGTCGAGCGCGAAGCGGGCCTCGTTTTTCTTCTGCCAGTCGCGCTTGCCCAGGCCCCAGCGCGCGGCCAGCGCGTCGACGACGATGAAGCCCGCGTTGTGGCGCGTGCGGGCGTAGCGCGGGCCCGGATTCCCGAGCCCGACCACGAGCGAGAGGTCGTCCACTTACGATTCAGCCGACAGCGCGCGCAGCGCGGCGGGTTCGCCCGCAGGCGAACCCACCTAGGCGGTGGGGGCGTCGGTGGGCTGAACCTCGGCGGTGCCTTCGGCCGGCCCTTCGGACACGGCGGCGCGGGTGATCTCGACCGAGATCACGATGGTATCGGGCGGGGTGAGCAAGGCGAAGCCCTCGGGCAGCTTCACGTCGCCGGCGCTCACGTGCGTGTGCGCGCCCATGTCGCTCACGTCGATCTCGAGGTGGTCGGGAATCGACTGGGCCGGGCCCTTGACGTCGAGCGTGTGGGTGACGATGTCCATCACCGCGCCTTCGTCCTTCACGCCGCGCGCCACGCCGACCGTCGTGACGGTGACGCTGGCCGTGATCGCTTCGCCCTGCGTCACGCGCTGGAAATCGACCGCCAGCGCCTTGCGCGAGAGCGGGTGGGCTTCGATCTTGCGGATCAGCACCGAGTCGGGCTTGCCGGCCACGGTCGCTTCGACGATGTGCGAGCGGTTGCCCGAGAGGAGCAGCTCGGCGAGCTGCTTGGCGTCGACGGAGACCGGGGTCGGGTCGCCGTGGCCGTAGACCACGCCGGGAACCTTGCCCAGCTTGCGCAGGGCCTGCGACTTGGTGGTGCCGGCGCCGGTGCGCGCTTCGAGGGTGAGGGTGGTCAGGGTGTGCTTCTTGGCCATCTGAGATGATTTCCTTAATTCGGACCACAGCGTAGCGAGGACCGTGAAGGGTTCACGGAGCGTGAACCCACTAAAGTGCCGCGACGGCGGTCTCGCGCTCGGCCTGCGGGGCAGGCGGCGGCGGCTCGGTGTCGTCGGCGTTGAAGAGCTCCGAGACGGAGCGGTTGGAGGTGATCCGTTTGATCGCGTCCGCGAGGATCTGCGCGATCGTGAGGTGCTCGACTTTGGTCGAGTCGATCGTGCGCGGGATCGTGTTGGTCACGATCACCCGGTTGATCTCCGAGTTTTCGAACTGGGTGATCGCGTCGCCGGCGAAGATCCCGTGGGTGGCCAGGGTGTAGACGTCGGTCGCGCCGCGCTTGCGCAGCGCCTCGGCCGCTTTGACCAGCGTCCCGCCGGTCGAGATCATGTCGTCGACCACGACCGCGATCTTACCCTGCACGTCGCCGACGATGTGCGTCACCTCGGAAACGTCGGGCTCGGGCCGGCGCTTGATGATGACCGCCAGATTCGACTTGAGCCGCTTGGCGAACATCTCGGCCCGCGGCACGCCGCCCGCGTCGGGCGAGACGACCACGATCCGGTCGCCCTGCAAGTCCTGGTTCTTGAGGTAGTTGCACAGGGTCGGCGCGGCCATCAGGTTGTCGACGGGGATGTCGAAGAAACCCTGGATCTGCGCCGCGTGCAGGTCGAGCGTGACGATCCGCTCGGCGCCGGCCCGCTCGATCATGTTCGCGACCAGCTTGGCCGAGATCGGCTCGCGGCCTTTGGTCTTCTTGTCCTGCTTGGCGTAACCGAAGTACGGGATGACCGCGGTGATGCGGTTGGCCGAGGCCCGGCGCAAGGCGTCGATGATGAGCAGCAGCTCCATCACCGAGTCGTTCACCGTCGCGCCCTGGGGCGAGCGGCAGAGCGACTGGATGACGAAGACCTCGGAGCCGCGCACGTTCTCCCTGATCTCGATGCGGCACTCTTCGTTCTTGAAGCGGTCGACCAGCGCGTTGCCGACGCGCGTCTGCATCCGCTTGGCGATCTCTTCGGCCAGTTGCCGGTTGGAGGTCCCGCTGAAGAGCAGCGGCGCTTGGTTCGAGATCACGGGCTTTCTCTCTCTTCTGCCTCGGGCCGGAGCCCGAGCGCAAACAGGGGGAAGACGTGCCTGCTTGGTGCTCGGTGCCCTCTTGTCCTGGGTTAAGAGGGCTTAAGGCTCGGGACTCGCCGCAAAGGGTGCCGGTACGGGTAGGTTGCCACCATCCCGCTCGGTACCGGCGTTATGGCAACGCATGCCCAAGTTCGAGCTCGTGTCGTCGTACCCGCTAGCAGGCGACCAACCGAAAGCCACCCAGGCCCTGGCCGACGGCGTTCTGCGCGGCGACCGGGCGCAGACGCTGCTCGGCGTGACGGGCTCTGGCAAGACGATGGCGATGGCGCGGGTCGTCGAGCTGGTCCAGAAGCCGACCCTCGTGCTGTGCCACAACAAGACGCTGGCGGCGCAGCTCTGCGCCGAGTTCCGCGACTATTTTCCCAAGAACGCGGTCGAGTACTTCGTCTCGTACTTCGACTACTACCAGCCCGAGGCGTACGTCGCGCACACCGACACCTACATCGCCAAGGACAGCTCGGTCAACGACGAGGTCGAGCGGCTGCGCCACTCCGCCACCCAGTCGCTGCTGACCCGGCCCGACACGCTGATCGTCGCCTCGGTGTCGTGCATCTTCGGCTTGGGCTCGCCCTCGGACTACATGGAGATGGCCGCCGACATCCGGGTCGGCCAGTCGATCGACCGCGACGACTTCCTGCGCAAGCTGATCGGCATGCAGTACCGCCGCAACGACCTCAACCTGGTGCGCGGGACGTTCCGGGTCCGCGGCGACACGCTGGAGTTCGTGGGCGTCGACGAGGAGCTGGTGCACCGGATCGAGTTCTTCGGCGACGAGATCGAGGCGATCAACGTCGTCAACCAGCTCACCGGCGAGTACGTCACGTCGAAAGACGAGCTGAAGATCTTCCCGGCCAAGCACTACATCACGCCCGACGAGAAGCTGCGCCGCGCGGTCATCTCGATCGAGAACGAGCTCGAGGAGCGGCTCAAGTTCTTCAAGGGCGAGGGCAAGCTGCTCGAAGCGCAGCGGCTCGAGCAGCGCACGCGCTACGACCTCGACATGCTGCGCGAGGTCGGCTACTGCAACGGCGTCGAGAACTACTCGGGCCCGCTGTCCGGCCGCGAGCCCGGCTCGCAGCCCTGGTGCCTGCTGGACTTCTTCCCCAAGGACTGGCTGCTGCTGGTCGACGAGTCGCACGTCACGCTGCCGCAGGTGCACGGCATGTACGGCGGCGACCGCTCGCGCAAGCTCTCGCTGGTCGAGCACGGCTTCCGGCTGCCCTCGGCGCTCGACAACCGGCCGCTGACCTACGACGAGTTCGACAAGCACCTCAACCAGGTGCTCTACGTCTCGGCCACCCCGGCGACGTACGAGATGGGTAAATCGAGCCAAGTCGCGGAGATGATCATCCGCCCGACCGGCCTGGTCGACCCCGAGGTCGAGGTCCGCCCGACCCGCCACCAGGTCGACGACCTGATGGACGAGATTCGCGCCCGGGCCGAAAAGGACGAGCGCGTGCTGGTCACGACGCTGACCAAGAAGATGGCCGAGGATCTGACCGACTATCTGCTGGAGAACGGCATCCGCGTGCGCTACCTGCACAGCGAGATCGAGACGCTCGAGCGGATCGCGATCCTGCGCGATTTGCGCAAGGGCGAGTTCGACGTGCTGGTCGGCATCAATCTGCTGCGCGAGGGGCTCGACCTGCCCGAGGTGTCGCTGGTCGGCATCCTCGACGCCGACAAGGAAGGCTACCTGCGCTCGGGCACGTCGCTGATCCAGACCATCGGCCGCGCGGCGCGCAACGTCGAGGGCAAGGTCATCATGTACGCCGACACCGTGACCGAGTCGATGGCCAAGGCCCTGGGCGAGACCAGGCGCCGCCGCGAGACGCAGGTCGCCTACAACCGCGAGCACGGGATCGAGCCCAAGACGATCCGCAAGGAAGTCCACGATATCCTGAGCGTGCTGGGCGGGGCCGAGGGCGGGACGGACGCTGCCAACGCGGTGCGGGCCGAGAAGCTGCCGCGCGACGTGGCCGAGGCGATGGCCAAGGAGATCGAGCGCAAGATGCGCGAAGCCGCGGCGAACCTGGAGTTCGAGAAGGCCGCCGCGCTGCGCGACGAGCTGGTCAACTTGCGCAAGCAGATCGGCGGCAACGAGAGCGTCCTGTTCCAGGGCAAGGCGCCCAAGATCTTCCAGCACGCGCTGCGGGAGCTGATCGGCACGTAGCAGGGCCGCCTTCTTAGCCGGGATAAACGGAGGCCAAGCGCGCGCCGTTTCCGACAGTGGCTCTAGGCCCGTGCGGGTACGTATAGATGAAACGACGAAAAAAGGGTTCGTGGCAAGAGCCGGCGGAGTCGCTAGGAGAGGTTTCGAGGGATGAACAGCAATCCATTATTCATCGAGCGCCAACGCGATGGCAAATACGCCGTAAAACGAGCTAACACGCAAAGAGCGAGTGTCGTGGCGGAGACTCAGGCCGAAGCAATCCAGCGGGCGCGAGAATTGAGTCCCAATGGACCGATCCACGTGGAGCGGGTTCGCGTTTCGAGCGGCGGCTCCCCAGATAAATGGCGGAAGCTGTAACCAGTTCATCCGGTATGCAGCGTGAGCATGACACGTTAGATCAGTCGTCTGAGAATGCACCATTCGACTTTGAGGCTCATGGCAATGAGGCCGCTTCAGGATATCAAAAGGAACGTGACTTCTACGTTTCGCTAGCTAATGAAGTTCAGCGCCTCATACGTGAATGCTTAAACCGTAGAAGTATACGGGTACAAAGCGTCGATGCCCGAGCTAAAGAAGTAGATAGCTTCAAGTTGAAAGCGGCTTCACCATCGGATCATGACCCCGAGGTGCCGAAGTACCAAGACCCTCTTCGGGAAATCGACGACCTTGCCGGAGTACGAATCATCGCGTTCTTTCCACGGTCTCTCGATGCAATCGAGACGATGATCGGTGAAGAATTCGATATCTTCGAGCGTTCCGATAAAGGAGCAGCGCTTCTTGAAGAGGGGCGATTCGGTTATCAAAGCATCCACTATCTCGTTACGCTCAAAGACACTCGAACTCAATTAGGAGAATACGCACGGTTCAGCCGTGCCATCGTCGAGTTGCAGGTGAGGACGATCCTTCAACACGCGTGGGCAGAAATCGAACACGATATTCAGTACAAGTCAGCATCGTCGATTCCCGCTGAGATCAGCAGACGCTTCCTGACGCTAGCTGGGCTTTTGGAGCTTGCAGATCGGGAATTTCAAGCAATCCAGGACCAGGACTTAGCAATCAAGGAGCAGGCGCGCCGGAGCGTAGAGGTAGGAAATCTTGGTGCTGCGGACATCGTCCCCGACGCAGTGAAAGCCTATCTCGATCGAGTTCTCGGCCCCGATGGGCGCGTGTCCGATTTTTCATACGACTGGACGACGCGATTACTCAGGAACCTAGGCTTCAGCAACCTTAGTCAGGTAGACGCCTCAATCGCAGGGTATAATCAGGACAGCGTCGTTCGCGGTTTGTATCCTACCCGTCCCGGGCAGATCACGCGGTTGCAACTGCTACTTCTCGCCGCGATGGGTGAGCGGTTCATCGAACGGCATCTTGATGCCGGCGAGGAAGGGTATCGGGAAAAGACAGCCGCGCAGCTTGATAAGCTCAGGCGGGCCGGAATAGAGGTTCACGACTTCGATCCACTCGTCCCGAAATAACATTACGAGGGCTTGCGCACCGAAACGGCTTCATACCACTCAACGGTAGCTGACCGATTCTGACCTTCTAGCCGGCCGGGGCGCAGCGCTTAGGGGCCGCCGCTCAAGTCGCGAGCGCCGGGTGAGATATCGCGCGCTCGTTTCGTTGGTGGCTGTGGTGCTAGCGCTGGCGGGGTGTACGCGCAGCGAGTCCGACAGCGGCCCGGCGGCGGGCGGCGGCAACGAGAGCGTCCTGTTCCAGGGCAAAGCCCCCAAGATCTTGCAGCACGCCCTGCGCGAGCTGATCGGCACGTAGCGTCGTTCGCGCCGGGAGGAAATCGCGCGGCCCGGCGCCGACCTGGGGCTACCGGCCGCTCGTGCCGGCTCCACGTTGGTGAGACGAAGGTGGATCGATCGTGCACACGCGCCGCTCGGTGCTCAAGCTGGGGACGGCCGCCGGGCTGGCGGCGGCCGGATTGACGCCTCGCTCGCGGGCCACCGCGCAGCTCTTGCCGCCGATCTCGCGCGCGTTCGGCGCGACCAACGGCGACTCGCAGTTGCACGTTGCCGGCGCCGGCTACGCGGCGCTGGAGAACGCGGGCAGCTTCCGGAACAACGTGATGTGGACGCTGGCCCTGCTGGTGCGGTTCCGCACGCAGCCGCCGCGGCCGGCAATGTTCTTCTCGCAAGGCGGCGTCGGGCTGTGCGTGCAAGGCGCGCGCATCGGAATTCTGGTAGTACGCCAGTTGGGACCCGACCAGGACGAGTACGTTCCGACCGTGGTCGTGTCGGATCGCGACGTGCTCGTGCCGGCCAATGCGTCGCGCGAGTTCCCCGGCTACTATGCGGTCTACCTCCGAAAGACCGCGCCGAACGGCGTGCTGAGATACACGGTGTCGGTCGGCGACGGACCTTCAACCGCGGTGACCGGCCCGGTGTTCGGGGCATCGGAGCGCATCTACCTCGGCCGGCACACCGACGTTCCGCTGCTCGGCTTCAGCGAGAACCCAGCCTCGGTCGAATGCGATTTCTTGGCGCTGCAGGCGTTCACCGTCGTGCTCGCGCGCCCGCTGCAGCTCTTCGCCGAGGAAGAGTCGCGCGTCTCGGCATACGACTTCACGACCCAGCCGCCGAAACGCCTTTTCGACAAGAGCGCCGACGGCACGTATCCCCGCCGCCCGGCGTTCGCCTTCTCCATGACGGGTGCGGCGGCGCAAGAGCGGCGGGACGGTCGCGATCACGGCTTCGCGGCGGCCGTCGCGCGCAAGCTGGCGCCGGTGGTGCGCCTGCACTCGCGCGATGCGTACCGGCCTTCGTCGGTCGAGTGGTTCCTCGATCGCGCGTCGCTCGTGCAAGGCGCCGCCGAGATGTCGTACGGCTCGATCGGCCGCCGTCTGACCCGCCCGGCCGACTTGCCGCTGGTCGCCGCCGGCCCGCTCACCGGCGCGCAGCTCGCCGGGCTCTCGAGCGGAACGGAGTTCGGTTCGCGCGGCGAGACCGACCTGCGCTCGCTGTGGCCGATGGAGGCCGCGCCCGGCTCCACCGCTCAGTACGACGACGGGCCGCTGGCGGTGCATCCGTCACCGTTCTCGCGCTACCAGGTCGAGACGCTGCGGGGCCAGCCGCTCGTCGGCGGCAAGTGCACCGCACCGGCCTACTGCCGCATCTCCAAGCAAGGCGACTCCCACCTGCTGACGTACTATTTCTTCTACCCGTACAACGGCGACATGGCGCCCAGTGCCGTGCGCCAGTGGGACACGCCGCCGCTGGCCGACAACACGGGCTATCTCGCGCACATCGGGGACTGGGAACGGATCACCGCCAAAGTAATCCTTTTCCCTTCCACCCTCTCGGTGCAACTGGTCGACGTGACCATGGAGTGGCACGGCAACGAACAGCGCTACGTCGGCGCTCCGTACGCGTTCGCGCAGAAGCCGGTCGGCGCGGTCGGGCCGCTGACCGTCTACTCGTCATGGCATTCCCACGCTAGCCACGCATCCGCGGGCACCTTTCCGACCGACACGTCCCTCGCCGACGACGTCACCGACGATGGACCACCGTGGGAAACCGGGAGCAACCTCGTCTTCATCACCGAGAGCACGCCGTGGGTGCGCTACAACGGGCTCTTCGGGGCCAACTTGCTGGTGACCGCAACCTTTTCGCGCTACGGCGCGCACGCGCTCAAGAATGGCCCCGAGGGCCCCGCATATCACGACCTCTGGAGCAGAAGCGTCACCCAGACCGACCCGACCCGATGACGTAGCCGAGGATGGGGCGCTCGGGGAGCCGCCGGGCGTTTCGCGAACCAGCGCCTGGTGAGATATCGCGCGCTTGTTTCGTTGGTGGCTGTGGTGCTGGCGCTGGCCGGGTGTACGCGCAGCGGCGGTTCGGACACGACCGGGTCGTCCGCCGGCAATGCACGTCCTTGGGGACCTCCCGGCGAGCTGCGGATCGCGATGACCGGCTCGCCCAACTCGCTCAACCCGCTCCTGTCGACCCAGGAGGTCGAGGTGACGCCCGAGGCGCTCGTCATGGACCCGCTGATCGCGACCGAGCCGGACGGGCGGCTGGTGCCGATCCTGGCCCAGACCGTGCCGACGCTGGAGAACGGCGGGATCGGCAAGGACGGGCTGACGATCACCTACCACCTGCGCCACGGGGTGAGATGGCAGGACGGCGCGCCGTTCAGCAGCCACGACGTCGCCTTCACGGTCAGCGCGCTCAACAACCCCAAGACGCTGGTCGGCAGCCGCCACGGCTACGACCAGATCGCGCGGGTCGACACGCCCGACCCCTACACCGCGGTGTTCCGGCTCAAGCGGCCCTTCGCGCCGGCGGTCAATACGTTCTTCGCCCACAGCGACGCGCCGTATTTCATCATCCCCGCACACCTGCTCGAGCGCGAGCCCAACCTCAACCACGTCGCGTTCAACGAGCACCCGATCGGAACCGGGCCGTTCAAGATCGTGAAGTGGTACCGCGGCGACCGGATCGAGTTCGTCGCCAACGACGGCTACTTTCTGGGCAAGCCGAAGCTGCGCAAGGTCTCGCTGCGCATCATCCCCGACGAGAACACCGCGACCAACCAGTTGCGCGCTCACGAGGTCGACTGGGTGGTGCTGGCAACGCCGAAGGTCTACCCGGAACTCAAGGCGATTCCGGGAGTGGACGTCCACCTGGTGCCGTTCAACGGCAACGACGCGATCTCGTTCAACACCGAGCACGTCACCGACCCGCGCGTGCGGCGCGCGATCGGCCTGGCGATCGACAAACCGCGGCTCGTCCGCGAGGTGACGTTCGACACGACCGTCGCGGCTCAGGAAGACCTGCCGCCGCTGATGTGGGCGTACGATCCGCAAGCCGGTACCGCCCAGCGCGATCTGCCCGGCGCCGAGGCGCTGCTCGACGCGGCCGGCTGGCATCCCGGTCCGGACGGCATCCGAGTGCGCAACGGCAAGCGGCTCAGCCTGGGCATGGCCTTCCGCAGCGACAGCAGCACCGACCGCAACCGCGGCGTCCAGATCGCCTCGATGCTCAAAGAGGCCGGGATCGAGGTCGAGCTCAAGGGCTACACCACCGCGCTGCTCTACGGGCCGCCCGGCACGGGCGTGATGGCGAGCGGGCGCTACGACATGGCGCTGCAGACCTGGTTCGCCGGCACCGATCCGGACAACTCGACCCAACTGATCTGCCGCGAGGTGCGTCCCAAGGGCTTCAACTGGCCGGCGTATTGCAACCAAGAGATGGACGCGGCGCAGGAAGAGGCGCTGACCCACTACGACCGCCCGACCCGCAAGGCCGCCTATTCCAAGATCGAGCGGCTGCTGGCGCGCGACGCGCCGTTCGTGTACCTGTGGTGGCCGCGCCAGATCGAAGCGGTCAACGCCAACCTCAAGAACTTCCGCCCCAACGGCATGGTGGAGGACTGGAACGCCTGGGAGTGGTCCCTCTGACGCCTGCGCGGTGGGGAAACGCTGAGCGCCCGACGCACACTCGGGCAGCACGCTAGCTTGGAAGGGGTTTGTATGCACGTTCGCCGCCCGGTCGCCGTTCTCGCCGCCGCCGTCGCCCTCACGCTCGCCGCGCCGGCCGCGCCGCTGCGCGCCGCCGCGCCCGACATCGTGATCGGCTCGGTGCTGCCGCTCACCGGCGCCTCGGCGCAGACCGGGGCCGGCCTGCGCGCCGCGCAAGAGCTAGCTCAGGACCTGGTGAACGGCCACGTCAGCTACCCGCTGCCGGCGGTCGGTCACAACGGCTTGCCGCACGCCGGCGGGGCGCGCATTCGGCTGGTGTTCGCGGACTCGCAGGGCAAGCCGGATCAAGCGCGCGCCGCGGCCGAGCAGCTCATCACGCAGGACCACGCGGTGGCGCTGATCGGCGCGTACACCTCGTCCACCACCGCGACCGCCTCGCAAGTCGCCGAGCGCTACGGCATCCCGTACCTCAATCCCGACTCGTCGTCGCCCGGGCTCACCGCGCGCGGGCTGAAGTGGTTCTTCCGCACGACGCCCAGCGACGCGACCTTCGCCGAGAACTTCTACCAGTTCCTCAACGACCTCAAGAAGACCAAGCACGCCGACGCCAAGCGGGTCGCGATCGTCGGCGAGGACGGGCTGTTCGGCACCGGCGCGGGCGACGCGGAAGAAGCGGCCGGCAAGAAGTACGGCTACGACGTCGCGGCGCGGGTCGCGTACGCCGCGACGACGACCGAGGTCAACGCCGAGGTGCAGAAGGTCAAATCCGCCAACCCCGACGTCGTCATGCAGGCCTCGTACCTGCCCGACGCGCTGCTGTTCATGCGCGGCTACAAGGAGCAGAACGTGCAGCCCAAGGCGATCCTGGCGCAGGACGCGGGCTTCATCGATCCCGGCTTCATCAAGACCGAGGGCAAGGATGCCGAGGGCGTGTTCACCCGCGAGGTGTTCTCGCTGGACATCAAGCACCGCAACCAGGCCGTGCCGCTGATCGACCAGCTCTTCCGCCAGCGCTTCGGCGGCAAGCCGCTCGACGGCAACACCGCGCGCGACTTCATGGGCGTGCTGGTGCTGGCCGATGCGATCGACCGGGCCGGCTCGACCAAGCCCGACGCGATCCGCACCGCCCTGACCAAGACGAACATCCCCGGCAACCTGACCCTCATGCCGTGGAAGAACATCCGCTTCGACGCGCAGGGCCAGAACGTCGGCGGGGCCGGTATCATCGAGCAGGTGCAGGACGGCAAGTACGAGACCGTGTGGCCGTTCGACGTGGCGGTGAAGCCGGCGATCTGGCCGATGCCGGGGTGGAAGCGCTGAGCACCTTCGCGCAGCTGCTCGTCGGCGGGCTGCTGACGGGGCTGGTCTTCGCGCTCGTCGCGGTCGGCCTGACGCTGGTGTACGGCGTGATGGACGTGGTGAACTTCGCCCACGGCGAGTTCCTCATGCTGGCCATGTACGGCGCGTTCGGGCTGGCGCTGCTCGGGATCGGCCCGCTGCTCGGGCTGCCGCTGGTGGCGGTCGCGCTGTTCCTGTTCGGGATCGTGGTCTACCGGCTGTTCGTGCGGCGGCTGCTGAACGGGCCGCCGGAGGCCACGGTGTTCGGCACGTTCGGGCTGCTGGTGCTGCTGCAGGGGCTGGCGCAGGCGTTCTTCTCGAGCGACTTCCTCTCCGCGCCGAACCGCCCGTTCGCCGGCACGCTGCAGCTCGGGCCGGTCGCGGTGTCGCAGGCCAGCGTGGTCGAGGGCATCGGCGCGCTGCTGCTGACCGCGCTGCTGTTCGCGTTCGTGGAGTACACCGAGACCGGGCGCGCCATGCGCGCCGTCGCGGAGGACCGGGTGGCGGCGACGCTGATGGGGATCGACGTGCAGCGCACCAACGCGCTGGCGTTCGGGATCGGCGCGGCGTGCGTGGGCGCGGCCGGCTCGCTGCTGACGCTGTCGTACCCGGTGTACCCGACGGCCGGCGCGCCGTTCGCGCTGACCGCGTTCGTGGTCGTGGCGCTGGGCGGCTTCGGCAGCATCCAGGGCGCGCTGGTCGGGGCGCTGCTGGTGGGCTTGCTCGAAGTGTTCGGCGGGTTCTACCTCTCGCCCGAGCTGAAGATGGTGCCGGTGTATCTGGCGTACCTGGTCGTCGTGCTGGTGCGGCCGCAGGGGCTGCTGGGGCGTCGATGACGACGGTGCGGCGATGACGCGGGCGTTCGGGACGGCGAAGCCGCATCTGGTCGCGCTCGGGGCGATCGTGGTCGTGGGGCTGGTCGCGGCGTTCGGGTTGCACAATGCGGTCGTGCTCGACCTGGTCTTCACGCTGCTGCTGTACGCGGTACTCGGGCAGTCGTGGAACTGGATCAGCGGGTATGCCGGCAACATCTCGTTCGGGCACGCGATCTTCTTCGGCTGCGGGGCGTACGCGGCGGGGCTGTGCGTGACGCACGGCGTGTCGCCGTGGCTGGCGATTCCGGCCGGCATGCTGGTCGCGGCGGCGCTGGCGCTGGCGACCGGCTTCCCGACCTTGGCGCTGCGCGGGCACTACTTCTCGATCGCGACGATCGCCGTCGCGGCGCTGGTCGACGCGTTCGTGCGCACGCAATCGTGGCTTGGAAAAGCGAACGGGTTCGAGCTGCCGATCGCCAGCGGCTGGCCGGCGCTGCAGTTTCCGGAAAAGGGACCGTACGTGCTGCTGGCGCTGGCGCTGTTCGCGCTGGTGCAGTTGGCGACGATCTGGCTGGAGCGCTCGCGCATGGGGTACTACCTGCGCGCGCTGCGGGCCAATCACGCTGCCGCGGCCTCGGCGGGCATCGACGAGCGGCGCTGGAAGCTGATCGCGTTCGCGGCGTCGGCCGCGATGGCGGCCGTGGCGGGCGTGCTCTACGCGCAGTACACGCTGTTCGTCGACCCGCCCTCGACCATCGCGCTGGGAATTTCGATCGACATCGCATTGATCGGCGTGGTCGGCGGGATCGGCACGCTGTGGGGGCCGGCGGCCGGGGCGCTGGTGTACGTGGCGCTGGCGAAGGGCGTCGCACTCAAGCTGGGCGGCGGCGGCAAGGGGTACGACCTGGTGATCTACGGCGCGATCATCTGCCTGATCGCCGCGCTGCGCCCGTACGGCATCGTCGGCACGGTGGTCGACACGCTGCGCCGCCGGCGCGGCGCGGAAGTGGCGCTTGCAGGGGCGGCGAGTGCGCCGGGGGGTGCGGCATGACCGGGCCGGCTTCGGCAACAGCCGCCCCTTTGCTGGAAGTGCGTGGGCTGACGAAGCAGTTCGGTTCACTGCGGGCGCTGGATGGCGTGGACCTCGACGTGGCCCAAGGAAGCCTGACGGCGCTGATCGGGCCCAACGGCGCGGGCAAGTCGACCGCGTTCGGGTGCATCGCCGGTGCGATGAAGCCGAGTGCGGGCTCGGTGCGGTTCCGAGGCGAGGAGGTCGCCGGGATGGCGTACCACCGAGTCGCGGCGCTGGGTATCGGGCGGACGTACCAGATCGTGCAGACGTTCGCCGACATGACCGTGCTCGAAGCGACTACGGTCGGCGCGCTGCTGCGCAAGCCGCGCCTGGCCGATGCGATCGAGCACGCGCGCGAGACGTTAGCGTTCGTCGGCCTGGCGGAGAAGGCGAATCGGCTCGGCCGCGCGCTGACCATCGCGGACAAGAAGCGGCTCGAGGTCGCACGGGCGCTCGCCACCGAACCGGCGCTGCTGCTGCTCGACGAGGTGATGGCGGGCCTCACCCCGGCCGAGTGCCGGGACGCGGTCGGCCTGCTGCGCCGCATCCTGGCCCGCGGGATCACCGTGCTCATGGTGGAGCACGTGATGGAAGTACTGATGCCGATCGCCGAGCACGTCGTCGTGATCGCCGCCGGAAAGACGATCTTCCGCGGCAACGCCCACGACGCCGTCCGCGACTCCCGCGTGATCGAGGCCTACCTCGGTGCGCACATCGCCGAGGAAGCGTCGTGAGCATGCTCGGGCCGGGAGAGCGGCGGTTGCTGGAAGTCGCCGGCGTGTCGGTCGCGTACGACGGGATGCGTGCGCTGCAGGAAGTGTCGCTGTATGCGGACAGGGGCAGCATCGTCGCGCTGGTCGGGGCGAACGGCGCGGGCAAGACCTCGCTGCTGCGGGCCGTCAGCGGGCTGGTGCGGGCGGAGCAGGGCACGATTCGCTTCGCCGGCGAGGACGTCACCCGGATCGCGGCGCACCGCATCGTCGCGCGCGGAATCGCGCACGTTCCCGAAGGCCGGCGCGTCTTCGCCAGCGCGACCGTCCGCGACAATCTGCTGCTGGGTGCGTTCGTGGACCGTGACGCCGCGCGCCGCAGCGAGCGCTTGGAAGCGGCGTTCGCGGCGTTCCCGATTCTGCGCGCACGGCTCGACCAGCGCGCCTCGACCCTGTCCGGCGGTGAGCAGCAGATGCTCGCGATCGCGCGCGGAACGATGAGTGGCCCGCGCCTCCTGATGCTCGACGAACCGTCGCTCGGCATCGCCCCGATCTTGATCCCGCAGATTTACGCCGGCATCCGCGCGATTGCAGCACGGGGGACGACGGTGCTGCTGGTGGAGCAAAATGTGCGCGAGGCACTGCGGCTGGCGGATCGCGCCTACGTGTTACAGACGGGAAGGGTGGTTCTGGAGGGAATGGCGAGCGACTTGATAGGAGACCCACTGGTGCAGGAAGCGTTCTTGGGAATCGGCGCCACATGAGCTGGCGCGTTGGGATCGACATCGGCGGGACGTTCACCGATCTCGTCGCGCTGGAGGACGACGGGCGGCTGGTGCGCTTCAAAGTCTCCTCGACGCCGCAGGCGCCTGAGGACGGGCTGCTGGAGTCCCTGCGCTCGCTGCTCGCGGACGTCGCGCCGGGCGAGGTGGCGCTCGTCGCGCATGCCAGCACCATCGCGACGAACGCGCTGCTCGGGCAGGTTCACCTGGAGCTGCCGCGGGTCGCGTTCATCACGACCGAAGGCTTTCGCGACGTGCTGGAGATCGGGCGGCAGAACCGCAGCGCGATCTACGACCTGAACGTTACGCGGCCCAAGCCGCTGGCTCGGCGCGAGGACCGGCTGGTCGTGCGCGAGCGGCGCACGCACGACGGCACCACGCTCGTCGAACTCGACCGGGGCACGGTCGACACCGCAGTCGCGACGATCCGCGACCGGAGCATCACCGCCGTGGCCGTTGGACTGCTGCACGCGGACGTCGACTCCGCCCACGAGCAGGCCGTCGCGGACGCGCTGACCGCTTCTATCCCCGGCGTCGAAGTCTCGCTGTCGTCGGAGATCGACCCGCAGTACCGCGAGTACGAGCGCTTCTCGACCACCGTGGTCAACGCCGCGCTGTCGCCGATCGTGCGGGCGTATCTCGAGCGGGTCGCGCGTGGGGTGCGGGCGCTGGGCGTGCAGGCGCCGATCTTCGTCATGCGCTCGGACGGCGGCATGGCGGCACTCGAGACCGCCGCGCGCCGGCCCGCGACGCTGATCGAGAGCGGTCCGGCCAGCGGCGTCATCGGCGCGGCCTACCTCGGCCGTGCGCTCGGCTTGCAGAACGTGCTCTCGTTCGACATGGGCGGAACCACGGCGAAAGCCGGCACGGTCTTCGGCGGCGTGCCGGAGGTCAGCGCCTCGTTCGAGGCGGCCGGTTCCACGCACAGCGGGCGCTCCGTCAAGGGCAGCGGCTATCCGGTAAGGTTCCCGTTCGTCGACCTGGCCGAGGTGAGCGCGGGCGGCGGCACCATCGCCTGGAACGACGCGGCCGGGACGCTGCGCGTCGGGCCGATCTCGGCCGGCGCCGATCCGGGCCCGGCTTGCTACGGCAACGGCGACCGGCCGACCGTCACGGATGCCAACGTCGTGCTGCGCCGGCTCAACCCCCGCGCGCTGCTCGACGGCGCGTTCCCGATCCAGGAGGACCGCGCGCGCGCGGCCGTCGCGTCGGTGAGCGGGCCGCTGGGCAACGATGTCGAGCGCACCGCGGCCGGAATCGTCGCGCTGGTCGACGCCGAGATGGCGAAGGTCCTGCGCATCGTCTCGGTCGAGCGCGGGCACGACCCGCGCGACTTCACCCTGCTGGCGTTCGGCGGCGGCGGGCCGCTGCACGCCTGCGCGGTCGCGGCGGACATCGGCGTCGGGCGGATCGTCGTTCCCGGCGCGCCGGGCGTGTTCTCCGCCTACGGACTGCTCGCGGCGGACGTGCGCCAGGTGGCGGTGCGCTCGCTGGTCGCGCCGGCCGACGACGAGACGTGGAAGCGCACCCGCAAGCTGTTCGACGCGCTCGCGCGCGAGGGCGACACGGCGCTGGGCGAGCAAGGCGTAGCAAAGGCCGACCGCAGCTTCGTGCGCGAGCTCGATCTGCGCTACGTCGGCCAGTCGACCGAGCTGGTCGTGACCGCTCCCCGCTCTTTGGAAGAAGCGGTCGAGTCGTTCCACGCCCGGCACGAGCAGCGCTACGGCTTCGCGGCGCGCCAGGACCCGGTCGAGATCGTCACCGCGCGCGTGGTCGCGATCGGCACCACGCCCAAGCCGCGCCTGGTCGCCGCCGCCGCGGCCGCCCGTCGCGCGCCGGAGCAGCGCGC
>CAXTNU010000036.1:0-20165 GCA_964245595.1 uncultured bacterium | reverse complement strand
GTCGTCGAGCGGCACGGCGGCGCGCTGCCCGTCGAGACCGACGCGCTGCTCGCGCTGCCGGGCGTCGGCGCGTACACCGCCGCGGCGCTGCGCGCGTTCGCCTTCGAGCGCCCCGACGCGGCCATGGACGTCAACCTGCGCCGGGTCGTGCACCGCGTGCGCTTCGGCTTGGAGCACCCGCCGCTGGCCGACGCGCGCGCGCTCGACACGCTCGCCCTCGCGGCCGTGCCGAGCGATGCGGCGCACGACTGGAACTCGGCCCTGATGGACCTCGGCGCGACGCTGTGCACCGCGCGCGCGCCGAAGTGCCTGGTTTGCCCGCTGCGCGAGGCGTGCGCCGCCGCGCCGGTCGATCCGTACGAGCTGGCCGAGCGAGCGCGCGCGCACGCCAAGCGCAAACCGCCGCAGAGCGCACTCCCGTTCGCGCGCACGACCCGCTTCCTGCGCGGGCGAATCATCGACCGCTTGCGCGACGTGCCGCCGCGCCAAACGCTCGAGATCGAAGCGCTGGAGCGCGACCTGGCCGCCGTCGTTCCGGCCGACCGCTTGCACGAGCTTCCCGGCATCGTCGACGCGCTGGTACGCGACGGGATCGTGACCCGCGTCGCACGAGCCGTGCGCTTGCGCTAGACCGGCTCAGGAAAATCCGAGCCAACGCTAATCCTGTCCTCACGGCTGCGTTTACCACGGCGAGACCAATGGTAGGTTTCGTGCGTTCTCAGGACGTCCGCGCTTTTTACGCAACCATGCTCTTCGATAGGACCCACGTATGACTCTGACCCGTCTCGCTGCGCTCGTGGCAGTGCCTGCCGCGCTCTCGCTGGCCGCCTGCGGGGGCGGCTCGTCCGGTGTGCTCGGCAACAACGTCGGCACCGGCGGTCAGACCGCGAACATCCGCTTCGTCAACGGCTCGCCGGACCTCGGCAGCAACATCGATATCTACCTGACGGCCACCGGCGCCGCCGCCGCCTCCTCACCGGCCGCTCCGAGCACGACGAACATGCCGTATGGCCAGACGTCGCTCTTCATCCAAGAGCCGACGGTAGCGTACACGGCGGTCGTCCGTTCCGCCGGCGCCTCCTCGAGCTCGGCCGCGCTGGCCGGCCTCTCGTGCCCCATCCCGCAGCTTGCGACCAACGGCAAGTACACCGTGATCGTCGCCGGCACGGCGCCTGCGGGCTATACCTGCCGCCTGTTCCAGGACTTCGACTATGCGACCGGCGTGCAATACCGCGTGCACGACGCCGCATCGTCGCTCGGCGCGTCGGTCGCCTACGGCTCGACCAACCCGGGCACTGCTGCACCCTATAGCTCGTCGAACGTCGCCACGCTCGGCACGAGCGCGACGGCGCCCGCTGCGACGTTCACCGCCGCCCAGCCGGCCGGCCCGATCCAGAACCCCACCTCGGACGTCAACTTCGTGATCGGCGCGAACACCGCCGGCGCGACGATCACCCCAACCGACACGCTGGACGCGAAGAACCTGTTCTCGTCCGGCTCGCTGACCCAGCCGAACACCGCCGGCACGCTGAATTACCCGAGCACCGCCGGCACCTCGCTTTTCGCGATCGACTGCACCACCGCGGCCGTCGCCTCGCTGACGGGCGTTCAGTGCAACTCGGGCGCCGCCCTGATCGGCACGTTCGACACGCTCTAGCTCAGGTCTCGCTCGCGAGAAGAAGAACGCTCGGCAGGCGCCGGAGCCTACCGGTAGATGAAGTCGATTTGCGCGACGGCGTCGGAGGCGTTCTTCATCGCGTCGATGCAGTCAGTTCCCGCGGCGAGCGTGTAGCCGATGACGGTCTCGAAGTTCGCCTCGGCCGCCTGCAAGACGAACGGGAGCTTGCGGAAGCGGTACTCGATCAAGCCGGGCGCGGCGATCCGCGAAGTATCGATCTCGCAGATCTCGCCGGGACGGCGGGCGAACACGAGTGCGTCGGCGACGAACGCCGCGCTCGGCGTACTGTTGACCAGCGGCGCTTCCGGCAGCCCGCATGCCTCGCGCACCATGTGCTTCACCGGCGCGACGCCGGAGGTCAGCTCGATCTGGCGCGACATGCGGGCGCCCGCGATGCGCGGGTTTACCTCGATCAGAACCGGCCGGTCGCCGATCAGCTTGAACTCCACGTTGAGCGCGCCACCGCGCAGCCCGAGCACGCGCAGCCACTCGAGGATGTCGCGCTCGGCGGCGCGCAGGACCCGCTCCGAAAGGTCGGACGGGTGCGACACGCCGGTCATGCACAGGCTGTCCGCGTTGTCGACGAATATCCGGTTGATCCCCAGGTTCTTCCACTCGCCGCCGTGCCACAGCATCTCGGCGCCGTAGAAGTTGCCCCCGATGAAATCTTCGAGCAGAAAGCGTGTTCGCGGCAAGCCGGTGCGCGAGAAGCGCTTGCGAGCGACTTCGCTCACCGCGTGCTCGTACTCGGCTTGCGAGCGGCACAGGTAGACGCCCAGCGCGCCGGCGTCGCGCACCGGCTTCGAGACGAACGGAAAGCCGATCGGCGGCCGGTCCGGAAGGGCATCCAAGTCGATGACGGCGTACGCGGGCTGGCGGAACCCCGCGCGGGCCAGGAGATCGCGCGTCAGCTCCTTGGAATAGGTGTTCTTCAAGCCGTCCAGCGCCGGGTGCGGGAGCGACAGGCGCTGCGCGAACAGGGCCGCCGAGACCATGACGTCGTCCTCGGCCCCGATCACGCCGGCGACGCCGTCGCCGAACGTCCGCGCCAGCGCTTCCATCGTCGCGGGATCGTGGGTGTCCAGGTCGTGGACCTCGTCGAATTTGTCGCGGCCGATGTTCCGGTAGACCTCGGGGTTGACGTCCTTGAGCCGCGTAAACAGCACGGGTGAGAAGCCGAGCTCTCTGGCATACGGCATGCCGTGTTCGTAGGCCGGCTTGGTTTCGACCAAGACGAATCGTTTCACGAGGCCGCTCCCGATGCGGCGGCGGCCGAGTCGAGCGCCCGCAGCACGCCGCGGCTGCGGATCTGCTGGACGAACCGCAGCGTCACGACGACGGCGGCGCTGAAGATGCCGATGATCATGCCGTACCAGATGCCGACCGCGCCGGCCGGGGTGTGGAAGGCGAGGTAGTACGAGCTGCCGATGCCCAAGAACCAGTAGCACCCGATGCACAGCAGCATGGGCACGAACGTGTCCTTCAGACCGCGCAGCGCGCCGTTCATGATCGTCTGCAGCGCGTCGAAGGACTGGAACAGCGCGCTGGCCGCCAGGAACGACACGGTCAGCATGTCGATCTCGCGATAGTTCGGCTCGCCGGGCTGCAGGAAGAAGCCCGCCAGCGTCTGCGGCGCGAGCAAAAAGAAGAGCGCGGTCGCGACCGCGATCAGCAAGCCCATCGCCATCCCGATGTAGGTGTAGCGCTTGGCCTGGGCGAGGTCGCCCGTGCCGGCGGCGTGGCCGACGTGCAAGGCGGTCGCCATGGAGACGGCGACCGGCGCGGAGTACGCGATCGTCGCGCACTGGATGGCGACCTGGTGCGCCGCGAGCGCGCTGACGCCGAAGGAGCTCATCATGAGCGCGGCGACCGAGAACATCCCGTTGTCCAGCACGAGCAGCAGCCCGCTCGACGACCCGAGCCGCAAGATGTCGCGCATCTGCCGCCAGTCGAGCTCGGGCTTGCGCAGCGCGGCCAAGTAGGGCCGCAGGAGCGGGTTGCGCCAGCTGTACCACAACAGATACAGGAACATGAGCCACATGATGCCCGCGCCGGCATACCCGATGCCGGCGACGCCCAGCTTCGGCAGCCCGTACGCGCCGTAGATGAAGCCATAGTCGGCCGCGAACGTCGCCGGAATCGAGAGCACGCTCGCCACGAGCACGACGTTGGTCAGCGAGAACGCGGAGACGAACTCGCGAAATACCAGGAACAGCAGGTAGCCGGGAAAGCCCCACGCCAGGCCGTGCAGCAGGGCGCGCGTGACCTCGACGACCTGCGAGCCCTGTCCCAGCCAGCCCAGCAGGTCGGGCGCGTACCAGACGCCGAGCGTGAAGGGCACGGCCAGCAGCAGCGTCAGGTGCACGCCGCTGCGCAGCACCGCGCCGACCTCGTCGTCCCGGCGCGCGCCGCGCGCGTGCGCGATCGAGACGCCGACGGCGCTGAGCGTGCCCATGCAGAAGACGAGCGCCATCACGAAGAGGGTCGTGCTCAGCGCGCCTGCCGCCAGCGCGGCGGGACCCAGCCAGCCCATCATGATCGTGTCGATCAGCCGCGTTCCGCGCTGGGCCAGGTTCGCCGCCACCAGCGGGAAAGCGGTCCGGCTGATCAGCCTGATCTCGTGAGCGTCGACCACCACCATGTTCTCCTCGAACCGCCGAGCGCGAGCCCGGTCTTCACCCGGCCGGCACAGCCGGCCGTCAGTCGGCTTTGAGCACGCCCGCCCGGAACGCCTGCGCCACCAGGTGCGTCCGCGTGCGCGCGTTCAGCTTGCCGGACAGCACGCGGATGTAGGCCTCGATCGTCGCGACCGAGCGCTGCTGCTCCCGGGCGATGTCCTTGCTGTGAAGGCCGTTCGAGAGCGCGACCAGCACTTCGAGCTCGACGTTGGTCAATTGCACGCGCAACGCGGTCGGCTCGCGCGCGGACGCCCTGTGGCGGGCGGCCGGCGGCGAATCGATTGCTGCGACTCGCGCTTCGATCATTGATGCTCCACCCTCTCCGCACCGGTCGCGCTCCGCACAGTTCACTAGCTGGGACGATTCTCGGCGGGCCTCGTCATTACGACGGCCCACCCAAAAATACCTGGATTTCGGTCATGTCGCGTCGTCTAGTGTAATGAACCTACACGACCGGCGCCGCATCAGGAAACGAACGTGAAATAGCCGCCTTCGTTGTAGTCCAGGCCGGCGCGGCGGTGCCGCTCGGCCGGGAGCGGAAAGCCGGCATCGAGGTAGTGCTTGAGGAAGAACACCGCTTGCGTCGTCTCGAAGCCGGTCGCCGAGACGGCACCCGACAGCACGACCGGTTGGTTCGCGTAGTCCATCAGCGTGCTCTTGACCCCGCTTCCGTCGGGCATCCGCACTTTCGGTCGGTCGGCGATGTACGGCGGCAGCTCGGCCCGGAAGGCCTCGCGCAAGATCCACTTCTCGACGCCGTCGCGCAGCTTCAGGCTGAGCGGCAAGCCGTAGGCGAACGTCAGGAAGTCCTTGTCCAGGAACGGGACGCGGGCTTCGACCGAGTTCATCATGCTGGCCCGGTCGACGCGCTGCAGGTCGGTGCGATGCAGGTTGTGGACGCGGTAGCGCATGAGCTCGGCGGGCTGGGCGTGCTGGCGGAACAAGTCGTAGCCGGCCAGGATCTCGTCGCTGCCTTCGCCGCAGAGCGCGAGCTTGAAGCCGTTGCGATGCGCCTCGCGGTAGCCGAAATAGGCCACGCAGGTGTCGACGATGTCGATCGCCTCGAAGAACTCGCCCTGGTAGACGGCGCTGGGCATCACGTCGATCAAGTCGTCGCGCCCGAAGTGGCGCACGATGTGCGGGATGTCGTAGTCGCGGCAGAAGCGGCGCGCGACGTCGATGTCCGCCGCGCCCTCGAACCCGACGGTGAGCGCGGTCACGTTGGGGTGGTACTTGCGGGCCAGGTGCAGCACGATCGTGCTGTCGATGCCGCCGCTGAACATCACCACGACCGGCAGATCGGTCTGGACCTGCTTGCGAACCGCCTCGTCCAGGTAATCGTGGAAGCGGGTCACGGTCGCGGCGAGGTCGGCTTCGGGATCGGGTGCCGGCGGGACGGCGGTGACGTCGAAATAGCGCCGCAGCCGGCCCTCGTCGACGTACGTGCCGGGGGGAACGGTGTGGATGCGCGCCGAGTACGGCAGCAGGCACTTCTGCTCCGACGCGAACAGCCAGCGGCCGTCCTCGTGCGCGTAGTAGAGCGGCTTGATCCCGATGTGATCGCGCACGGCGAGGAACCGCTGCCGTTCCTCGTCGACGATCACGAAGGCGAAGATGCCGTCGAGCCGGGCGGCCAGACCCGTGTCCCAGGCCAGGTAGCCCTGCAGCAGCACCTCCGTGTCCGAGCTCGTCTCGAAGCGGTGGCCCAGCGCCTGCAGCTCCCGCCGCAGCGCGTCGTGATTGTAGATCTCGCCGTTGAACACGACCTGGACGCGGCGCGCGCCGTCCCGCAGCGGCTGGCGCGCGTGATCGCGGTCGACGATCGCCAGCCGGTTGGTCCCCAGCGCGAAGCGATCTTCGACCGCGATCTCGCCGAAGTGCTCGCGGTCGCCGCGGTAGCGAATCTTGTCCAGCATCGCCAGGAGCTGGGCGCCGCGCGCCTCACGCTCGGCCGCCGTGCCGGCGGGGCCGTCGAGGTCGATGATTGCAGCAATTCCGCACATGATGGCTCCTTGCTCAGACCCGGTCGTGAGCGGTTTGGAAAAGGGATTGCGCGTGCTCGGCGCCCGCCGCCCGGACGTCGCCGCCGATCGAGCGCAGGTCGTCGAAGAAGGCCGGATAGGTCTGCCCGACGTGGCGCGGGTCGCGCACGACCAGGCCGGCGTCGCTGCGCAGCGCGAGCGCGGAGAGCGCCATGATCACACCGTGGTCGAAATGGCCGTCGACCACCGCGCCGCCCGCGATGCCGCCCGGCGAGCCGTGGACGATCAGCTCGTCGCGGCGCTCGTCGGCGCGCACGCCGGCCGCGAGCAGCTCGCGGCGGAAGTCGCTGATCCGGTCGCACTCCTTGTAACGGATGTGCTCGATGTTGTAAAAGCGGCTCGTTCCGTCGGCATACGCGGCCAGCGCCGCTAGCGGCAGGACGGCATCGGGCGCCTTGGAGCCGTCGAAATCCTGCGCCTTGAAACTGCCGCCGCCGCGCACGCGCAGCCCGGCCGGGCCGAACTCGGCCGAGATGCCGAGCCGGCGCACGTAGTCGAGCACGGCGCCGTCGCCCAGTTCCTCCTCGTGGAAGCCCGCGAGCGTGACGTCGGATTCGACGATGCCCGTGACCGCGAGCAGCGCGGCGGTGCTGGCCGGATCGGAGCCGACCCGGTAGCTCGCCGGGCGGAAGTGCTGCCGCCCCGAAGTGCGGAAGGTGCGCCAGCTCGCGTCGACCTCGACGTCGATGCCGGCTTGGCGCAGGACCGCGATCGTCGTGCCGACCATCGCCTTGGCGGTGATGTCGTCGGGCACGGTGACGGTCAGCGGTTCGTCGAGCAGCCCGCCCAGGTAGAGCAGCCCGCTGAGGAACTGCGAGCTGCGGCTGCTCGAGATCGCGGTCGTTCCGCCGTGGACGTTCGCCCCGCGCAGGCGTATCGGGAGCTGGCCGTCCTCGGTGCGCGGCTCGCAATCGACGCCGAGCCGGCGCAGCGCATGGAGCATCTCGGCGTTCGCGCGCCGCCCCAGCGACTGGGCGAACTGCGTTTCGAAGCGGACGTCGCGCAGCACCGCGGTCGCCCCGAGCAGCAGGCGCAGCACGATGCCGGAGTTGCCCGGGTCGAGCACGATGCCGTCACGCAGACCCTGCCGCCCGACGCCGTCGACGGTCACGCCGTCCGCGGCCGCAACGACGGTCGCACCGAGCGTGCGGACCGCCTCGAGCATGGCGTGAACGTTGTTGCTGTTCGCGACGTTGCGGATGTGGCTGCGCCCGGGCGCCAGCGCGGCGGCGAGCAGCGAACGGGTGGACGAGCTCTTGGAGGCGGGAATCGAGATCGTGCCCGCCAGCCGCGTGCCGGGCCGGATCTCTAGGTCGGAAAGTGCGGTGGTAGTCATCGAAGGTTCAGCCCTCTAGCGTGCGGCGGCAACGGCATCGCCGCTCGCCAGGGAGTGGTGCGCCGCACCGCCGTCGACCAGATCCTGGACGGTGTCCAGGAAGCCGGGGAAACCGGCGTCGAGGTGCTCGGCGCCGCGGATGGTGGTCGGCTCCTGCGCGGCCAGCGCGGCGATCAGCAGGCCCGCGAACACGCGGTGGTCGCCGAAGCTCTCCAGGCTAGCGCCGCCGCGCGGCTGCTGCCGGCCCCGGGTGGTGAGCCCGTCGATGCCGCCCTCGGGCGTGAAGAGCGGTTCGACGTCGCAGCCCAGGCGGCGCAGCTGATCGATCACCACGTACAGGCGCTGGCACTTGTGGTTGTTGATGTGGCCGGCGCCGCGGATCGTGACGCTGCTCTCGACGAACGGCGCGGCCCCGGCGAGCGCCGGGATGACGGTCGGGATGTTGCGGCCGTCGATCTCGAGCGCCGCGGAGACCGGCTGCGCGCGATGCAGCCGCAGGCGGCGCGCCTGCGGGTCGTAGTCCTGTTCGAGCCCGAGCCGGCGCAGCGCCGCGAGGAACTCGCGCTCGCTGCTCATCTCGGACGGAACGTACCCCTCGACCGCGATCTCGGCGCGCGGCACGGACAGCGCCGCCCCGGCCAGGTACGAGAGCGCGGTGAAGTCGGACGGCACGGTGGTGGCCGCCGGCCGGTACGCGCCGCGCCGAACCTCGTATCCGTCGGGGCCGTGCACGACGACCGCGCCGCGCCGGCCCATCATCGCGAGCGTGAGGTCGACGTATCCTTCGCCGACGGGACTCGCATCCGGGACGCCGATCGTGACGGGCGTGTCGGCCAGCGGCGAGATCAGCAGCAGCGAGGTCAGGAACTGCGAGCTCTGCGCCGTATCGACCGTGGTTCGGCCGCCGAACGACGACGCGCCGCGGATCCGGACTCGCAAGGTGAGGTCGTCGCTGAGGTCCTCGAGCTCCGCGCCCAGGTCGGTCACGAAGTTGAGGAACTGCAGCACCGGGCGGCGCTTCATCGCGCGGTCGCCCTCGACGATCGTCGTGCCGCGCACCAGCCCGGCGAGCGCCGCGGCGGTGCGGAACATGAAGGCCGACCCGCCCGCGTGCAACGGCTCTTGCGGCGCGCGCAGCTCGCGCCCGGCGCCGCGGAGCAAGAGCCGCTCGGGCGCTTCCTCGCGCACCTCGAGCCCGAACGCTTTCATCGCACCCAAGAGCCGGCGGGTCTCGGACGACCACGACGGGCACAGCAGCTCGGTCGTGCCCTCGGTCAGCAGCGCCAAGATCAGCGCGCGCTGCATGTGCGGCTTCGACGTGGGCACGCGGGTCCGCCCGAACAGGGCCGGGGTGGGACGGATCAGCGCATTCATGCGTGCTTTCCGTTCGGTTCCGCGAGCACCGCCATGGCGCCGACCTCGACCAGCAGTTCCGGCAGCACCAGCGAGCTGACCGCGACGGTCGTGTTCACCGGGCGCACCGCGTCGAAAAACTCCTTGTGCGCGCGCGCGTACTCGTCGAAGTCGTCGAACTTCACCAAGTGTGTGGTCGTGCAGATCACGTCCGCGAGCGTCGCGCCCAGCTCGTTGAGGGCGCGCTCGATCTTGCGAATGATGAAGACCGTCTGCTCGTAAGCGCCCTCGCCTTGGGCGATGCCGTCGCCGTCGGCGGCGACGGTTCCCGCGACCATGACGAGGTTGCCCACGCGGACACCGCGAGCGTAGCCCATCTTGTTCTCCCACTGAGACGGGCTGAAAACGGTCGACCGGTCGGACGTCGTGGCGGTGGCGTTGATCATGTCCCTCTCCTCATTCCGGCTGCTCGATAGCGCCGAAGATGCACACCCCAATGCGAGGTGGCAAATACGAATAGCAAAAACCTACGAACGGAAACGTTGATGGTTTCCCTTGGTGAATCGTTATGGTTACCGCGATCTAGCGCTGCAAAATGAAAAACCGAATCTCCCACCCGCTGGTCGATTTCATTATGGAAACCATCAATGAATTTGTTCGTGCGCCGCGCTCGTGCGCGAGCCGCCCGGCCTACACGAAAGAGGCCGGGCTGTGAATCTCATTGGGCTTTACCCTATCGTAACGATGCGGTCCTGTTGCATTTGGAGATGGCAGCCGCATCACTTTTCCGTTCGTGCGTGCACGAGAATGGATACGATATAAAAAGATGCGGAGCATTCCCGCTCCGCATCGAGACCGCCTAGCCGAACCAGGACGGCAGGTCGGAATAGCGCTCTTCCTTCCAGGGGTCGGCGTCGTTGTTGTAGCCGCGCACTTCCCAGAAGCCTTTCTGGTCGTGGTCGAGCAGCTCGATGCCGTGCACCCACTTGGCGCTCTTCCAGAAATACTTCTTGGGCACGAGCAGGCGGACCGGGCCGCCGTGGATCGGCTCGATCGGGCGGCCGTCGAACTCGTACGCCACCAGCACGTCGGCGCCGGTCATGTCGGCCAGCGGCAGATTCGTGGTGTAGTCGTTGTCGGCGTGCTGCACGACGTGGGTCGCGCTCGCCAGCGGCTTGGCCCGCGCCAGCAGGTCGGCGAACTTCACCCCGATCCAGTACGTGTTCTGCTTGGACCAGCGGGTCACGCAGTGGATGTCGCCCCGCCATTCCGTCGCCGGCAGCGCCCGCAGCTCGGCGAAGCTCAGCTCGAACGGCTCCTCGACCAGGCCGAAGAAGCGCAGGCGCCAGGTCGCCGGGTCGATCGGCGGGATGTCCCCCACGTGCAGGACCGGGAAGCCGTCGGTGACGTGCTGGCCGGGCGGGACGGTCGGGTCCTTCTGCTTGAAGAACGGCATGCGAGCTAGGATTCGCCGTGTCCGCGCGAAGGTTCCGCTCCGTGACGATTCCGTTTCCCAAGCGCAAGGTGACCCGGGCGGTGGCCGGCGAGGAGCTCGCGATCCTCGCGCGGACCTACCCCGACGCCGTGACCGCGCTGGAGTACCGCAACCCGTTCGAGCTGCTGATCGCGGTGATCCTGAGCGCGCAGTGCACCGACGTGCGGGTCAACCAGACCACCCCCGCGCTGTTCGCCGAGTACCCCGACGCGCCGGCCCTGGCCGCGGCCGATCAGGCCGACGTCGAGGTCGTCATCAAGTCGTGCGGCTTCTTCCGCATGAAGGCCAAGAACATCATCAACGCCGCGCGCGGCCTCGTGGCCGAGCACGGCGGCGAGGTGCCCAGCGCCCGCGAGGCGCTCGAAGCGCTGCCCGGGGTCGGCCGCAAGACGGCCAACGTGGTGATGTCGGTGGCCTTCGAGGAGGCCGCGTTCGCGGTCGACACCCACGTCTTCCGGGTCTCGCACCGGCTCGGTCTGACCCTGGGCACGACCCCCCGCGCGGTGGAAGAAGACGTCACCAAGCTGGTGCCGCCCGAGCAGTGGCGCCACGCCCACCACTGGCTGATCCTGCACGGGCGCGAGATCTGCAAGGCCCCGACCCCGCTGTGCGAGCGCTGCCCGGTCACGATGTGCCCGTCGCGCCCGATCGTGCTCAAGGCTCGGCAGCAGCAGGTGGCGGACCGCGCGGCGCAGCGCGGTGCCGTCAAAAGCGCATCGGGCCGGGTTCGTCCAAGTGCGCCGGCCGCGGCAGCTGCGCGTCCGCGGAGATCGTCTTGAGCAGCTCCGAGCCGGTCAGCGCGTCGCGGTAGCCGGCGTCGGTCGAGAACTTCGAGAGGTTCATCAGCGCCGGGACGTCGCTCTCGACGAACTGGTACTCGCCGTCGAGCTGCGCGCCGGCGATCAGCACGAGCTGGCGGACCGCGTCGAGGTCGAGCGCGACCCGCTTGTCGCGAAAGCGCAGCCGCAGGCGCGGCGGGTTCTCGAGCCGCACGAACGTCACGCCCGTGCGCTTGCCCAGGATCGAGTTGAGGCGCTTGGTGCCGGTCGCGAGCACCTCGGCCAGCGCGTCGAAGCGCGCGGCCGCGTCGTCGCCGCGACGGGGGGCGGCGTCGGCGGTCGCCGAATCGATCGCCGCGCCGAGGTCACGCCGGGCGCGCAGTTTCATCGCCATCGCGACGATCGGGTTGGGTTGCTCGTCGTCCATCGGGGAGTTCTCGTGGTCTCTCGGTTCGGTCGTGGTCTGAGTGCGCTCGCGCTGGCGTCGCTGCTCGCGCAGCCGCTCTCCGCGCGAGCGGGCGAGCCGCTCACGATCGAGCAGATCGTCGCGCGGTCGCCCGTCTCCGGGACGCCGCCGAGCGGGTTCGGCTGGGCGCCGGACGGCTCGCGCTACGATTCGCTTCCCGGGGCGCGCGAGAAGGACCCCCCGGTACTGCACGTCCACGACCAGCGCACGGGCGCCGAGCGGGTGCTGTTCGCGGCTCGCTCGACCGCGCGCGGTTCGCGCTCGCGCGAGATCGGCCAGCTGGTGTGGTCGCCCGACGGCACGCGCCTGGCCTACGTGCGCGCGAACGACCTGTACGTCGTCGCGCTCGCCGGCGGGCGCGTCACGCGGGTCACGACGGGCGCTACCCGGTGATCGTCAACGCCTACGGCGGGCCGCTCGGGGCGACTTACGCGCTGCCCTCGGACGACCGCTGGCCCGGACTCTACGACCACCTGCTGGCACAACACGGCTTTCTGGTCTTCACGGTGCTGAAATGAGCTGGGAGCGCAGCGCGGCGGCGACCTCGGCCGCGCCGCCCGCGGCGGTCTGGCGGCGCCTGCTCGACGGGCGGCACTGGGCGGACTGGAATCCGGGCGTGCAGTGGATGGCGGTCGAGGGCCCGCTCGCGCCGGGCACGGTCGTCACGCTCAAGCCCAAGGGCGCGCCGCAGACCGCGTTCCGCATCGAGGGCGTCGTCGAGCCGCGCCATCTGGCGCTGGCGGTCACCTTCGGGCCGGTCGCGACCATGCGGCTGCGCTGGGAGCTTTCCCCGGCCGGCGATGGCACGGCGCTCGCGCAGACGGTGGAGATCGGCGGCCCGCTGGCGGGCCTGCTGCTGCGCAGGGCGGCGGAGCGGATCGCGGGCGGGATGGCCGCAAGTCTCGAGCGGCTGGGCGCCTTGGCCGCGGCCGAGGGCTAGCGGAAACGAAAAAGCGCGGCCGGTGAAGGCCGCGCAATCGGTATGGATGAGAACAGAAAAATCCGTTTTATCTATCTAGAATCCTAGGGTCTGAGGGTAAGAAGCTTACTTCTTGCCACCCTTCTTCGCGCCGGCCTTCTTCTTCGCGGCCTTCTTCTTTGCTGCCATGTTGTTAACTCACCCCCATTCATAGTCGGACTCGGGACGGCTCCGAACGGAGCCGGTCCTTGCACCAACAACGTGTGCCGGTCCCGGCGGGTTCCCTCCCGGAAGGGGTAAGACCTTCGGGGCGCACGAGGCAATGGCCGCGTCAACGTCAAGGTCCCGTCAAGGGGAGCTCAGGAGCCCGAGGAAAGCCAATCGGCCGCATGGCGATCATCCAGACCGCGCAACTCAGGAAAGTCTTTCGCTCGATCAAGCGGCGCCCGGGAATCGCCGGCGCGGCAGCCGCGCTGTTCTCGCGCGAGTACGAGGACAAGATCGCCGTCGACGACGTCACGATGTCGCTCGAAGCGGGCGAGCTGGTCGGCTACCTCGGGCCCAACGGCGCCGGCAAGTCGACCACGATCAAGATGCTCACCGGCATTCTGGTCCCCAGCGCCGGCTCGATTCGCGTCGCGGGCATCGTGCCGCACCAGCACCGCCAGGCGAACGCGCAGAACATCGGGGTCGTGTTCGGCCAGCGCAGCCAGCTCTACTGGGACCTCCCCCTGCGCGAGTCGTTCTCGCTGCTGCGCTCGATCTACGACGTCCCGCGCGACCGTTTCCGCCAGAACCTGGAGCACTTCTCGGCGATCCTGGACCTCGAGCGGTTCATGGACACGCCGGTGCGCCAGCTGTCGCTGGGCGAGCGGATGCGGGGCGACTTCGCCGCCGCGATGCTGCACGACCCCAAGATCGTCTACCTCGACGAGCCGACGATCGGCCTGGACGTGGTCGCCAAGGAAGCGATCCGGGAGTTCGTCACCGAGGTCAACCGGGAGCGCGGCACGACCGTGATCCTCACCACCCACGACCTGGCCGACGTCGAGCGGCTGACCCGGCGGATCATCCTGATCGACGACGGGCGGGTGATCTTCGACGGCCCGCTGGAGCGGCTGCGGACCGAGTACGGCACGCACCGCACGCTGGTCGTCACGCTGGCCGAGTCGTGCGAGGACCTCACCATTCCGGGCGCCGAGGTCGAGAGCCGCGAGGGCAACCTGGTCCGGCTGCGCTTCGACCGCCGGGTCCTGAGCGCCGAGACGCTGATCCGGCACCTGATGGACGTCTGCACGGTCAGCGACGTCTCGATCATCGAGCCCGACATCGACACGATCGTGCGCCGCATCTACCTCGAGGGCTACCACGAGGGTACCGTGGGAGCGCCGTCGTGACCGAAGCGCCGCCCCGGCCGCGCCTGCGGCTCGAGCCGTACGTCGAGTTCGCCAAGGTCGCGATGGCGCGCGAGGCGACGTACCGCTTCGACGTGTTCACCAGCATCGCGTCGCTGGTCATCCGGGTGTACCTGCTGCGGATGGTCTGGGTGGCGCTCTACGCGCGCAACGCCGCGCCCGAGAACCTGCCCCTGCACTCCATCATCACCTACTCGACGGTGGCGCTGCTGATGGGGCTGGTGATGGACATCGACCAGACTCGCGCGCTCAAGGACAAGCTGCACGACGGCAGCATCGCGACCGACTTCATGAAGCCGATCGTCGTGCCGCTGTACTTCTTCGCCGACGGCACCGGCGAGGTGCTGTTCCATGCCCTGCTGATCGTGCCGTCGCTGTTGTTCGCGCTCTTCCTGGTGCACATCGACGTGCCGCCGCCGGGCGTGCTGGCCGCCTTCGGGCTGAGCTTCGTGCTGGGCTACTTCGTCGGCTTCTGCATCAACTTCATCCTGAACTGCACCGCCTTCTGGACGCTCGAGATCCACGCCGTGCAGCTCATCGTGACCTGGGTGACCGACCTGGTCGGCGGCGAGATCGTGCCGCTGCTGCTGTTCCCGGCCGGCATCCAGCAGGTGCTGATGCTGCTGCCGTTCGCGGCGATGTTCTCCACCCCGCTGCTGATCTACGTGCGGGTCATTCCGCCCGCGCACTATCTCCAGGCGCTGGCGCTGCAAGCGTTCTGGCTGGTGGTGCTGGGCGGGGTCGCGACGCTGATGTGGCGCGCCGGCGCGCGCCGCGTCGTGGTGCAGGGCGGGTGACAAAGGCGCGCGCGATGTGGGGCGCTTACCGCGAGTACTGGCGGATCAACGTCCTGACCACGCTGGAGTACCGTGAGAACTTCCTGCTCTGGCTGGCCTTCACGGTGATCTACCACGGCTCGGCGCTGGTCGCGCTGGCGGTGATCCTGCACAGCTTCCCCTCGATGAACGGCTGGAACTTCCGCGAGATGGCATTTTTGTACGGGCTGTGGATGATCGGCCACGCCCTGCACAACACGCTCTTCTCGAACGTGGGCGACATCCCCGAGCACATCCGCGACGGCGAGTTCGACCGGCTGCTGGTGCGCCCGCTCGACCCGCTGTTCCAGGTGATCGTGACGCCGGGCCAGGTCTTCCCCGACGAGCTGGTGCTGGCGCTGTGCACCTTCGCCGCGGCGAGTTGGTACAGCGGCGTCCAGGTCGACGCGGTGTTCGTGGTGTTCGTGCCGCTGGTCGCGCTGGGCGGCGCCCTGATCGACCTGGGGCTGGACCTGATGATCGCGACGGTCGCGTTCTGGTTCGTGCGGGTCGACGCGCTGCGCTGGATCGTGCTCCAGCTCGAACAGGAGTTCACCCGCTACCCGATCGGGATCTACTCGCGCGGCGTGCGGCTGCTCCTGACCGTCGTGTTCCCGTTCGCGTTCATGAACTATTTTCCGGCGACGTTCTTCCTGCACAAGGCCGAGAACGGGCTGGGGCTGGCGCCCGGCATCGGGCTGCTGACGCCGCTGATCGGCCTGGCGTTCGTGACGGTCGCGTACCTGTTCTGGCGGATCGGCCTCAACCGCTACCAAGGAGTGGGGCATTGACCGGACTGGCCTGCGCGGCGGCGCGGTAGCGGGCGAGCTCGATCGCCGAGAGCGCGATCGAGGCGTTGCCGACGACGCGCACCAGGAGCTCGCGCTCGTCGGGGTCGAGGTCGAGCCCGCTGACGTTGTGGCCGTAGACCACGATCGCGCTGACCTGGCGGTCGGTGAAGATCGGCGCGGCGAAGACCAGCGGTTCGTTGGGGAACGAGCGCTGGATCAGCCGCGATTGCTTGCCCGAGAAGTTGACCGCGCCGCGCGAAGCGCTGATGCTGCGGATCAGCTCGTCGCTGGGCGCCAGCCGGACCTCGCAGCCGGGCGGCCAGTTCTCGCTTTCGGCGAGCTGGAAGCTGCCGTCGGGGCGCCGGGTCAGGATGCCCCCGAAGGAGAGGCTGAGCGCGTGCGCGGCGTCCTGCAGCAGCGCGCGGTAGACGTCCTCGGTGGCTTCGGCGTCGAGGATGTAGCCGCCGATCATCTCCAGCGCCTCGCGCTGCGTGTGGCGGTCGCGGAACACGAAGCGGTCGACCAGCTTCTGGCTGTGGTCCTGCAAGAACCCGAACGTCAGCCCGAACACGACCGAGATCGCCGAGAACACCAGGTACGTCAGGTTGAGCGGGCTGTTGTAGAGGAACGTGTACGAGATCAGCTCTTCGATCGTCCAGGCGACGGCGACCAGCGCCGCGGTCACGGCGACGAACACCATCCCGCGGCTGACCACGAAATCGACGTTGAAGAACTTGTGCCGGATCACGGCGATCCAGACCGCGACGATCGGCAGGACGCTGGTCGAGAGCAGCACGCCGTTCTCCCACGGCTGGATGTGGGTCGGGTACCAGCGGCTCGAAGCCAGGCGAGCCAAGGTCGCCACGACGAAGGCGGCGGCGATCCACGCGGCGCGGCGGCGCTCGGCGCCGTGCCCGCGCACGATGGCGACGGCCAGCACCAGCAGGGTGAGGTAGATGACGCCGGTCGAGATGTGCTGGTAGACCGTGTAGATCGACTGCGCCGGATGGCCTTCGTAGATCAGCAGCCAGTGGCCGACCGCTTGGAGCGTGCCGATCGCGAACCCCAGCGGGATCATGATCAGCGCGAAGAAGCGCTCGCGCGCGGGGTCGTCGTCGCCGTCGATGAGGCACAGCGCGAACAGCAGCAGCGCCGACTGCGCCATGCCGCGCAGCGTCTCGTCGATCCAGGCGGGGATCGGCTGCCACGGGTTGGGGATGACCGTGTCGATGTACGTCGTCGGCGCCGGCGTGCCCAGGCAGAAGAAGAAGAAACTCCCGGTCGCGATGCTCGGCCGGATCAGGAACAGGATCGCTCCCGCCGCGATCGCGACCAGGAAGAGCAGGATGCGCAGCACCGCGAACGCGCGCTCGACCGGCGATTCGGTGCGCGCGACCAGGTGCAGCACGCGCTCGTGCCCGGCGCGCTCGACCGGCAAGTAGCGGTCGGGATTGTCGTAGGTGTAGGCCAGCCCGCCGGCGAGCCCGGGCTTGCGGTCGTACGGCGTGATGCGGTCGATCCGAACCCGGTCGCCGATCCGGATCAGGTCGCCCTTGCGCGGCGGAGCCTGGGCGTGCGAGACGGCCGCCCGGTGCTTGGCGCCGCGGTGCGCGAGGGCCGGCAGCTCGAACCGCGGCCGGGTCGGCGCGACCGCAGGGGCGGCGACGACCACGCCGTTGGCGTCGGTGGCATAGCCGAAGGTGCTCAGCGGGTACTGCACCCGCACGAAGTCCGGCGCGACCCGGCCCAGCGCGATGACGACGAACAGGCCGATGACGATCAGCCGGACCCATTCGGGCCGGCTGAGCGATACGTGCGGGAGACTTGCTGCTTCGGTCGCCACGGCGTGGAGCTTTTACCCAGCACGCCTGGCGAACGGTTGGGAACTCAGGTGGCGGCCGGAGCCTTCCACTTGCCGACCATCGAGCGGGCGATGACCAGGCGCTGGATCTGCTGCGTGCCTTCGTAGATCTGGGTGATCTTGGCGTCGCGCATCATGCGCTCGACGGGATACTCGGTCGAGTAGCCGTAGCCGCCCAGGAGCTGCACCGCGTCGACCGTCACGCTCATCGCGACGTCGCCGCACTTGAGCTTGGCCATCGCGGCCCAGGTCGTCACGTCGGCCGAGCCCTCGTCGCACTTGCGCGCCGCTTCGTAGAGCAGCAGGCGGGCCGCCTCGACCTCGGTCTTCATGTCGGCCAGCATGAACTGCAGGCCCTGCTGCTGCGAGATCGGCTTGCCGAACGCGACCCGCTGCTTCGTGTACTCGGCCGCGTAGTCGAGCGCGCCCTGGGCGATGCCCAGCGCCTGCGCCGCGATGCCGGGGCGCGACTTGTCGAGCACCTTCATCGCCAGCTTGAAGCCGTCGCCCTCGGGACCGAGCAGGTTGGCCGCCGGGACGCGGCAGTTCTCGAAGGTCAGCTCGACCGTCGGCGACCCGCGGATGCCCATTTTCTTCTCGAGCTTGCCGACGGTGAAGCCCGGCGTGCCCTTCTCGACCACGAAGGCGCTGATCCCGTTGGGCCCCTTGGTCGGGTCGGTGACCGCGAAGACGGTGATCACGTCGGCCACGCTGCCGTTGGTGATCCAGATCTTGCCGCCGTCGATCACGTAGTCGTCGCCGTCGCGGCGAGCTTTGGTGCGCATCGAGCCGGCCGCGTCGGAGCCCGAGCCGGGCTCGGTCAGCGCGTAGGCGGCCAGCGTCTTGCCGCTGGCCAGGTCGGGCAGCCAGCGCTGCTTCTGCTCGTGGCTGCCGGCGATCATGATCGGCAGCGCGCCCAGCTCCTGGACCGCGATGATCAGCGCCGACGAGGCGCACGCCTTGGCGACTTCCTCGACCACCTTGACGTAGGTGACGAACGAGCCGCCCAGGCCGCCGTACTCGGCCGGGAAGGGGATGCCCAGCAGGTCGTTCTCGCCGAACAAATTCTTGATGTCCCAGGCGAACTCGCCTTTTTCATCGATCTCGGCCGCGCGCGGCTCGACGCGTTCCTTGACGAGCTGGCGGACGACGTCGAGGATCATCGCCTCTTCGTCGGAGACGTCGGGACGGGGAGGTGCAATGGCCATGACTCCTCCTTCGACGCGGCCGGGCGGGGGCCCCGGCGCGCGTCCCCGTGCGCGAGCCGGCGCTCTAAACGCGGCCGATGGTCCCTGCGCTTGGTCCTTAGCCGACTCAGGCGCCGATGCGCTAGTCCCTAGAACGGCAGAATCGGTAAGCGGTACGTACTGAGGAGACCGTTTGGCCGGTCTCTCGCCGGGCCGGCGGTTCTCACTCGCTCCCTGTTATCGAAGGGGATTCGAACCCATGAAACTCACGAAGGTTCTTTCGGCCCTCGGGGCTTCGGCTATGCTCCTGGGCCTGGCGCTGCCGGCCGGCGCGGCCGGGCTCATGAACGTCACGACGTCGACCACGACGTCGCTCACCGGCAACATCAACTCGCACACGACGTCGTGGGACGAGTATGCCGGCGCTCAGATCACCGTCTCGGAGACGAGCAGCAAAGCCGGCGCGCTCGGCGCCGACATCAGCGGCGTCGACCTCAACCACTCGCTGGGCGGCAACCTGAACCTGTACGGCCAGAAGTCGCAGAACTTCGCGGCGCAGGCGAACATCACGTTCTTCAAGGGCGGCGACACGTCCAATACCACGATCAACGGTCATATCGACCAGATGACCACCACGTTCTCCACCGGCGTACAGACTTCGTTCGGCAACTGAGCCCAACGATCGGAGCGGCGGAACTCTAGCTCCTCCGGGCGCTAGAGCCCCGCTCCGCCCCGCACTTTCACGGAACGAAGGTACTCATGCGCACGCTTTTCGCAGTTTCCGCGGTCGTCATCGTGAGCATCGCCTGCGCGGTGCCCGCCTCGGCGCAAACGGTGAACGTCACGCCCAACCAGCAGACGACGCAGGCGACGGCCGTGTCGAACCCGACCGGGCAGAACATCAGCCAGCAGAACAATTTCTCCGACCCGGGCGTCAACGCGTTCGGCCCGGGCGTGCAGTGCTCGGGGCCGTATCTGGCGTCCAGCGCCTACCGCAACGACTCGTCGACGCCCGGCCAGTTCGGCGGCTTCACGAACACCGGCGGCACGGTCGGCCTGGTCGTGCCGTTGAACGGCTCGAACAAGAAATGCCAGGAGTTCGTCCACGAGATCCTGTTCCAGAAACAGCTCGACACGTGTCTGTCGCTGGCCAAGCAAGGCTTCGAGTTCGATCCCAACGGCCAGTACGCGGAGCTGGCGAAACGCTGCTCCGGCATTCGCTACACCGGTCACCCGATCACCTCCGCGGCGCCCGTGTCGCCCGCTCCGCCGCCGACGGTGATCACCGTGCCGGCCGGACCGGCCCAGCCGTCGTCCGTGTTGCCGGTCCCGGCGGTTCCGCTGCCGCAC
>CAXTNU010000035.1:0-20216 GCA_964245595.1 uncultured bacterium | reverse complement strand
CGTCCCGCGCCCGTATCCCGGTCGAGCCCGAGCTGCTCGCCGGCGCGCGCGCGTACGCGCTGAAGACCTTGGCCGACCCGACCGCGCGCGAGAAATGGTGCAAAGATGCGCTCTGCAAAGCCACGCTGCGCCTGCACGCGCTCGTCGCGCTCGCCGCGGGCGACGAGCACCCGACCACGTTCCTGGCCGACATCGACGCGCAGCGCGACCACCTCGCCTTCGCCGACCAAGTCCGCCTCGCACGCCTGCTCGCCTCCGCGCCCGAGTACGCGCCGCGCGCCGCGACGCTGGCGAAAACGATCGAAGGCAAGCTCTACGACACCGGCCGCGGCGCCGCGGTCAACCTGCCCGGGCGCTACGCCTGGTTCGACCGGCCGGTCGTCGCGCAAGCGGAAGTGCTGCGCTTGGAGCTCGCGCGCCGCGCCGACGGCGAGACGCTCGACCGTCTCACCCGCACCCTGCTCGACCTGCGCCGCAACGGCTCGTTCGGCTGCGCCTGCGAGACCGCCGCCGCGCTCGACGCGCTCGTCGACCTCGCCGCGCGCGCACCGCAAGCCGACTTCACCGCGAGCGCGACCCTCGCCGGCCGCACCATCGCGCGCGAGAACTTCGACGGCCCCCGCGCGCCCCAGCACACCGCCACGGTCGCGATGCGCGACCTGCCCGCCGGCCGCAGCACCCTGGCGCTGGTCAAGGACGGCAGCGGCACGCTGCACTACGCGGTGACGTACCGCTACCGCCTCGCGGGCGCCGCGCCGGGCCGCCTGAACGGCTTGCGCGTCACGCGCGTCGTCCGCCCGGCGAACGCGACCACGGCGCTCGCCACGATGGGCCTCGCGCTCCCGGCGTCCTCGCTCGAGCTCGCCGCCGCGCACGTCTACGACGTCGAGCTGCAGATCGTCAGCGACCACGCGGTCGAGCGCGTCGTCATCGCCGACCCGCTGCCGGCCGGGATGGAAGCGGTCGACACGACCTTCGCCACGACCTCGAAGGCGCTCGCCGCGCCCGCCGCCTCGTGGGAGATCGGCGACCAGCGCATCCGCGCCGACCGCGTCGAAGCCTACGCCGACCGCCTCGACGCCGGCATCTACCGCCTCCACTACCTCGCCCGCACGGTCACTCCCGGCACCTTCACCTGGCCCGGCGCCCAGGCACACCTCGCCGACCGCCCCGACGAATTCGGCCGCAGCGCAGCCTCGCTAGTCGTGGTACACTAACAGCTGGCAAAACGACGGACATGCGGTCAAGACTACGAGTAGCACGGAAGATGGTACGTATTATGAACGCGGTTGAAGCACGGGCGGCACGCCGCAAGGCTGGGAAGAAGACGCTTGAACAGCGCTTGCGCGAAGATCTCCGAATGGCGCAGCGCATCGCCGATCAGATCACGCGCCTGCGCCTAGAGCAGCCGCAGCCAATGCGGATCGACGGGAGCGCGGGACTTTAGGACAGGCGAGCAGGCCGCTCAGGCGATGACGCGAGAACGGTTTGCAGTCCGGCAAGCGCGTTGAGAAATGCATTAGGCGCCAGTTCTTGCGATGTTTGTAGGTAGACGCGGAGCCCGCTCACAGAGGCCATGAACAGCTCTCCGTAGCTGAGAATCGGTAATTGAGGATTGTGCGAGAATCGACGGTCGGGGGAACCGTTCTTGTTCAGGTACTTCCAGGTATGGCCGACCAAGCGCGCATCCCCGGGAACGCGTTCATCTTCGATAAAGCGCGTCGTCGATACCCGGCTCTCCAGTTGGGAGTAGCTTACCGCACCGAAACCGGATGCGCTCTGAACAAATACACGATCTGGAAAGAAAAACAACGTTTCCGAGCCGAGTTTAATAGAAGCCACCGGAACGTTTGTCTTGATGCCAGGAGGAGATGCGTTCGAGAGTAGTGCGTTCGCCCTTCGCTGCAATTGTGTTGCTCCGGCGTGATATTTATAGTCCGAGTTCGCGCCTGACGCATTGACACTCCATACGCGAGCGCACTTCTGAAGCTTAGTAAACGCATCGTGAAAAGCCGTGTATGCGTCTATTGCATCGGATTCCAAGTCATACATGAGGACCGTTGTGCGGCGTGTCTCGTCGTGCAAGTGTGCCCACAAGAGTACGGGGACGGCGATAAAGGGAACAATGACCCATGCTGGCCAGTTTAGTACGATCCAGGCTATGGCAAGCATGGTAAAACCAATGCTTGCCAGTGGCGTGATGGCGAAAGCTGCTCTGCGGCTTCGGATCTCCGCGAGTACTGAATCAGATGATTCGTCGCGAATGCGCTCCGCCGGAGCACTGCGTATTTCCGTGAGGTTATCGTGTAGGACGGGCGTGGGCGACGGTTGAGTTGAGGGCGGAAAATGCCTCGTTCCTACAGATGGTGTAGAAAAGAAGTGCGAGCGATAATAGAGCCCGCCCCGCCCAGCGTGTACGTATGTGCCGCGAGGTCCGGTTCCGACTCGAAACCCCTTGATGCCGGCCGAGACGCCTAGTCCACGACCGGAAAGGTTAAACCGGACGAGTCCAACGCGGACGCTCTTGCGGATATAGAAACCCATGAGGCTAGATTGCCCTCCTCCATCACCCTCTAGGCGAGACGGCCGTTCGGAACCTGATGTTGCATCGAGAATCGCACTTGCCTCAGCCGTGCGCCAGCGTCAGCACCGCGACGTCGTCGTGGGCGCCGTCGAAGAGCACGGCGCGGTAGATCGCGTCGGCCGGACGGGCTGCGCCGCACACCGCCGGATCGGCGAGCGCGGCGTGGAGACGGCGCTCGCCCTCGATGAGATCGCGGGTCGACTCGATCAAGCCGTCGGTGTAGAACACCAGGAACGCTCCCGGCTCCAGAACGATCGTGTGCGAGGCGGCGCGCTCGCCCGTGCGCAGCCCCAGCGGCAGGCCGCGTTCGAGGAACGGCTCGGAGACCGTGCCGTCGGGGCTGCGCATCAGCGGCGCAGGGTGGCCGGCCGCGACGCAGGTCAGCGTGCGCGCGCCGGGGTCGTAGAGGCCGACGATCGCGGTCGCGAGCTTGTCGGGGTCGTCGAGCCGGAGCGCGACGTCCGCGACGTCGAGGATCGCCGCCGGGTCGGCGTCGCCCAGCGAGGCGGTGCGGATCGCCTGGCGGACCTTCGTCATCGCGATCGCCGCGTCGAGCCCGCTCCCGAGCACGTCCCCGATCGAGATCACGACCCGGCCGTCGGGCAGCGCGAAGGCGTCGTACCAGTCGCCGCCGATCTGCGCTTCGATCTTGCCGGGCCGGTAGACCGCGTCGAACGACACGCCGGGCACGGCCGGCAGCGAGCGCGGCAGCGCCGCTTCCTGCAGCGCGGTCGCGACGTGGTGCACGCGCGCGTAGAGCTGGGCGTGCTCGATGGCGACCGCGGCCCGCCCGGCCAGGTCTTCGAACAGCGGGAGATCGGCTTCGGTGTAGGTGCGGTCCGCGCTCGCCCACGCCGCGCCGAGCGTGCCGATGATGCGGCCGCGCGAGACGAGCGGGACGATCAGCGTGGTCCGCAAGTTCAGCGCGCGAATCACGTCTTGCGCGCCGCCGGTGAAGGCCGAGGTCACGAACTCCTCGTCGATGCGCCGCACGATCTCCGGGCGGCCGGTGCGGATCACCTTGGGCGTGCCGGTCGATGCGCGCTCGCTGGCGTAGTACGAGCCGCGGATGCGGGCCAGCGTCGGCGCTTGTGCCGGGTCGGCGTGCCGGATCGCGACGGCGCGCACCCGGCCGTCCTCCTCGCGCAGGTTGATGACCGCGCTGTCGCCCATCACCGGCACGACCAGGCCGAGCAGCGCGTCGAGCGTCTCGTCGAGCTGGAGCGAGTGCGCGAGCACGTTGCCCGCGTCGGCGGCGAATTGCAGTTGCCGGGCGGCGCGCTGTTCGGCTGCATACAGGCGCGCGTTCGAGACCGCGGCGCCCGCGCGCCGCCCCAGCTCTTCGGCCAGCGCGACGTCCGCGGTGTCGACCGTGTGGCCGGCCGAGGCGGCGGTCCCCATCGTGAGTGCGCCCAGCACGTTGCCCGAGGCCGTCAGCGGCACCACGACGAGCGCGTCGAATGCCAGCTCGCGCATGAACGCCAAGTGCGCGTCGCTCTGCGCGCTGCGGCGCAGCATGGCGTCGTCGACGCCGGTCCGCGTCAGCGACGTTCCGGTCGCGATCACCGTCGCGATCGAGTTGTCGCCGCTGCCGGGAACCGGCACGTAGCGCCGGCACTCCGCCATGCGCTCGGTCCAGCGGGGGTCGGTATGGGCCCAGGCGACTCGGTCGATCGAGCCGTCGTCGCACAGCAGGTCGACGAAACAGAACGTCGCGGCGCGCTCGACCGCCAGGCGGACGATGTTGTCCAGCGTCAGCTCGTAGTCGAGCGTGCCGGAGAGCACCGTCCCGGCTTGGACCAGGAACGCGAGCCGCTCGGCGGTTCGCTTCGCTTCGTCGATGTCGGTCGTGGTGCCGAACCAGCGCACGACCGCGCCGCGCGCGTCCTTCATCGGAACCGCGCGGGTGACGTGCCAGCGATACGTTCCGTCGATGCCGCGCAAGCGATACGTCGCTTCGTGCTCGCGCTGCGCCGCAACCGCCGCGGCCCAGGCGGCCGCGGCCCCTGCGGCGTCGGCGGGGTGCACGAGCGGGCCCCACGTGGAGCCCAGGCTCTGCTCGTAACTCAGCCCGGTGTACTCGATCCAGCGCTGGTTGACGTAGTCGAGCGCGCCGTCGGGCGCGGCGCTGAACACCATCGCCGGCACCGCCTCTGCCAGAGCTCGGTACATCGCGGCGCTGGGTTCGCTCAGCCCGCCGTCTTCATGGTCGTGCAGCGGCGTCACGATGCGCCCCTGGTGTATTCGAACCAACAGCGCGGCGCAACGACGAACACACCGCCGTGATACGGCAGCATGGTTCGGATCGGCGGGAGAACGTCGGGCGATTGGTCGAGCTGCATGTGGAGGTAAGGGAACGACGGAACGCACCGGCCTGTGAGCCGATGGTACCATTCTCTACGACGCCGCTCGACCGGCTACCGCTTAGCAGGTCAGAAGACGTCGAGGAATTCGTTGTAGGCGGCGTAGCGCAGGAAGCCGCCGCGCAGGTGGTGGACGCGCCGAAAGCCCGCGTCGCGCAACCGCCGCGCCGCCCACAGCGAGACCTGCCCGGCGCGGCAGGCGACGACGTAGGTGACGGCACTATCGAGCTCGTGCAAGCGCGCTTCGAGCGCGTCGGCCGGGATGGAGACGGCGTTCGGGAGCGTGCCCAGCACCGCTTCGTGCGGCGCGCGCACGTCGAGGACCCGCACGTCGGGCCGCTCGGCCAGCAGCGCGTCGAGCAGCGCGGGCTCGAGCTCGTCCGGGTCGCGCGGGAGCTCGTCGTCCGCGTCGTCGGCCCGCAGCTCGGTGATGGTCGGCGCCTCGCCGCAGAGCGGGCAGCTCGGGTCCTTGGCGATGCGCACCTGGCGCACGCGCGTCTCGAGCGCGTCGATCAGCGCCAGCGTCCCGACCAAAGGCTCGCCGATGCCCAGGATCAGCTTGATCGCCTCGTTCGCCTGGAAGGTGCCGACCATGCCGGCCAGGACGCCCAGCACCCCGCCCTCCGCGCAGGTCGGCACCGTGCCGGCCGGCGGGCGCTCGGGGAACAGGCAGCGGTAGCACGGTCCGCCGGGCGCCCCGAACACCGAGACCTGGCCGTCGAAGCGGAAGATCGAGCCGTACACGTCGGGCTTGCCCTCGAGCACGCAGGCGTCGTTGATCAGGTAGCGGCTGGCGAAGTTGTCGGTTCCGTCCACCACGACGTCGTAGAGCCGCACGAGCTCGCGGGCGTTGGTGTGGTCGAGCCGGACCCGAATCGGGTCGGCCGCGACGTACGGGTTCAGGGCCAGCACGCGCTCCGCCGCGACCTCGGCTTTGGCGCGCCCGACGTCGGCGGTGGTGAACAGGATCTGCCGCTGCAGGTTCGACTCGTCGACGACGTCGTCGTCGACGATCCCGAGCCGCCCCACCCCGGCCGCCGCGAGATACGAGATCACCGGCGAGCCCAGCCCGCCCGCGCCGACGCACAGCACGCGCGCCGCGCGCAAGCGCTCCTGCCCCGCCAAGCCGACCTCGGGGATGATCAGGTGCCGGCTGTACCGCCGCAGCTCCCGCCTGCCCGCCAGCTCCGAATGGCCACCGCTCGAGCCGGCCCCGTTCACGACCACCGCCGTTGGTTCGCCGTGCCGCTACGGTTTGCCGTACTGGGCGGTCAGGTAGTCCACCAGGCCCGGTACGGCGTCGTCGGGGATCGGCGCGCCGTAGGCGGTGCGCATTTTGTTCACCTCGCCGGCCCACTGCGCTTTCGTGAGCACCGGCTGGGTCGAGACGTAGGCCGACGAGTGACACGTCAGGCAGTGCGCCTGGGCGAGGTTGCTCCCGGTCCCAGGCTTGAACGTCATCCCCGCATCGCCCGGCAGCGAGATCGTCGCGTTCGCGCGCGGCGGCGCCGGGGTCGTCGCGGCCACGGCTGCGACCGCGGTGCCGCACGCGATCAGGGTGGAGAGAACGAGCGCCGCACGCCTCATGCCACGCTCACGCGGTAGGTTTCGACCACGTCGCGCAGATAGCCGCTGGGGTTCCAGCCCTGCATCATGGGCTGCGCCGCGCCGTCGTTGGCGTGCGCGCGCACCGCGATCGTGTACGCGCTTCCCGGCTTGGCCTCGAACGCCGCGTTCCAGCGCCGGAAACTGTACTTGCCGTAGTCGCGCTCGAGCGCGGCGTCGCGCCAGGTCGTGCCGCCGTCGGCCGACACCTCGACCCGCGCGATCCCGCTCCCGCCGTCGAACGCGATTCCGCGCAGCGCATGGGTTCCGGCGTCGAGCTTCGCGCCGTCGACCAGGTTCGTCGCCAGCGAGCGCACCCGCATGCGGTTGATCGGGATCGTCGGAAACCCGGTCGCTCCGGGCGCGACGCTGTTGCCGGGCGTGTCGGGGATGCGGTATGCGGTCTTCATCCAGAAGTTGTCGTCGGTGTGATCCAGCACGGTGATCGACGAGAGCATCTTGACCCAATAGGTGGAGTACCAGCCCGGCACGATCAGGCGCACCGGGTAGCCGTTGAGCACCGGCAGCGGCTGGCCGTTCATCGCGTACGCCACGATCACGTCGTCGCCGCGCGCCAGATCCACGTCGAGCGACTTGCGGAAGTCGGGCGTGGCGGGCAGCACGCCCGCGTCGAGCCCGTCGAACTGCACCTGCTTGGCGGTCGCCGCGAGCCCGGCCGCGTCGAGGATCTCGCGCAGGCGCACGCCGGTCCAGACCGCGTTGCCCATCGCGCCGTTGCTCCACTGGCCGCCGGCCACGCGCGGCGCCGAGAGCCCGCGCCCGTTGCCCGAGCACTGGTTCACCGCCGTCACCTCGACCGGGCGGTGCTTGGCCAGATCGTCGAGCGAGAGCGAGAGCTCGCGCCGGACCGCGCCGCCGACCGCGATGCGGTGTTTCGCGGCGTCGATCTGCTGCGGGATCGACGCCAAGTGCCAGCGGACGAAGAACGCGTCGTTCGGGGTGAGCACGCCTTGGTCGAACACGGCCAGCGGCGTCTCGAGCTGGGGCGGGCGCGGGGTCAGCACCAGCAGCGGGCGCTTCTGCGGAAAGGCCAGCAGCGGCCGCTCCCCGTTCGCGAACGGCAGCTCCAGCGTGTCGGCCAGCGCGCCCAGCGGCAGTGCGCCCGCGGCGGCGGCCGCTCCGGCGGCAGCGAGAAAACGGCCACGATCGACGACGGTCACGCCGGGTGTTTGGCGAGCGAGAACCGTTCTCCCCGTGCTACTCCGGCTCGGGCGGCGCTTGTCGCGCGGGCTTGACATCGGTCCGGCGGACCGGCAGGATCACGCTGACGTAGGCGCCGTGATGCGGCCGGTTGCCGATCAGCATCTCGACCGCGAACGCGCGCACCAGCGCCAGACCCCGGCCGCTCTCGGCGTCCAGGTCGCCCAGGCCGCCGCGCGGGGCGCCGCGGAACCCGTCCCCTTCGTCGACCACCAGCAGGGTCGGCCGGAGCCCGTGCCAGTCGAGGTGGAACGCCACCCGCCCGGGCGCGTAACGCACCACGTTGCCGAGCAGCTCGCCGAAGATCAGCTCGGCGCCGAACAGGTCCGACTCGGGGGTCGCGTAGCGGAACAGGTAGCTCAGAAACGCGCCGCGCAGGTCGAGCGCCGCGATCGGCTCCTCGACCTCGACCATCCACTGCCAACGCGAAAAACGCGCCCGGTACGGCACCGGGCGGGACTCGGCGGGCAACGCCGGCTCGCGCTCTTGGCGGTCGCCGGAATCACAGGGCACAGGCACGTCCGCGCTCGTCTACCCGAAACGGCGGCGAATATCTCGGTCCCTAGCGGGCGGTCGAGCGGGCGGCGCTGACCATCGGCGGCACGAGCAAATTGCGCGGGCGCAGATCGTGGCGGGCGTCGATGGTGCGCACGGAGTGGGTGTAGGTCGAGATCACGATCGACTGGGTGAAGGCCGAGCCGGTGCGGTAGCGCACCCCCTCCAGGAACTCGCCGGCGGTCACCCCGGTCGCCGCGAAGATGGCGTCGCCGCCGGCGCACAGGTCGTCCAGGGTGAGCGTCTTTCCGATCGTCAGCCCCTCGCCGGCCGCGATCTCCTCGTCGCGCTCGTCGCGGGCCCAGAGCCGGCCCTGCATCTCGCCGCCCAGCGCGCGCGCCGCGCAGGCCGCGATGACGCCCTCGGGCGAGCCGCCGATCCCGGCCAGCATGTCGACGCTGGCCCGCTCCTCCATCACGGCGTACACGGCGTTGGCGACGTCGCCGTCGCCGAACACGCGCACCCGCGCCCCGGCCGCCCGGACCGACTTCATGAGGCTCTCGTTGCGGGGCCGGTCGAGCAGGGCCACGGTGAGGTCGGAGACCTCGCGCTGCTTGGCCATCGCCAGCACCCGCAGGTTTTCCTCGAGCGGGCGCTCGATCGAGATCACGCCGCGACCGGCCGGGCCGGTCACGATCTTCTCCATGTAGGGCACGCGGGTGCGGAACAGGGCGCCGCGCGGAGCGGCGGCGATGACCGCGATCGCGCCCGGCCCGCCGCGCGAGGCCAGCGTGGTGCCGTCGATCGGGTCGACCGCGACGTCGAGCGAGGGGCCGTTGCCGTTGCCGACTTCCTCGCCGTGGTAGAGCATCGGGGCTTCGTCCTTCTCACCCTCGCCGATCACCACGATGCCGGCCAGCTCGGCGCCGGAGAGCGCGGTCCGCATGGCCTCGACGGCGGCGCCGTCCACGGCATTCTTGTCGCCCAGGCCGACGAGGCGGCCGGCGGCAATCGCGGCGGCCTCGGTCGCACGAACCAAGGCATACTCTAGGGCATGCGTCTCCATAGGCGGCGTATTTCCGGGAGCCCGCTTGCTAAAACCCTTTCTTGGTGCGGAAAGGGCCTCGCGAGCCGGACTGCCAGCCCGGGTCGAGGGACCGATGGAACGGTCGTACATACGATAACTCGTATGTAGCCAGCGCAGGGGAGGGGAACCGGCGGCGTCGCACCTGAGGGCGACGGAGGGGTCCTACCGCCCCCCGCACTTGGTTCGTTCTCGCGCGGTCCCTACTGCGACGAGGGGTCTTGCTATCTCCAGCTCATGATCGACCCGGCAAACTCGTTCAACGACGTCTGTGAACCGTTCACGCAAATCCCGGCCTGGTGGAGCGGGTTTCTTTTCCACGTCCTCAACACGCGCCAGCTCAGCGTGTACCTGTACCTGAGCATGCTGGCGGACGAGTCCGGGTCCTGTCATCCCACCACCAACCAGATCCGCCAGGACCTCGGCCTCTCGAGCCTGACGATCATCTTCGATGCGATGAGCGTGCTGGAGAACTGCGGCTTCCTGCTGCGCCGGCGCCAGATCGTCCCCGGCTCGAACGGCCGGCGCAACGTCTACCAGCGGCCGTCTTGCGAGTTCACCATCCTGCGGCTGCTGCAGAGCGAGCGGCTCGACGGGCTCCTGCGGCCCGAGCCGGGCTCGGTCAACGAGATGTCCAGCGACGCCCGGCGCCTGCGCGACGAGTGGCTGCGCCACACGCTGGACGCGCACTACGGCATGTACGAGGCGGCGCCCGACCAGGCGAAGCGCGGCGTGCTGATCGGCATCCTCCAGGCGCTGCTGCCTCAGCCCGATCAGGAGGGCGCCGATGCTGCCCCGTAGCGCCGCGCCGCGGCACCTGCTGGGCGCGCTGCTGGCCGTGCTCGGCCGCCCGGCGCGCTACCGGATCGACGCCCGGCCCGGCGACCGCGACCAGCCCGTGACGACCGCGGTCGCCTGGCCCTGCGGCTGCCGCGCCGACGGTCCCTCGTATCGCGAGCTGTTGCTGCTGCCCTGCGCCATCCACGCCCTGCCCGAGGTCTAGCCTCGGGAGGCGGGCGAACACCGCGGCGCGGCGCTGCGTTTCGCGTACGAAGCCCGTTTGCCCGGAGGTCAGCTCGTGCGAATCCCACTGCTCGCCGCCGCCTCGACCGCGGTGTTCCTCAGCCTGGTCGCCGCCGCGGCGGCCGATTCCACCGTGATCGCGGTGCCGACCGGAAGCGACGGTATCCGGCTCGGCAAGGCGAAGCCGATCCCGACGACCGTCGCCGCCCAGCCCGGGCCGGTGCGCATCGACGGCTGCTTCTCCGACGGCCGCGGCACCGACGGCCTCACCGTCGTCCACCACGCGCTGCGCATCGTCAACGGCGGCGACCGCGCGGTGGCGGCGGTGCGGGTGAAGTTCGCCTTCTACGACGCGTTCGGTGACGTCGTGGCGACTCGCACCAACATCACCGAGTCGCACTTCGATCCGGGTCAGACGGTGGACCGGATCAACCTCGCCGAGCTGAGCGACGCCGGCCCGCCGGCCAAGATCGCCTGCGGCATCGACGCCGTGCGCTACGCCGACGGCACGCTGGCCAAGACCGGCAGCGGCGCGGCGCTCAACGCTCCCCGCTAGAAGCGATTTCGCCGATCGTGGCCTCACCAACGCTCGGCGTCGGTGGGGCCCTACGTTGCCTGACGGAGGCACGCCAACGGCCGTCCCAGGGTGTAGGCGAGCGTGGCTCGCAAGGACGGCCGCCGGCGCGTTCCGCCTCCTCACGCGATGGCGAGGTGACTGGTGCATCGTGCCGCATCGCGTGCAACGTGTCTAGTGGGCCAAGTGAACTGATATCTCGGCACCTAGATGACGTGGCAGGGTGTCGTTCAGTACTTGCTTGACTAGCAATTATTGGTTAAATCAAAAATACGACATACAGCATTTAGGTACTAAAATCAATTATCAACCAAAGGTTCATATTGATTAGTATGACTTGCCCGTGACGGTCGTCGGCCTATGAAGCTACGGAAATGAGCCTTTGGCGAGGACGGCCCGTCTCGTCGCCCAAGCACCATCATGGACCGGGTCATCAGGGAGTACTGCCTCGGAATTTGCACTGATGAACCGGTTCATCAACAACTGGTTCACGCATGTGATCGACCAAGAGGTAGGCCAAATGAACCCATTTCTCATTGCGCTTGCGGCAGCGCTCGCGATCCTTTCTGCAACCGGGCACGGCCCTGCACCGTCAGACGTTATCTTACCAGGTGGTATCGGCTGAACGGACTTACTCGCGACACGACGAAACATCGATACCAATCACGACCGGCCGTCTCCGGACGGCCGGTCGCTAGAACATGTTCGGTGTGGAGGGTGCGCCGATGGGAACGGGCTCCGGTCAAGAACGCGCAACATTCTCGAAGACCCAAGAAGCATATTTTCGAGGCGACTTCGAGGCAGTGCTGCGCTTATGTGATGCGCTACATCCACATAGCGAAGCCGAAGCGATAGAGATCGACCTGCTGCGGGCGCGGGCGCTGCTTCCCCTCGGGCGAGCCGACCGTGCTCTCGACATCGTCCGGCGCCTGCACCTCGTGCCTCATGCACGGGACCTCGATCTGACGGCGCGCATGCTCGAGGGAGCGGCACTCGTCCGGCTTTCACAGCTCGATCAAGGATTGGCGATACTGACGCAGGCCTATCGGGCATCGATTCGAGTACATCCCACGATACGTGCGGAACTTGCCGTAAACCTCGGAATTGCCCACTATCGCAAGCGGGAATATGAGCAAGCGCGCAGATTGCTTCGCTGCGTTCCCGACGACGCCGATATCGTCCGAGCTCGTGCGCTGCTGTTCGAGGCTTGGGTGGCTTGGGATTGTGGCGAGTTTGCTTTGGCTGCGAATCTGTTCAACTCGTCGCTTCAGCGCATCGATTTGTCTCGGCACTACGATCGTTTCGTTGAGTCGGCGGCGCTCTATGGGCTCGCTCGTTTGTGCGCCGAGCTTCCGAGGCTCGATCTTTGGCCGGACCTGCAGCGCCGAGTCGAACAGTTCGATTGGTCCGCAGCAGGAGTTCTCGTACCGCGCTTCTGGCTGGCGCTTGCGGCATCGTATGTTACGGAGATGCTTGGAACGCTGAGTGAGGCGCTAGAATGGGCCGCACGAGCGGAGGTCGCGGCTCCATCGCCGGTTTTCACGGTCATCGCATGGGTACGCCAAGTCGCTCTCTTCGGCCGTCAGGGAGGATCGAATGCGCACGCATTTTTCCTGCACAAGGCATACCAGCGTATGATGAACTTCGTGGTGACACGTTACTGCAAGAAGAGGATTCGCTGCCCCTTGCGCTTGCCGAGGAGATTGCGCAAGGCGCATCCCCCAATGATGCCAGTCCCCTCGTCACATACTACGTTCAAGCTGTCGCCCCCGGCGTGCACGGAACGAGTGAAGAACCAATGCTCGAAGCTGCCCGCGCAATCGTTGAAGGCCTCGTCTCCGATGCCGTCGGCGCTCGGTCGAATGCGAAGAAGCAGTACGCCATCGCCTTTGACCGATATGCCGAACTCGGCTTCAATAGGAGAGCGGCAATCGCTGCCTATCGGCTCGCAATCCTTACCGGAGAGGAAAGCTATCGCGCTTTCGCCTCAGAGGTGCTGAAAGAAGCCGCTGACACGTACTGGGTCAAGCAACGGCTCGCGAATTTCGGCGTTGCCGACATCCGGCTGAGCGAACGACAAGCTCAGGTGCTACGACTACTGGCGGAAGGGAAAACCAACAAGGAAATCGCCATCGTGCGCGGCGGATCATGGCGCACCGCTCGTAACATCGTCCGCGAGCTGCTCCAACTGTTTCGGGTGCACAGCCGCAGCGAGCTCGTTCGTTTGGCGATCACGCGCGGAATGGTGTCAAGCCAAACAACGAGCTAAGCGTTGGTGTCCTTGTCGCGAAGCGTCGCCGCGATGGTCGCGCGCAGGCGCTGGGCGGCGTCGCGGACCTCGTCGGGTGTGATGATGAGCGGGGGGACGAAGCGCAGCGTGTTGCTGCCGGCGGCGTTGATGAAGATGCCGTGGTCGAGGCCGTGCGGCACGAAGTCGGCCGCGGCGTACGGCTCGCGCACCGGCAGCCCGAGCATCAGGCCGTGGCCGCGCGGCTCCTCGAACACCGTGTCCAGCTCGCTCGCGAGCGCGCGCAGCTCCTCGCGCAGCAAGGTGCCGACGTGCGCCACGTGTGCGTCGAGGTCGAGCACGTCGCGGATCGCGAGGTGCTCGAGCGCGGCCGCGGCCGGGACGCACGAGCCGCCGAAGGTCGTGCCGTGGTCGCCCGGGCGCAACGCCGTCGCCGCTTCGCCCCGCACCAGTAGCGCGCCGATCGGCAGCCCGTTCGCGAGCGACTTGGCGAGCGTGAACGCGTCGGGCGTCACGCCGTAGAACTGGTGCGCGAAGAGCCGCCCCAGGCGCCCCATGCCGCACTGGATCTCGTCGAAGATCAGCAGCGCGCCGCGCTCGTCGCACAGCCGCCGCGCAGCCTGCAGATACTCGGTGGTGGCCGGGACGATGCCGCTCTCGCCTTGCACCGGCTCGACCAGGAAGCACGCCGTGGTCTCGTCGATCGCCGCGTCGAGCGCACCGATGTCGTTGAACGGCACGTGCGCGAACCCGCCCGGGAGCGGCGCGTAGCCCTCCTGGTACTTCGCGCTGTCGGTGGCGGCCAGCGCGCCGAAGGTGCGCCCGTGGAACGATCCCTTGGCCGCCAGGATCACGTTGCGCTCGGTTTGGCCCCTGCGGAACGCCGTCTTGCGGGCGAGCTTGATCGCCGCCTCGTTGGCCTCCGCGCCGCTGTTGCAGAAGAAGACCGCGTCGAACCCGGACAGCTTGCCCAGCCGGTCGGCCAGCGTCCCGGCCGGCTCGTGGTGAACCAGGTTGGAGACGTGCACCAGTGTCGCGGCCTGCTCGGCGATCGCACGGGTGATGCGCGGGTGCGCGTGGCCCAGCGCGCAGACCGCGATCCCGGCCACCATGTCGAGATAGGCGCTGCCCGACTCGTCGTAGAGCCAGCACCCCGCGCCGCGCACGATGTTGATCGCGAGCCGCCCATAGTTCGCCATGAGATGCGGATGCTGAGTCACCAACCTCGCACCGCGAGACACAACCGGGATCATGGAATTACTCCTCTGAACGGACCGCAGCGTAGCGAGGACCGCCAAGGACGTGAGGGCTTGTCCTCACGTCCGGTAATGTGCGTTGATGCGCACGTAGTCGCTGGAGAGGTCGCAGCCCCAGGCGGTCGCGGTCGCGTCGCCGATGCCCAGGTCGAGCCGGGCTTCGATCGAGTGGTCCTCGAGCACGTGGTGCGCTTCGGCTTCGCTCATGGCCTCGATCGCGCCGCGCTCGACCCAGGTCTGCCCGCCCAGGTAGAGCGACCACGACTCGGGGTCCATGCCGGCCCCGGCCGAGCCCGCGGCGGCGACGATGCGGCCCCAGTTGGGGTCCTCGCCGTAGAGCGCGGTCTTGACCAGCGAGGAATTGATCACCGCGCGCGCGATCGTGCGCGCCTGCCGCTCGTCGCGCGCGCCGCTGACCCGGAACGTCAGCGTCTTGGTCGCGCCCTCGCCGTCCTTCACCATCGCGACCGCGAGATCGCGGCAGACCGCGCGCAGCGCGGCGCGCAAGCCGGGCGTGGCCTCGCCGCCGCCGGGCTTGGCGCAGGCGTAGACGGCGTCGTTGGTCGACATGTCGCCGTCGACGGAGATCATGTTGAACGTGCCGTCGGCCGCTTCGCGCAGCGCGTCCTGCAGCGACGCGCGCGACACCGCCGCGTCGGTCACCAGGAAGGCCAGCATCGTCGCCATGTTGGGCGCGATCATGCCCGAGCCTTTGGCGATCCCGCCGAGCACGTGGCGGGTACCGGTCTCGTGCCAGGCGTAGGCCGCCATCTTGGGCACGTGGTCGGTGGTCATGATCGCCTCGGCCGCCTCGAACGAGGCTTCGGGCCCTTCGGCGAGCTGCTTGTAGGCGCGGTCGAGGCCCTTGGCCACGCGGTCCATCGGCATCGTCACGCCGATCACGCCGGTCGACGCGACGACGATCTGCGTCGGGCGCAGCCCCAGCAGCGTGGCGGCGTGGCGGGCCGTGTTCTGCGCGTCGCGCAGCCCGCGCTCGCCGGTGCAGGCGTTGGCGCAGCCGGCATTGACCACCAGCGCGGCGATCGCCTCGCCCTCGCTCTCGAGGTGCGACGTGGTGACGAGCAGCGGCGCGGCTTTGATCTCGTTGGTGGTGATCACCTCGGCGCAGACGTGTTCGCCCGGCAGCGCGATCAGGGCCAGGTCCGACTTGCGCTTCTTGATGCCGGCGTGGACGCCCGCCAGGCGCACGCCGGGGACGGCGCCCAGGCCGCCGCGGACCTCGATCAGGCGGACGTCAGCGAGCGGCGGTGCGAGCATCGAAACCTTGTTCCTCCGGAAGACCCAGCGCGAGGTTCATGTTCTGCACCGCTTGACCCGCGGCGCCCTTGCCGAGGTTGTCGATCGCCGACAGGATGTGGATCACGCCGTCGCGCTCGGCGACCGCCAGGTGCGCGTCGTTGGTGCCTTCGAGGGCCGGCAGATGCGGCGCGCGCACGTCGCGGAACACGGTCACGAACGGGTTGGCTGCGTAGAACCGCTCGTAGGCGGTCAGGACGTCCGCCCGGCTCAGCGGCGCCTTGGGCACCAGGTAGACGTCGGCCAGGATCCCGCGCTTGATGGGCACGACGTGGGGCGAGAAGACGATCGGCGCGCCGATGCCCGCCGCGCGCGCCTCCTGGACGATCTCGGCCCCGTGGCGGTGGCCGGTCAGCCCGTACGCGCGCACGTCGCCGTCGACCTCGGCGAAGAGCGAGCCGACGCTCGGGTTGCGGCCCGCGCCGGTGATCCCGCTCTTGGCGTCGATCACGACCTGCGCGATGCGCCCGGCCAGCCCGTCCAGCGGCACCAGCGCCAGCAGCGCCGCGGTGACGTAGCAGCCCGGGTTGGCGATCAGCCGCGCGCCGGCGAGCTGGGCGCGGTAGCGCTCGGGAAAGCCGTAGACCGCCTGGCCCGCGTTCGCCTCCAGCCGAAAGGCGTCGGAGAGGTCGATCACCCGCGCGCCCGCGGCGAGGAACCCGGGCGCGACCTCGCGCGCCAGATCGTGGCCGCCGGCCACGAACACCACGTCGTCCTCGCGGACGCGCGCCAGCGCGGTTCCGCTCTCCTCGAACGCGACGTGCAGGTGGGGCAGCCAGGGGAACACGTCGGCGACCGGCTTGCCGGCGCTCGAGCGGCTCTCCAGGGTTCCCAGGGCAACCGACGGGTGCCGGTCGAGGAGACGGATCAGTTCGGCCGCGGCATAGCCGCTGGCGCCGACGAGATGAGCGGTGATCATAGCTTTCTCTGCATAATTATGCACACCACGTATAATTATACAACAGCCGTGGCTTCATTTGGCTAGCGAGCGTTCGCCATGGCATAGTCGACTTCTTTGACGAGTTGCGTGCCGGCGTAGCGCCGGACGCGGACCGGCAGCTCCGTCCGGTCCGAGATCAGCACCCGTTCCTCGCTGATGCCGCCGTTCGCGGCCGGGTCGGCGACCTGCAAGTCGAGCTCGGTCATGAGCGGGTCGCCCAGGGGTGCGGCCTTCGCTTCGCTGAGCCGGCCCTTGGTCGTCTGGAGATGCTGCAGGACCCAGCCGAACGACGCCATCTCGACCGTGTCGCCGCGCAGGGTCGTGACCCGGCTGTCGTGGATCGACAAACGCACTTTGACACCGTGCAGCAACCCCGGCGGCGAGCCGATCACGCTATTGCCGCCGCTCCAAACCACTCGGCCGCCGCGCCCGGGTCCGCCGGTGATCACGATCGTGGCCGAGCTGGGTTTGCTGAACGAATAGTCGTAGGTGCGGTCTTGCACGGCGCTGCCCGCCGTCTCGTGCATCGTCAGCTTCGCGCTGTACGACGGGAGGGCGGACCAGGCGCGTGCGAACGCGCTCAGCGCACTCGCCGGCGCGGCGGCGGCGAGCAGCGACAGCGCCAGAGCGGCGAAGACAGGAACCATACGTGCCGCCTACCCGATCCACGGCGCGCCACCGCAGGTTGTGAAATCTATCGTTTGCCGCGGCTCGTTGCTGTCCCGGCGCGTCTCATCATTCCGCATTCCGCGCGCGAGGAAGCCGACCGTTGTCCCCCTGCGTTTCGCCGTCCGTTCGGCTGCTCTCCGTCGCGACCGCCGTCCCCGAACACGTCATCGAGCAAGAGGTCGCCGCCGAGCGGACGCGCAGCATGTTCGGCCCGCGCATGCGCGACTTCGAGCGGCTCGCGCGCGTGTTCGTCTCGACCGCGATCGAGCGGCGCTACTCCGTGCGGCCGCTCGACTGGTTCGCAGCGCCCCATGGCTGGGCCGACCGCACGGCCGCCTACGTCGAAGGCGCTTCCGCGCTGTTCGGCCGCGTCGTGCCGGCGGCGCTTCGCGACGCGGGGCTGCATGCCGCGCAAGTCGACGCGGTGGTGTTCGTGTCGTCGACCGGCGTGTCGACCCCGAGCATGGAAGCGCGCTTGCTGCCGGGGTTGGGCTTTCGCGAAGATACGATCCGCGTGCCGGTGTTCGGCCTGGGCTGCGCGGGCGGTGTCGCCGGGCTCGCGCTCGCCACGCGCCTGGCGCGCGGCGGCCTGACCGTGCTCGTGGTGACGGTCGAGCTGTGCACGTTGGCCTTTCGCCTCGATCGCGCGACGAAGGCCGACATCATCGCGACCTCGCTGTTCGGCGACGGCGCCGCGGCCGCGCTCGTTTCCGGCAACGATGAGCTCGGCGCGCGGGACTTGGTCGTCAGAATCGACGGCGCGACCGAGCATTTGTGGCCGAAAACGCTCGACATCATGGGCTGGAGCGTCGACGAGGTCGGGCTGGGCGTGACGCTCTCGCGCTCGCTGCCGTCCTTCATCGCCCGCGAGTACGCTGCCGCGTTCGACGCGGCACTGGCCCGCTTGCACCTGACGCGCGGCACGGTCGACCGCGTCGTGTGCCATCCGGGCGGAACGCGGGTGCTCGAAGCGATCGAGGCCGCGCTGCACCTGCCGCTCGGCGCGCTCGACCACGAGCGCGCGGTGATGCGCGACTTCGGCAACATGTCCTCGCCGACGGTGCTTTTCGTGCTCGAGCGCGCACTCGCGGCCGGCCTGCCGCCGCGCACGCTGCTGGCGGCCCTGGGCCCGGGCTTCACCGGCAGCTTCGTTTCGCTCGCGGCGGACGCGCGTGCCTAGCGGGAGCATCCTGCTGGCGGTCGTGACGCTGCAGCGCTTGGCCGAGCTGGCCATCGCGCGGCGCAACACCGCGCGGCTCGTCGCGCGCGGCGCGGTCGAGCACGGGGCTGGCCACTACCCGCTCATGGTCGCCTTGCACGCCGGCTGGCTGGTCTCGCTGTGGTGGCTCGGCTGGGCGCGCGATGCGTCGCTCGCGTTCGTGATCGCGTACGCGCTGCTGCAAGTCGGGCGGGTCTGGGTGCTGTCGACCCTGCGCGAGCGCTGGACGACGCGTATTCTCGTGCTGCCCGGGCTCGCGCCGATCGTGTCGGGCCCGTTCCGCTTCGTCCGCCACCCGAACTACCTGGTCGTCGCGCTCGAGCTGCCGTGCGTGTCGCTCGCGCTGGGCTTGTTCTGGCACGCGCTGCTGTTCGGCGTTCTGAACTTGGCGATGCTGCGTCACCGCATCCAAGCCGAGGACGCCGCCTACGCCGGCTGAGGGCGCTATATCGGTTCGGTCGTGTAGATTGCGATCGAGCTGGCGTCTTGTCGTCACGAAATGCCGGGTGAGGCCGTCAGGCGAGCGCCGGCCGCGAGCGGCAAATGCCGAACCGCGACTAAGACGACATCTCGACGACCTCCAGGTCGCGAGCGATTAGCCGAGGGGTTCGTGCTTTTGCCAGCCCTAGGAAAGCGCTGATGCCAGCCCCGCGATGGCGTTGCGCGTCGCGGCGATCGATGCCGCGACCGCCTCGGGCTGGGTGGAGCCGGCGGTGCGCTTGCCGTCGACCGATCCCACCGCGTCGACCGGCGCGTCCGGCACGCCGAGCGCCGCGGCATCGTCCGCGGTGAGCGAGCGGCGTTCGAGTTCCGCGGCCAGGACGGCACTGCCGACCGCGTGGTGCGCGTCGCGGGCGGTCTGGCCGGCCAGGATCACCGCGTCGGCGAGATCGGTCGCGACGGTGTAGCCGTCGGCGGCGTGCGCGCCGGTGACGTCTTCCCGGAAGTGGACGTGAGCGAACGCGCGCCGGAAGGCGTCGAGCGCCGCCAGCGCAGCCTCCGTGCCGGCCACGATCTGTGCTTTGGTCTCTTGCAGGTCGCGGTGGTACGAGAGCGCGATCCCATTCGTGCTCGCCAGCGCGCCGGCGTAGAGCCCGATCGCGCGCGCGCCGGCCGCGCGCACCAGCTCGAACGGGTCGGGATTGCGCTTTTGCGGCATCAGGCTCGAGCCGGTCGAGGCGGCGTCGTCGAGCCGCACGTAGCCGAAGGCCGGGGTGGCCCAGATCACCAGCTCCTCGCTCGGGCGCGACGCCGTCACCGCGGCGCGCACGGCGGCGTGCAGCAGGTCGAGCGCGCCGACGCGGTCGCCGACCGTGTCGAGCGCGTTGCGCGAGGGCTGAGCGAAATCCAGCTCGCGTGCGGCCGCCTCGCGGTCCAGCGGCAGCGACGAGCCGGCCAGCGCGGCGCTGCCGAGCGGGCAGAAACGGGCCGCGTCGGCCGCGACGCGGGCGAAGCGTTCCGCCGCGCGCACGAAGCCTTGCGCGCAGGCGTCGAGCCAGAACGCCAGCAACACCGGCTGGGCCGGCTGCCAGTGCGTCGTCGCGGTCAGCAGCGCGCGCCGGTGGAGCGCGTCCGCCGCCCGGTCCTCGCACGCGCCCGCGATATCGAGCGCCAAGCG
>CAXTNU010000034.1:0-20568 GCA_964245595.1 uncultured bacterium | reverse complement strand
GCCGAGGCCATGCGCGTCGCGCAGGCCGACGGCCAGTCGGTCGAATCGGTCATCGACGGCGCGCCGTCGGAAGCCGGCAACAAGCCCAACGCCCCGCACGGCGGAGCCGAGACCGGCCACCGCGTGCACGGTGACGCCGACCGCGGCGTGACCGGCGAGACCTCGCAAACGAATCCCGACTCGCAAGGCACCGTCGACGCCGCCGAGCGTCCCGGGGCGGAGTCCTCGGCCCCGACGGCCGACCACGCCGAGCCCGCGCCGGGCGGCGGCACCCACAATCGGCCTGAACTGAAGACCGGACCGGAAGACGACAACGCCGGCGCCGGAGAGGTTGGACGTTAGAACATGCTGACCCCGAAGAGAGTGAAGTGGCGCCGCCAGCACCGCGGCCGCATGCGCGGCAAGGCGCTGGTCGGCAACACGCTGACGTTCGGCGAGTACGGTTTGCAAGCGCTCGAGCCGGTCTGGATGACCAACCGGCAGATCGAGGCCGCCCGTATCGCGATGACGCGCCACATCAAGCGCGGCGGCAAGGTCTGGATCAAGATCTTCCCCGACAAGTCGGTGACCAAGAAGCCGGCCGAGGTTCGCATGGGTTCCGGTAAGGGCAATCCCGAGTTCTGGGTGGCCGTGATCCGGCCGGGCCGGATCTTGTTCGAGCTGGCCGGCGTCGACGAGCCGACGGCGCGCGAAGCGCTGCGCCTGGCGGCGCAGAAGCTGCCGATCGCGACCAAGGTCGTGACGCGCGCGCAGCAGGAAGCGGAGGTCGCGGTCTGATGAAGCGCACCGACCTGCGCAGCCTGCGCGAACTCACCCTGGCGGATCTGCAGCAGCGCGCCAAAGAGACGAAGGAAGAGCTCTTCAACCTTCGCTTCGCGCTGCGCACCGGGCACCTCAGCGATTTCTCGCGGGTCAAACTCGTCCGCCGCACCTACGCCCAGATTCAGACCGCGATCTCCGAGAAGCGGATCGCCGAGGCACGTCATGGAGCAGCCTAACACCGCGGAGCCCACGGCCGTGGACCAGCCCACCGCCGTGGAGCCCGCCGCAGCGGAGCAGCCCACTGCCATGGGACGCGGCAACCGCCGCCGCGTCAAGCAGGGCCGCGTCAAGAGCGACAAGATGGACAAGACCATCGTCGTCATGACCGAGACCCGCGTCCCCCACCCGGTCTACAAGAAGGTCGTCCGCCAGTCGACGCGCTTCAAGGCGCACGACGAGCTCAACGACGCCAAGACCGGCGACCTGGTGCGCATCCAGGAGTGCCGCCCGATGTCGCGCGAGAAGCGCTGGCGCCTGGTCGAGATTTTGGAACGAGCCAAGTAATCATGATTGTCAGCACTGAATTCGAGACGACCGAGCCGACCGCGAAGGCGCCACGTGTGGCGCTCGTTCTCCGTTGCGGCCCGAAGGGACGCAACCGATGATCCAGCAAGAAACGCGGCTCAAGGTGGCCGACAACTCCGGCGCGCGCGAGCTGCTGTGCATCCACGTCAGCGGCGGTTCGCGCCACGCGTACGCGCACGTGGGCGACATCATCGTCGGCACGGTCAAGAGCGCGATCCCCGGCGCCGCGGTCAAGAAGGGCCAGGTCGTCAAGGCGGTCGTGGTCCGGACCAGCGCCCCGATGCGCCGGCCCGACGGCTCGGTCATCAAGTTCGACGAGAACGCCTGCGTGATCATCAAGGGCGACAAGGACAACCTGGACCCGCGCGGCACGCGCGTGTTCGGGCCGGTCTGCCGCGAGCTGCGCGAGCGCGGCTTCCTCAAGATCGCCTCGCTGGCCCCGGAGGTGCTCTGACATGGGCGTCGCTCCGAACCGCATGGCCGTCACCAAGGCCAACATCGTCACCGGCGACACGGTCGTCCTGCGGCGCGGCAAGCAAAAAGGCAAGCGCGGCATCGTGAAGTCGGTCCACCCCAAGGACGGCGTCGCGGTGGTCGAGGGCCTCAACGTGGTCAAGCGCCACACCAAGCCCGGCCAGAGCGCCGGCGCCCAGGGCGGCGGCATCATCGAGAAGGAGAAGCCGATCCCGCTCTCCGCGCTGATGGTGATCGATCCCAAGACGGACCGCCCGACCCGGATCCGGCGCCTGCGCCAGCCCGACGGCACCACGGTCCGCGTCGGCATCAAATCCGGCGAGCAGCTGCTCGTCCCCACGAAGGTTCGCTAGACATGGCAGTGAGACTCAGAGAGAAGTACCAGGCCGAGGTTCGCGGCAAGCTGCAGGAGCGGTTCTCCTACGAGAACCCGATGCAGATCCCGAAGCTCGAGAAGGTCGTCATCAACATGTCGGTCGGCGACGCGATCCAGAACTCCAAGGCGCTGGACGCCGCCGTCAACGAGCTGCGCACCATCAGCGGCCAGAAGCCGGTCATCACCAAGGCCAAAAAGTCGATCGCGGCGTTCAAGCTGCGCGAAGGCATGAACATCGGCGCCAAGGTGACCCTGCGCGGCGAGCGGATGTACATCTTCCTCGACAAGCTGTTCAACATCGTGCTGCCGCGCATCCGCGACTTCCGCGGCCTGAACCGCAAGTCGTTCGACGGGCGCGGCAACTACAACCTCGGCCTGCGCGAGCAGCTCGTGTTCCCCGAGATCGACTTCGACAAGGTCGACAAGGCGCGCGGGATGGACATCGTCATCGTGACGACCGCCAAGAACGACGAAGAAGCAACCGAGTTCCTCACCCAGATGGGGCTGCCGCTGCAGAAGCCTGCCGGCACCGCCGGAGCGACGCGATAATGGCCAAGACCTCGCTGATCGAGAAGTCGAAGCGCACGCCGAAGTTCAGCACGCGCGCGCACAACCGCTGCAAAGTCTGCGGCCGCCCGCGCGCGTACTACCGCAAGTTCGGCATGTGCCGCATCTGCTTCCGCGAGAACGCGCACCGCGGCTTCATCCCCGGCATCACGAAGGCAAGCTGGTAGTCATGGCGTTCAGCATCGTAAACAGCACTCTTTCGCCGGTCACGGACGCGCCACGTGTGGCGCACGCCCTCCGTTGCGGCCCGAAGGGACGCAACTAATGGGAGTAATCACCGATCCGATCGCGGACCTGCTGACCCGCATCCGCAACGCGAACACCGCGAACCACGTCACGACCGACGTTCCGGCGTCGAAGATGAAGAAGGCCGTCGCGCAGATCCTGCTCGACGAAGGCTTCATCAACGGCGTGGAAGAGCTCAAGAGCGAGGGCCCTCAGGGGACGCTTCGCATCACGCTCAAGTACGGCCCCGAGAAGGAGAAGGTCATCACCGGCCTTCGCCGCATCAGCCGGCCCGGTCTGCGCGTGTACACCTCGAAGACCGAGATCCCGCGCGTCCTGGGTGGACTGGGTCTGGTCATCATGTCGACTTCCAAGGGCATCATGTCGGGCAAGCGCGCCAAGCGCGAAGGCTTCGGCGGTGAAGTCCTGGCTTACGTGTGGTAGATCATGTCTCGCATCGGTAAACTTCCCGTGGCGGTCCCGGCCGGCGTCGACGTGACGCTGGCGGACCACTCGGTTTCCGTCAAGGGCCCCAAGGGCCAGCTCTCGCAGCACGTCCTGCCGGTGGTCGACATCGCGCTGGACAACGGCCAGGTGGTGGTCACGCGCAAGCGCGACGACAAGCCGGGCCGCTCGGCGCACGGGCTGACCCGCACCCTGATCTCCAACATGATCGAGGGCGTCACCAAGGGCTTCCGCAAGTCGCTCAGCCTGCAAGGCGTCGGCTACCGCGTCAACAAGGCGGGCGACGTGCTCAACTTCTCGCTGGGCTACTCGCACCCGGTCACCTACGCGCCGCCCGAGGGCATCTCGTTCACCGTCGAGGGCACCACCACGGTGCACGTCGACGGGATCGACAAGCAGCGCGTCGGCCAGGTGGCGGCGGAGATCCGCGACCTGCGCCCGCCCGAGCCGTACAAGGGCAAGGGCATCCGCTACACGGGCGAAGTCGTCCGCAAGAAACTCGGCAAGGCCGGCAAGGCTGGGAAGAAGTAATGGCGTTCGCCCGCACCGCGCAGCGCATCAAGCGCCACACCCGGCTGCGCAAGAAGGTCGTCGGCTCGAGCTCGCGCCCGCGCCTGCAGATCTTCCGCAGCCTGCACCACACCTACGCCTTCGTCGTCGACGACGCCAAGGGCCACACCCTGGTCGCCGCCTCGACCCGCGAGGGTTCGCTCGCCGACGGGCTGGGCTCGCGCACGAACGTCGAAGCCGCCCAGAAGGTCGGCACCACGATCGCGCAGCGCGCCAAGGCGGCCGGCATCGAAGCCGTCGTGTTCGACACCTCGGGTCACAAGTACCACGGCCGCGTCGCTGCGCTCGCGCAAGCGGCTCGCGACGCCGGGCTGGAGCTCTAACGCATGTACAACAGAGGCGGTCGCGACCGCGACAACCAGGGCTTCGAAGAGACCGTCGTGCGCATCAACCGCGTGGCGAAGGTCGTCAAGGGCGGCAAGCGCTTCAGCTTCTCGGCGCTGGTCGTCGTGGGCGACAAGAAGGGCCGGGTCGGTTTCGCGATCGGCAAGGCCGGCGAAGTCCCCGAGGCGATCCGCAAGGGCGTCGAGCAGGCTCGCAAGGCGCTGATCACCGTGCCGATGGTCGAGAAGACCATCCCGCACCAGGTCAACGTCCAGGTCGGTTCGGGGCACGTGCTGCTCAAGCCGGCCTCGCCCGGGACCGGCGTGATCGCGGGCGGCGCCATGCGCGCCGTGCTCGAGCTGGCCGGCATCCACGACATCGTCACCAAGTCGCTGGGCACCAACAACCCGATCAACGTCGTGCTCGCGACGTTCGAGGCGCTCAGCTCGCTCAAGACGGCCGAGAAGGTCGCGCAACTGCGCGGCAAGACGGTCCAGGAACTGTTCGTATAATGGCCGACACGACCCCGGCGGCGGGCTTCACGCTCGCCACCCTCAAGCCCAACCCCAAGTCCCGCCCCAAGCGCGTGCGCATCGGGCGCGGGCACGGTTCGGGTATGGTCAAGACCGGCGGCGAAGGCGGCAAGGGCCAGACCGTCCGCTCTGGCGGCGGCAAGGGCCCCGCGTTCGAGGGCGGCCAGACCCCCTGGTCGCGCCGCTTGCCGCAGCGCAAGGGCGTCTCGCAGAAGTCGCGCGACATCGGCCACTTCCGGACCGAGTTTGCGGTCCTCAACGTCGGCGATTTCACCGCCTGGGACGTCGCGACCGAGATCACCCCGCAGGCTCTCAAGGACGCGGGCGTGCTCAAGGACCTCAAGGACGGCGTCAAGATCCTGGGCGGCGTCAAGAAGATGACCGGCTCGCTCCCGACCGGCCTGAAGTTCCGCGACGTGCTGTTCTCGGCGTCCGCGCGCGAAGCGCTCGCCGCCGCCGGCGCCTCGCTGGGCGACGAGACCGAAACCACCACCCCGACCGCCGAGTAGTGGGTTCAGCTCCGCTGAACCCTTCGCGTTCGGCCTTCGGCCGAGCCGCATAGAGGAAGACGAACAGTGCTCAACACGCTTCGCAACGCGCTGACCGTGCCCGACATCCGCAAGCGGATCGGGTTCGTGTTCCTCGCGTTCGCGGTCTTCGTCTTCATGATCCACGTTCAGCTCCCCAACGTGAACCAGGCGAAGTGGAACCAGCTCATCTCGTCGGGCGCGTTCTACCAGTTCCTGGGCTTCCTCTCGGGCGGCGCACTGCAGCACCTCTCGATCATCGCGATGGGCATCACGCCCTACATCAACGCGTCGATCATCATGCAATTGATGACGGTGGTGATCCCGCAGCTCGAGGAGATGGCCAAGAAGGGCGGCGAGGAAGGCCGCAAGACGATCAGCCGCTACACCCGCTGGCTGACCATCGTGCTGGGCACGATCCAGGCCACCTCGATGGCGATCGCGATGAGCCGCGGCGGCGTGTTCTACGACAGCAGCGCGATCTTCGTCGTCTACGCGGTGGTCGCGTTCGTGGCCGGGACGATGTTCCTGATGTGGCTGGGCGAGCAGATCACCGACAAGGGGATCGGCAACGGCGTCTCGCTGCTGATCTTCGTCGGCATCGTGCTGCGCTTCCCGACCCAGGTCGGGCAGACGTTCTCGCTGGCCGGCAAGGGCAACGTCAACTGGCTGGGCCTGCTGCTGTGGGTCGCGATCGCGCTGTTCACGATCGTCTCGATCGTGTTCATGTACCAGGGCCAGCGCCGCATCCCGGTCCAGCAAGCGCGCCGCGTGGTCGGGCGCAAGATGTACGCCGGCAAGTCCAGCTACATCCCGCTGCGGCTCAACAACGCGGGCGTCATCTCGATCATCTTCGCGATCTCGATCCTGCTGCTGCCCCAGCAAGCGCTCTCGTGGTTCGGCGGCGGCCGCGACACCACCACCTGGCAGGGCCAGGTCTCGTTCTACCTGCAGACCTACTTCGGGCCGACCTCGTTCCTGTACAACCTGGTCTACTTCTTGCTGGTCGTGATCTTCACGTTCTTCTACTCGGCCATCGTCGTCAACACGCGCGACATCGCCGACAACCTCAAGAAGTCCGGCTCGTTCATCCCCGGCATCCGCCCGGGCCAGCCGACGGTCGACTACATCAACAAGATCCTGGCCCGGATCACCACCGCGGCCGCGATCTACCTCGGCCTGCTGGCCGTGCTGCCCTCGCTCCAGCGCGACGTCGGCGTGACCTCGCTCTACATCGGCTCGACCTCGCTGCTGATCGTGGTCGGCGTCGCGCTCGACTCGATCACCCAGATCGAAGCGCGCCTGGCCATGCGCGACTACCGCGGGTTCATCAACCGGTGAACTTCATCTTCCTCGGTCCGCCGGGCGCCGGTAAGGGAACGCAGGCCAAGATCCTGGAGGAGCGTCACGGCTACCGCCAGATCTCGACCGGCGACATCCTGCGCGGCAACGTGCGCCGGGGGACGCCGCTGGGGGCCGAGGCCAAGGGCTACATGGACTCGGGCGGCCTGGTTCCCGACGATCTGATCATCCGCATGATGGACGCCGAGCTGGACCAGCCCGGCGACGTCATCCTGGACGGCTTTCCGCGCACGGGCCCGCAGGCCCAGGCGCTCGACGAACTGCTGGCCCGCAAGGGCCGCTCGGCCGTCGCGGTGCTGTTCGACGTCGACTTGAGCGTGCTGACGGATCGCTTGACCGGGCGCTGGACGCACGTCGCCTCGGGCCGCACGTACCACGAGCGCCACGCCCCGCCCAAGACGGCGGGCGTCGACGACGTGACCGGCGAGCCGCTGATCCAGCGCGAGGACGACAAGGAAGACACGATCCGTACCCGCCTGGCGGTGTACTCCGAGAACACCGCGCCGCTGATCGCCTACTACGAGGCCGCCAAGGACACGCGCTTGGCGCGGGTCGACGCGCTGGGGTCGATCGACGGCGTCAGCGCCCAGCTCGAGCAGCTGGTCCGCGACGAGGGCCGCCCGGCGCAGGAAGGGTCTCCGGCATGATCAGCATCAAATCGCCACGCGAGATCGAGATCATGCGCCGCAGCGGCAAGATCACGTCCAAGACGCTGGCGATGCTCATGCAGACCGCCAAGCCCGGCATGACCACCGGCGATCTGGACCGGCTGGCCGAGCAGTCGATCCGCTCCATGGGCGGCGTGCCGACCTTCATCGGCTACAACGGCTACCCGTCCTCGATCTGCGCCTCGGTCAACGACGAGGTCGTGCACGGCATGCCGGGCGGCCGCGTGCTCGAGAGCGGCGACCTGCTCTCGATCGACATCGGCACCACGTTCGAAGGCTACGTCTCCGACTCGGCGGTCACCGTCGCGATCGGCGAGGTCAGCGAGGACGCCAAGCGCCTGATGCGGGTCACCCAGGAGTGCCTGATGGTCGGCATCGCCGAGATGACGGTCGGCAAGCACGTCGGCGACATCGGCTACGCCGTCCAGCAGCACGCCGAGTCGCACGGCTACGGGGTGGTGCGGGCCCTGGTCGGCCACGGGGTCGGGCGCAAGATGCACGAGGACCCGCAAGTGCCCAACTACGGCACCCGGGGGGCCGGACCGCAGTTGCGGGCCGGGCTGGTGCTGGCGGTCGAGCCGATGATCGTCGAGGGCTCGTGGCAGGTCGCAACCCTCGAGGACGGCTGGACGGTCGTCACGGAAGATGGTAAACTAGCCGCGCACTTCGAGCACACCATCGCGGTCACGGACAAGGGGCCCAAGATCCTCACCCTCCGCGACGTCGCCGAGCACGAAGACGCCGCGCGGTATCGCCCCGCAGGCGATTTGGCCGCGTGAGACGCCCGGCCGCACCATCACGCCAGAAGACAGAAGCAACATGAAAGTACGTCCCAGCGTCAAGCGCATCTGCGAGTCCTGTAAGATCATCCGCCGCGAAGGCAAAGTCCGCGTGATCTGCGCGGTCAACCCGAAGCACAAGCAGGTTCAGGGATAATGGCACGAATCTCGGGCATCGATCTGCCGCGCGACAAGCGCGTCGAGATCGGTCTGACCTACATCTTCGGCATCGGCCTTCCGACGTCGCAGAAGATCATCGCCCAGGCGGGCGTCGACCCCAACGTCCGGGTCAAGGACCTCTCGAACGAGGACGAGCAGCGGCTGCGCGAGATCATCGACCAGCTCAAGGTCGAGGGCGACCTGCGCCGCGAGATCGCCTCGAACATCAAGCGCCTGACCGACATCGGCTGCTACCGCGGCCTGCGCCACCGCCGCGGTCTGCCCGTGCGCGGCCAGCGAACCAAGACCAACGCGCGCACCCGCAAGGGACCCAAGCGCACCGTCGCCGGCAAGAAGAAGGCGACCAAGAAGTAGTCCAAGCGAGGCCCGGTCGAACCGACCGGGCCTCGTTCGTTGCGGCGTTGGCCAGGCTTGCTCGTCGCCGAGGCTCGCACGGGCTTCGCCGCGTGGGGACGCGAACGCGGCGTTCCATGCGCGATGCGTCGGCTTTTTCAAGGACGTTCCGCTGGGGCGCGGCTACCGCGGCCTACCAGGTCGAGGGCGCGCCCAGCGCCGACGACAAGGGCGAGTCGATTTGGGACCGCTTCGCGCACCGGGTCAGCGCGATCAAGGGTGAAGCGACTGGCGACACGGCCTGCGACAGCTACAACCGGATGGCCGAGGACGTCGCGCTGCTGCGCGAGCTCAACTTGAACAGCTACCGCTTCTCGATCGCGTGGACGCGGATTCAACCCGACGGGCGCGGGCCCGCCAATCAGCGCGGGCTCGACCACTACCGTCGCTTCGCCGAGATGCTGCTGGAGGCGGGAATCCGGCCACTGCCGACGCTCTATCACTGGGACCTGCCGCAAGCACTCGAAGACGTCGGCGGCTGGCCGGCGCGCGACACCGCCGAGCGCTTTGCCGAGTACGCGGGGCTCGTGACCGGCGCGCTGGGCGACGCGGTGCACGACTGGGCGACCTTCAACGAGCCGTGGATCTTCACGCGCTACGGCTACTTACTGGGCATCCACGCCCCCGGCCGCAGCGCCCCTGAAGCCTACCTACGCGCGACTCACACTGTGAACCTCGCCCACGGCCTAGCCGTGCGCGCGATCGACGCCGCCCGCCCTGGCCTGAACCTCGGCTGCGCGTACTCGGTCTCGCCGATCATCCCGGCGCGTGCTGAGGCTGACGAAGACCGCGCCGCAGCGGTGCGCTGTGACGCGTACGTGAACCGCTGGTTCTCCGATCCCGCGCTGACCGGGCGCTATCCGGCCGATGTGCTCGCAGGCGAGTTGCCACTGGAGCGCATGGGCTACCGCGACGGCGACGACGCGCTGATGCGCGCGCGGCTGGACTGGATCGGGTTGAACTACTACTTCCCGCTGGTCGTTATGGCCGGCGCGACGGCGCGCGAGCCGCTCGCCGGCGATTACGCGGTGCTCGAGCCGACCCAGTGGCCGCGCACCGACTGGGGCTGGCCGATCGCCCCCGATGGCTTGCGCGATATCGTCGTGCGGACCCACGCGCGCTACGGCCTGCCGATCGAGATCACCGAGAACGGCTGCTCGTACGCCGACACGCCGGGAGTCGACGGCCGCGTGCGCGACGAACGCCGCATCGGGTATCTGGATGCCCACCTGCGCGTGCTCGCCGCCGCGTTAGCGGATGGCGTCGACGTGCGCGGCTACCACCACTGGACGCTGCTCGACAATTTCGAGTGGGCCGAAGGCTACACCCAGCGCTTCGGCTTGGTCCACGTCGACTTCCGCACGCTAGAACGCACGGTCAAGGACTCCGGCCGCTGGTACGCGGACGTCGCGCGCAGCGGCCGGCTGCCGTAAACGCTATCGCGCGCGGGCCGCGCCCATCCTGTATTCTACGATTTTTTCCGCTTTGGGGACTTCAAAGGTTTTGGCGGTCGGACCGTCGCCGATAGGGCCCATACAGCCTTGAGCTCTGGAGACGCAGTATCTAGGTCGGCTAAGTTAACTGTTTTGGCTAGGGCTTTTAATCGTGCTTCATCCGCCTCAGCTTTGCGCCGGGTTAGGTCTTCGTCGAGAAGGTGAATCAACACTCGCTTCAAACGCTCGTCGCGTTCGCCATCGCGCATCCCAACAGCATTTCTGTAGTGCTTGTAGGCATCGCCTAGCATGTGCTTGATGCCAGCTTCGACGACCGACGCACTTGATTTCACATGCTCGCTTCGAAGCCTGTTTTCGCTGGGGAATAGCTCGCCGTCAATCTGCTGCTCTCGAAGTAACTCGCGAATAGTATATTGGATACACGGGCGTTGGTAGACCGGCCGTGAGCCCATGCTAAATTCGCGAACTTCGGCATCTGTTGGCTTAAGTAGGAATCCAAGCTTAACCAGCTTTTTGCGGGCTTTGGTAACGGCATCCCGATCAGTGAGGCCAAGGTCCGCCTGGATCTGGGCATCGACGGGAAACGCGATGCCGGCTGTGTTTAGAATGGACAGATAGTAGTGGTAGACGGTCAGTTCCCGAGGTGTAAGAACCTGGAAGATGAACCGTCGCCACCACGCCGGGAACGTGTAGAACGGTTTGGATTCTTTATCGGCTGGCCACCGTAGATCAGCCCGGAATAGGAACGCTGAATCCGCCCTTGCCATGCGGATTTTTCCGCTAGATGGACCGGCGAAACCTACTTAGGCAAGGGAAAAAACCGGCAACTTTACGCATGACCTTGCGTCTCCACATTGCGTTTCCGTATTGCGTATGCGCTTTGCGTTTTCGTTATTGCTGCTCCGCTTTGGCACTACTTCCGGGCGCGGGGGCCGATTTCCGGTTGCACGATGGGGGTTTGCTCGCGATAATGGACTAGCAACGGCAAGGCACCGGGGGTGGGAACCCGGGGCTGGCGACGAGTAGGATCTCGGCCGTAACCCGAGAGCGCGGTCGGCGCATACCCCAAAAGTCTCCTCTCCGTTACCGATGGTGGCCTTCTGCTCCGCTCTTGACCGGATGGGACGGAAGGTCACCGTTGCCTTAGATCTGCTGTAGATACTACAGTAAGTCGCTGATTTCTGTCACGCTTAGCTAAATCGTGAGGTTATGAGGGTGGCTTAACGTGGGGCACCCGCTAAGCAACTAGAGCGCTCGCCCGAACTGCTACGACGGGATCGGCAACCGCGTCCCGCGCCCTTGCGCCACGCAGGCGTCGTAGACGTGGATCGCCACCGCGATATCCCACAGCCCGATGCCGAGCGACTCGAAGAGCGTGATCTGCTCGTCGCCGGTACGGCCTAGCGCGTGCCCGGCGACGATGTCGCTCAAGCGCGTGACCCGGTTCCAGTCCCAGCCGGCGGTCTCGTTGGCGGCCTGCAAGTCACCCGACTCGACCTTCGCCTGCGCGACGTCCTCTACCGCGACGACCGCCGCGCGGCGCACGGTCTCGACGTCGATCTCCTGGGCGTTGGGGCGGTTGGAGCCGGCCGCGTTGACGTGCGCGCCCGCGCTCAGCCAGGCGCCTTCGAACACCGGGGTGGTGGAGCTGGTCATCGTGGAGATCACGTCCGCGCTCTCGACCGCTTCGCGCGCGCTCGCCGCCGGCTCGACCGCCACGCCGACCTTTGCGCTCATCTCGGCGCAGAACGCGCGTTGCCGCTCGGGGTCGCGCCCGTAGACCCGCACGCGCTCGATCGGGCGCACCGCGCAGACCGCTTCGAGCTGCGAGTGCGCCTGCCAGCCGGTGCCGATCACGGCCAGCGTGCGCACCTCCGCGCGCGCGAGCACCTTCGTCGCCAGGCCCGAGGCCGCACCGGTGCGGATCTGGCCCAGCGAGTCGGCCTCCATCAGCGACAGCATCTCGCCGCTCGCGGCGAACAGGGTGTACCAGAAGCGCGCGCCGCGGCCTTTGTAGGCCACGGTGTACGTCTTGTGGCCCATGTGCTCATCGTAGGCCGCAGTCAGATTCTGGATCACCGCGCTCGGCAAGTGCGCGCGCTGGCGGGGCCGGTTGTCGGCCCGCCCCTCCGCTTGCGCGCGCGCCGCGTCCTCGAGCAGGCGCAGCGCGTCGCCCATCGTCAGCGTCGCGCGCACGTCGGCTTCGGTCAGGTAGAGCGGGTTCATGCCGTGCCGGAGCCGATCACGGTGTAGTCCTCGCTGCCGTGCCCGGCCGCGATGTAGCGGTCGAGCAGCGCGCCGATCGCCGGCACGACGTCGAGCTGCGTGCCGTGGCGGCCGGCCTCCTCGGCCATCAGGCGCAGGTCCTTGCGCGCCATCGTCGCCTCGAAGCTGGGCGGATCGAAGCGACCCTCGGCGATTCCCTTGCCGCGCGCGGCGAACGTGGCGCCGGGGTTGAAGTGCTCGAACAGGCCGATCGCGTCCTTGGGATCGACGCCCACCGCGCGGGCGAGCTGGTAGACGTCGGCGATGCCGCCCACCATCGTGATCAGCACCAGGTTGCCGAACAGCTTGAAGGCGCTCGCGCGGGCCGGGTCGTCGCCCAGTTCGATCACCTTGCCGGTCATCGGCTCGAGCAGTGGGCGCACCCGCGCGCGCAGCTCGGGCGGACCCGAGAGCAGCATCAGCCCGGTCGCGTCGCGCGCGTTCTGCGGGCCCATGAAGACCGGTGCGTGGACGAAGGTGACGCCGCGCTCGGCCCAGCGCTTCACCCGCTCGCCGGTCGGGGTCGGCGCCGTCGTCGTGTGGTCGATGATGATCGTGCCCTCGTCGAGCACGCTCGCCAGCGGTTCGAGCACGCCATCGACTGCCGCGTCGTCGCTGAGCGTGAGGTGCAATTGCTCGGCGCCCTTCACCGCGTCGGCCGGGTTCGCGAACGCCTTGGCGCCGTCGCTTTCGAGCGCGCGCGCCTTTTCGGCGGTGCGGTTCCAGACGTGCACGGTCTCGCCGCGCTCGAGCAGCTTGCGCGTGAACCCGCTGCCGAGCAGTCCGGTTCCGAAATATGCGATCAACTCGTTCTCCTGTCAGGGGCAGTCGCCGGCGGCTGCGAGCGCCGCCGGAACCGGGCCGGGCGGGCGCCGGTACACGGTCACCGCACCGCGCCGGAACACCAGCCGGTAGTGTCCGGCCCGTACGACCGCACGTACCCGCGAAAGGCCGCAGCGCGCGAACGCGGCGCTCGGATAGTCGCTCGCGAAGACGAGGTAGTCCGCCGGCGGCGGCAGATTGCCGAACACGGTCGCGCCCGGGTGGCTGCCCGAAACCGCGGTGTACCACTCGTCGTGCGTCGCGACGCTCGCGTCGGCCGGCACCTGGGCCAGCGCCGCGCGCGCGTCGCCCAGCGCGCGGTACGACGGCACGAGGTAGTGGGTCGGGTGGAGTGGGCTGAAGGCGACCAGCACCACCGCCGAGAGCGCGAACGCGACGGTCGTCCAGCGGCCCGGCCGGCGCAGCGTCGCGATCCCGCTCGCGAAGGCCAGCAGTACCCACGGGATCCAGAGCGCGGCGTAGTGCATCCCCATCCGCCAGACCAGGCCCGAGTTGGCCAGCAGCACGATCGCGAAGCCGGGCAGCGCCAGCCACAGCAGCCGCGAGCGGAACGGCACGAGGGCCAGCGGCACGAACGCTTCGAGCAGGTAGGTCAGCCGGCCCACGGTCGCGATCGCCGCGGCGAACGCCAGCGGGTGCAGCAGCGGGGCCAGCAGCAGCGCGCCCGGCCCGTGGGCGAAGGGGTAGTCGTAGAAGTGCGAGGGGGGCCACGGCCCGACCCGTGGCAGCACGAGCAGCGCGTAGAACCCGACCGAGACCAGTCCGAATGCCGCCGACCCGGCCGTCGCGAGCGCGCGCGGCCGGTCGCCGTCGCGGGCGGCCAGGACGGCCAGCACTGCGCCCACCAGCGCCAGCTCCAGGCAGACGTCCTCGCGCAGCCCGGCCAGCAGCAGGGCGGTCAGCGCTACCCAGCCCCAGGCCCGGCGGTCGAGCGCCAGCCACCAGCCCAGCGCGAGGGCGGGCAGTAATCCGAGGTCGCGGAACTCGCCGAACCCCACCGCGACCAGCGGCGGATAGACCAGCGTGACGTAGCCGCAGCGGTCCGCCAATTCGGGCGAGAGCCGGCGCCGGGCGCAGGCCGCGAGCAGCGGCGCGCAAGCCGCGGTCGCCAAGGCCAGGATCGCCTGGAGCACCCAGACGCTGCGGGTCGCGGCCAGGAAGGGCCACAGCAGCACCAGGGTCGGCGACCAGTGGAAGCGGTAGTGGGTCGTCCGCTCGACCCCGTCGTGCATCCCGCCGAATGCGTCGAGCACGATCTGCACGAAGGTGCCGGTGTCGGCGCCGTAGCTCCAGTCCGCCGCGCGCACGGCGGCCAGCGCGGCCAGCCCGGCGAAGGCGGCCAGGCTCCAAAGGATCAGGCGGCGGGAGGGCACGGCGGTGGCCTGTTCGGTTCTTGCCTTCGACCTCCGCCTGTGGTAGAGTAGGTCGTTGTCGCTCCGAGGGAGAGGCACATGCCTTCGCGCGCCCCCGCTTTCGCCGGGCGGGGTGGCAAGAGATCGGAGCCGGTTCGCGTCGCGAGCCCCTGCCGGTCGAGGCGACGACACCGGGCCGCGCCCGGCAAGATAAACCACCAGAGAGCAGTTTTCGTTTGGCCGCCAAGAAGCAGACCAAGACTCGCAAGAAGCGCGAGTTCAAGAACGTCGGGTCGGGCGTCGCGCACATCCACTCGTCGTTCAACAACACGATCGTCACGATCACCGACAACACCGGCTCGACGATCGCCTGGGCCTCGGCCGGCAACCTCGGCTTCAAGGGCTCCAAGAAGTCGACCCCGTTCGCCGCGCAGATGGCGGCCGAGTCGGTCGCCCGCAAGGCGATGGAGCACGGCATGAAGGCCGCCGAGGTCTACGTGAAGGGTCCGGGCGCCGGCCGCGAGGCCGCGATCCGCTCGCTCCAGGCCGCCGGCCTCGAGATCACGCTCATCAAAGACGTCACGCCGATTCCCCACAACGGCTGCCGCCCGCCCAAGCGCCGCCGGGTCTAAGGGAGTCTAGAAGAATTTAATGGCTCGTTATACCGAAGCAGTGTGCCGCCTCTGCCGCCGCGAGACCGCGACGTCGAAGACCGGCGAGAAGATCAAGCTGTTCCTCAAAGGCGACCGCTGCCTGTCCAAGAAGTGCGCCGTCGAGCGGCGCGGCACCGCGCCCGGCCAGAAGACGCAGAACACCAAGACGCGTCAGAAGGTGAGCGAGTACGGCCGCCAGTTGCGCGAGAAGCAGAAGATGCGCCGCTACTACGGCGTGCTCGAGACCCAGTTCTCGAACTACTTCCGCGAAGCGCAGCGCGTGCGCGGACAGACCGGTGCGACGTTCCTCCAGATCCTGGAGCGCCGTCTCGACAACGTCGTCTACCGCCTCAACCTGGGCCAGAGCCGCGCGCAGGCGCGCCAGCTCATCACCCACCGCCACTTCCGGCTCAACGGCCGGATCGTCAACGTCCCGTCGATCATGGTCAAGCCCGGCGACGTGCTGACCATCTCGGACCGCTCGCAGAAGTCCGTCCTGCTGCAGGCCAACGCCGAGACGGCCAAGGCCCGCCGCCATCCCGAGTGGCTCGAGTTCAACGAGACCGACCTCTCGGCCAAGGTGCTCGTGCTGCCGAGCCGCGAGCAGATCGACACCCCGGTCGACGAGCAGCTCATCGTCGAGTACTACAGCCGCTAACCCTCACCATCATCACCGCTAGACGTCCGATCGTCGCCGGCCCGCGCGCCGGCGGCGGATAACGCAAGCGGAAAGGAACCACCACCCGAATCATGACCGTCCTGGAAGCGCCCTCGGGCGCGCAGATCGAAGTTCGCGAGCGCCGCGAGAACTACGCCAAGTTCGTGATCGAGCCGCTCGAGCGCGGCTTCGGCATCACCCTGGGCAATGCGCTGCGGCGCGTGCTGCTGTCGTCGATCGACGGCGCCGCCGTCACCTACGTCAAGATCGACGGCGTGCTGCACGAGTTCTCGACCCTCAACGGCGTGGTCGAAGACACCGTCGACCTGCTGCTCAACCTCAAGGGCTTGCCGATCAAGCTCAACACCGAAGACCCCAAGGTGCTCTCGCTCCAGGTGAGCGGCAGCAAGGAAGTCACCGCGGGCGACATCGCGCCCGACGCCGACGTCGAGATCCTCCAGCCGAACTACCACATCGCGACCATGACCAAGAAGGATGCCAAGCTCTCGATGGAGATCGGCATCGAAAAGTCGCGCGGCTACGTCACGGCCGACCGCCAGCGCAACATCGAGCACATGATCGGGCTGATCCCGATGGACTCGATCTTCTCGCCCATCCGCAAGGTCAACTTCACCGTCGACGACACGCGCGTCGGCCAGTCGGTCGACTTCGACCGCCTGACGCTGGAGATCGAGACCAACGGCTCGATCTCCCCCGACGACGCGCTCTCCGAAGCCTCGGAGATCCTGACCGACCAGCTGCGCCTCTTCATCGGTTTCTCGACCGAGGAGAAGCCGGTCGCGACGGCTCCGGCCAGCGAGTGGGACGTGCCGGTCGAAACGCTGAACCTTTCGGTCCGCTCGTTCAACTGCCTCAAGCGGGCCGGCATCTCGAAGGTCTCCGAGCTGCTCGACATGACCGAAGACGAGATCATCAAGATGCGCAACTTCGGCAAGAAGTCGCTCGACGAGATCAAACAGGTCCTCGAAGACCGCGGTCTCTCGCTCCGCCAATAGCGCGCCCGTAGAGTAAGGAACCATGCCGCACCAGATCGCCTATAAGCGCCTCTCGCGCACGGACGGCCACCGCAAGGCGCTGCTCCGCAACCTCGCCACGTCGTTCTTCAAGCACGAGAAGATCGAGACCACGTCGACCAAGGCCAAGGAGATCTCCAAGGTCGTCGACCGCCTCATCACGCAGGCGCGCCGCGGCGATCTGCACTCGCGCCGCCTCGTCGCCTCCTACCTGACCGAAGAGGCCGTCGCGAAGAAGCTGGTCGACCAGATCGCGCCGGCCCTCAAGGAGCGCACCGGTGGCTACACGCGCATCATCAAGTCGCGCGTCCGCCCCGGCGACGCGGCCGAGCTCTCCTTCTTGGAGCTGGTGAAGTAGCGCATCACGTCTAGTGCGGCGGCCCATTGCGGGCCGCCGCCCTTCCGTGGTATCACGTGCTACGACCCATGCTTACCGCGACCGCGGACGAACCGCTCAGTCTGACCTCGATCACGCGATCGTTCGTCGCGGACAGCATCACGCCGATCTCCGCGTACCTCGCCCTGGCTCAGCCGGGGCGTTCGTGTTTGCTGGAGTCCGTCGAAGGCACCGAACGGATCAGCCGCTACTCGTTCGTCGGGCTGGACTATCTTGAGTCGTTCACGATCGACCGCGATCCGGCGATGCTGGCCCGCATCCGGGCCGCTATCGGGCGCTACCGGCTCGACCGCGCCGACCTGCCCTTCCCGGGCGGTGCGGTCTGCGTGTTCACCTACGACGCCGCGCGCGCGCTCGAGCCGGTCGGCGAGGCGCCGCCGGCCGACGTTCGCTTCGCCGACGCGCTGATCGTCGTGCCGGGTACCTGGGCGGTGTTCGACCACTTCACCCACCGCGTGACGCTGATCGGCTTCACGCGCGGCGAGGCGGAGCGCGAGGCGGTCGACGCCCGCCTCGACGGCTACGTCGCGCGCCTGCTCGACGGGCGGCCGACCATCCCAGGCGCCGTCCGGGCCGACGGCCCGGTGACGGCCTCGCTCGACGAGCCGACCTTCCTGGCCCGGGTGGCCCAGGCAAAAGCATTCATCTACGACGGCGAGGCCTACCAGCTCCAGGTCGGGATCCGCTTCTCATGCCCGCTGGCCGGGACGGCGTTCGACTTCTACCGGCAGATCCGCGCCCTCAACCCCTCGCCGTACATGTTCTACATCGAGGGCGGCGGGCGAGCGGTGTTCGGGGCGTCGCCGGAATTTCTCGTCCGGCTGGACGGGCGCACCGCGCGCATCCGGCCGCTGGCCGGGACGCGGCCGCGCCAGGGGGACCCGCTGGCCGACCAGCGCGTCGCCGACGAGCTGATGGCCGACCCCAAGGAGCGGGCCGAGCACGTGATGCTGGTCGACTTGGCGCGCAACGACTTGGGCGCGGTCTGCACGACGGGCAGCGTGCGGGTCGACGAGCTGATGGTGATCGAGCGCTACTCGCACGTCATGCACATCGTCTCCAACGTGGTCGGCGAGCTGCGCCCCGACAAAGACGCGCTCGACCTGTTCGCCGCGGCGTTTCCGGCCGGCACCGTCACCGGCGCGCCCAAGCTGCGCGCCATGCAGCTCATCGACCGGCTCGAGCCGGTCGCGCGCGGCTTCTACGCCGGCTCCGTGGCGCACATCGACTTCGACGGCGACATGGACTCGTGCATCATCCTGCGCTCGGTGGCGTGCGCCAACGGGCGCGCCTACTGGCAAGCCTCGGCCGGCATCGTCGCCGACAGCGTGCCCGAAACCGAGTACGCCGAGGTCTTCGCCAAGACCGGCATCGTGCGCGCCGTGCTGGGAATCGGGCCATGACGAAGCTGCTGCTCGTAGACAACTACGACTCGTTCACCTGGAACCTGGCGCACCTGTTCGCCGCGCTCGACGGCGTCGACGTCGACGTGATCCGCAACGACGACCCGCGCCTGGCCGACGGCGTGACCGGGCGCTACGACGGGATCGTGGTCGGACCCGGACCGGGCCGGCCGGCGGATGCCGGGCGAACGCCGGCGATCGTGCGCGAGGCCGCTCGGGCGCGCGTCCCGCTGTTCGGGGTGTGCCTGGGCTTGCAGGCGATCGGCGAGGCGTTCGGCGGGCGGATCGTGCACGCGCCGCGCCAGATGCACGGCAAGACCTCCGAGATCACCCACGACGGCAAGGGCGTGTTCGCCGGCCTGCCGTCGCCGTTCGTCGCGACGCGCTACCACTCGCTGGTCGTCGACCACGACGGCTTCCCGGCCGAGCTGCGCGCGAGCGCGGCCAGCGACGACGGCGTGATCCAGGGCCTGGCCCACCGCGAGCTGCCGATCGCGGGCGTGCAGTTCCACCCCGAGTCCGTCCTGACCCCGGCCGGCCGCGCGATCGCCGAGAACGTCGTGCGAGGCTTGAGGGAACGGTGATGGACCGAGCGCAGCGAAATCTTTCGCATACCGGAATTGTGTTGCGAGGTCGAACCCGGGGGCCCCGCGCGCAGCGTGGGGGGCGCGCAGCCTGGGGCGGAGCGCCGTACGAATGAGCGACGGTTATCCCGCGCTGCTGCGGCGCGTGCTCGCGGGCGGCGCGCTCGAAGCGGCGGAGATGGCGGCCACGATCGGCGCGATCATGGACGAGACGCTCTCGCCGGTGCGCGCGGCGGCGCTGCTGGCCGCGCTGGCGGCGAAAGGCGAGACGGTCGACGAGGTCGTCGGCGCGGCGACCGCGATGCGCGAGCGCAGCATCCGGGTCGAGCACGGCCTGCCGCTGGTGCTCGACATCGTCGGCACCGGCGGCGACGGCGCGCACACGATCAACATCTCGACGGCGGCGGCGTTCATCGTCGCCGGCTGCGGGGTGCCGGTCGCCAAGCACGGCAACCGCGCGGCCTCGAGCCTGTGCGGCTCGGCCGACGTGCTCGAAGCGCTGGGCGTCGCGCTCGACCGCGGACCGGACTTCGCCGCGCGCGCGCTGCGCGCGCACGGCATCGCTTTCCTGTTCGCGCAGCGCTACCACCCCGCGATGCGCGCGGTCGGGCCGATCCGGCGCGAGCTGGGCGTGCGCACCGTGTTCAACGTGCTGGGCCCGCTGACGAACCCGGCCGGCGCCAACCGGCAGCTGATCGGCGTCGCGCGAGCCGAGCACGTCGAGCTGGTCGCCGAGGCGCTGCGCGCGCTGGGCGCCGAGGCCGGCGCGGTGATCCACGGCGACGACGGACTGGACGAGATCTCCGGCGAGGGGCCGACGCGGGTCGTGCAGTTCGACGCCGCCGGAGTGCGCCGCTGGACGCTCGACCCCGCCCGCTACGGCGTGCACGCTTCGCTGGCCGCGATCCGCGGCGGCGACGCGGCGACCAACGCCGCCGCCCTGCTGGCGATCCTCGCCGGCGAGCGCAGCCCGCGCGCCGACCTGGTCCTGCTCAACGCCGCCCTCGCGCTCGTCGTCGCGGGCGAGGCGGTCGACATCGACGACGGGATGGCCCGCGCGCGCACCTCGGTCGAGACCGGCCGAGCCCGCGCGGCGCTGGACGCTTTGCGCACCGAGCGCGAAACGGAGCTGGTA
>CAXTNU010000033.1:0-20832 GCA_964245595.1 uncultured bacterium | reverse complement strand
GGCGACGGCGGCGCGGTCACGATCCTGGTCGTGATCGAGGCCGGGCGGCGCTTCGCCCACCCCGAGATACCGGCCGGCGGCCTGATGGCGGCGGTCGCCGGGATCGGCTTGGCGGTCAACCTCGCCGTCGGCGCGCTGCTGCTGCGCGGCGAGCACCCCGGCCCCGCCCACGGCGACCACGGTCACGGCCCTCACGGCCACGACGAGCTTGCCGGCGGCGGCCACGATCACGCCTCCGAGCACCGCCACGAGCCGAACCTCAACGTGCGCGCGGCGCTCCTGCACGTCGCGGGCGACGCGCTGGGCGGAGCGGCGGTCGTCGCGGGCGGTTTGGTCATCGCGCGCACCGGGGCGGCCTGGCTGGACCCGCTGCTCTCGCTGCTGGTCTCGGCGATCATCGTCGCGGGCGTGGTGGGCATCGTGCGCCAAGCCACCGACGTGCTGCTCGAGAGCGCGCCCGGCCACGCCGAGGTGCCGGCCGTGCGCGAGCGGATTCGCCTGGTCGACGGGGTGGTCGACGTCCACGACCTGCACGTCTGGACGATCGGCTCGGGCTCGCACGCCCTCTCGGCCCACGTCGTGCTCGACGACCGCAAGCTGTCCGAGGCCAGCGCGATCCTGCGCTCGATCGACGGCGCGCTGCGAGCCGAGTTCGGGATCGGCCACGTCACCGTCCAGTTCGAGTGCGAGAGCTGCGAGCCCGACACCACCATCGTCTGCAGCCAGAGCGCGCTTCCCAGGGAGCCGCTCTCCAGGTCCTAGAACCTGTTCGCGTTATGAAACCCGGAACCGTCGTCCTCGCCACCGCGCGCACGCCCTTCGGGCGCTTGGGTGGAGCGCTCTCCTCGCTGGCCGCCACGTCGCTGGGCGCCGACGCGATCCGCAACGCGCTGCTGCGGGCCGGGGTCGACCCGGCCGACGTCGACCACGTCATCATGGGCCAGGTCCTCCAGGCCGGGGCCGGTCAAGCGCCGGCGCGCCAGGCCGCCTTCAAGGCGGGCTTGGCCAAGACGACGACCGCGGAGACGGTCAACAAGGTCTGCGCCTCGGGGATGCTGGCGGTCGCGTACGGTGCGCGCATCATCGGCGACGGCGACGCGCGGGTCGTGGTCGCGGGCGGCATGGAGTCGATGTCCAACGCCCCCTACCTGCTGCCCGGCGCGCGCGGCGGATACCGCTACGGCAACGGCACGCTGGTCGACGCGATGATCCACGACGGCCTGTGGGACTACTACTTCGACGAAGCGATGGCGGCCCAAGGCGCCAAGGTCGCCGCCGAGCTGGGCGTGACCCGCGCGCTGCAGGACGAGTACGCCTACCAGAGCCACAAGCGCGCTCACGAGGCTCACGAGGCGGGCCACTTCGACGCCGAGATCGCGCCGATCGACGTCGCGACCAAGGCCAAGGGCAAGATCGTCGTCGGCGCGGTGCCCCAGCAGGCCCGCGCGCGCGTGCCGGCCCTGGCCGGCGGCGACACCGGCGGCTCGGTCTGGGACCACGTCCCGCCCCAGAACATGGTCGCCGACCCGGCCCAGTTCTCGCCCTACGTCAGCGGTGACGTGCCGTTCACCCGGGTCGACCGCGACGAGCCGGTGCGCAAGGACGCCTCGCTCGAGGCGATGGCCAAGCTCAAGCCGATCGACGCCGGCGGCACGGTCACGGCCGGCAACGCGCCGGGCGTCAACGACGGCGCGGCCGCGGTGGTGCTGTCCTCGGCCGACTACGCGCGCTCGGTCGGAGCCGAGCCGCTGGGCGAGATCGTCGACCACGCCGGCGTGGCCTGGGACCCGCCGTACCTGGCGCTCGTTCCGGCGATGGCGGCGCAGAAGCTGCTCGACCGGCACGGCATGCGCGCGGGCGACGTCGCGGTCTGGGAGTTCAACGAGGCCTTCGCGGCGGTCGCGCTGACCTCGGCGGCGCGGCTGGGGCTCGACCCGAGCGCCGTCAACGTGCAGGGCGGCGCGGTCGCGCTCGGGCACCCGATCGGGGCCTCGGGCGCGCGCATCGTCGGCGCGGTGGTGCAGCAGTTGCGCCGGCGCGGCGGCGGTTACGGGATCGCGGCGATCTGCTCGGGCGGCGGGCAGGGCGACGCGCTCCTGATCAAGGTCGGCTAGTGCGAGTTCTGGTTGTCGGGGCGGGCCAGATGGGCGGCGGCATCGCCCAAGTGCTGGCCGCCAAGGGGCACGAGGTGCTGCTCAACGACGTCGACGAAGCCCGTATCCGCAAGGGTCTCGACGGCATCGCCAAGCGGCTCGACCGCGAGGTCGAGAAGGGCCGCCTGACCGCCGAGCAGCGCGGCGAGGTGCTGACCCACATCGACCCGCGCCCGCACTTCCGCAATCTCGACGTGGAGCTGGCGATCGAGGCCGCCTCCGAGCACCTGGCCACCAAGCTCGACCTGTTCCGCGACCTGGACCGCAACACGCCCCCCGAGGCGGTGCTCGCCTCCAACACGTCGTCGATCTCGATCACGATGCTGGGCGCGGCGACGTCCAAGCCCGAACGCGTGATCGGGATGCACTTCATGAACCCCGTTCCGGTGATGAAGCTGGTCGAGATCATCCGCGGCATCGCGACCTCGCCCGCGACGTATGAATCCGTGCGCGCGCTCGCGCTGGGGCTGGACAAGACGCCGGTCGAGGTGCGCGACTTTCCGGGCTTCATCAGCAATCGCATCCTGATGCCGATGATCAACGAGGCGATCCAGGCGCTGTACGAGGGCGTCGCGTCGGTCGAGGCGATCGACACGGTGATGAAGCTGGGCATGAACCACCCGATGGGCCCGCTCACGCTGGCCGACTTCATCGGCCTGGACACGTGCCTGGCGATCATGAACGTGCTGCACGACGGGTTCGGCGACTCCAAGTACCGCCCCTCACCGCTGCTCAAGCAGTACGTCGCGGCGGGCTGGCTGGGCAAGAAATCGGGCCGCGGGTTCTACGACTACGCGGGCGCGGCGAACGGCGCCGTGCCGGCCGCGGCGAGCGCCGGGCGATGATCGAGACGCGCGCGGTAGCGACCTTCGAGCCGACCGACGAGCAGCGCGCGATCGGCGAGGTCGCGCGCGAGGTCGCCGAGCGCGAGATCGCGCCGCACGTCGCGGCGTGGGACCGCGAGCACGTCTTCCCGCGCGCGCTCTACCGCAAGCTCACCGACGCCGGGCTGATGGGCATGTTCGTGCCCGAGCAGTACGGCGGGGTCGGCGCGGACTACGTGTCCTACGCGCTGGCGATCGAGCAGCTCGCGAAAGTCGACTCCGGCGCGGCGGTGACGGTTTCCGTGCACTCGATGATCTGCGGCGCGATCGCGACGCTGGGCAGCGAAGAGCAGAAGCAGCACTGGCTCGAGCGGCTCGCGGCCCAGGACGTGATCGCGGGGTTCGGTCTGACCGAACCGGACGCGGGCTCGGATGCGGCCGCGATCCGCAGCAGCGCGCGGCGCGACGGCGACGGCTGGGTCCTCAGCGGGCGCAAGCAGTGGTGCACCAACGGCGGCCACGCCGGCGTGATGATGGCGATGTTCCGCACCGGCGGGCCGGGCGCGAAGGGCATCAGCGCGTTTCTGGTCGACACCGCGCTGCCCGGCGTGGTGGTGGAGAAGGTCACCGAGAAGCTCGGCATCCACACCTCGAACACCGTCGACCTCGCCTTCGACGACGTGCGCGTGCCGGCCGGCGCGCTGCTCGGCCGCGAAGGGGAAGGCCTCTCGTCGGCGCTCACCACGCTGACCTCGGGGCGGATCGGCATCGCCTCGCAGGCGACCGGCATCATCGCGGCGAGTCTGGACGCGTCGGTCGCGTTCGCCAAGGACCGGGTCGCGTTCGGCAAACCGATCGGCGCGTTCGAAGGCATCTCGTTCAAGCTCGCGCGCATGGCGACCGATCTGGACGCGGCGCGCCTGCTGGTGTACCGTGCGGCCGCGCTGGCCGACGCCGGTCGGCCGTTCGCCACCGAGGCGTCCAAGGCCAAGCTCTTCGCCTCGGGCAAGGCGTGCGAGCACGCTTCGGAGGCGGTGCAGATCCACGGCGGTTATGGTTACACGACCGAGTTTCCGGTCGAGCGCTATTACCGCGACGCGAAGATCACCCAGATCTACGAAGGCACCTCGGAGATTCAGCAGCTCATCATCGCGCGCAGCCTGCTCGGAAAATTGGATACAGGCCCGAACCGAACCTGAACGTTATCTGAATCGAGCGCGCGTCATCCCGTCGTACGATGCATGCAAGGGCGCATGCATACAATGCAAATGCGTCGCGGCAATTCGATCACGATGAGAATTGACATACGAGTGATCTTGATCGCTCGCAATCGAGAGCCGGTGAGGTATGATGGACGTCGTCGCCCGCGGGTGTACGGGCGGTTCCGCCGGCAGGGTGTAGTCGGCGGCGGCGAGTGGGTGTTCTCGCCGAAGACGCCGACGGCGTCGCGCGGCTCGAGCCGCTCGCGACGCCGTCGCGTTTGGTACGCTAACGCGCGGACCGCAGGGTCCAGGCGCGCGCGTGGACGCCGGCCGACGCGTGGGCGAGCGGCTGCGCGGCGAGCGGCTCGATGCCGGCCGCGGCGAGCAGCGTGTTCGTCTCGACGGTCGCTCGCGCGTCGCGCAGCGGCCAGGGCTCGTGCGCCACGTCGCCGCGCACGAGGCGGCCGCGCGGGTCGACCGTGTAGAAGCAGTAGCGCTCGCGCAGGAAGTGCTCGAGCGTACCGCTCGCGGCGTAGCGCTCCGAGCCGGCGAAGCCGGCGTGCGCCGCGAAGCGCGCGGCCGGCGCGCGCCGGTCGGTCCGCTCGCCGGCATACGCCGCGCCCCCGGCATCGTAGCGGGTCGTGATGCGCGCGCGGTAGTAGGGCAGGTGCACCGCGCGGCGGGCGATCTCGACCGCGCCCGAATCCGCGGCGTCGAGCGAGAGGAACCACACCCCGGGCTTGCCGCCGCGTACGCTCGCGTACGTCCGCACGTTGATCTCGCCGAAGCCCGCGAAGCCCAGCGGCGCGAAGCGCGGGCGAGGCCGCTCGATGCGAAACGCGACCACCCCGATCCAGGCGCTGCCGTCCTGCAGGTCGAGCTCGAGGCCGTGCGGCAGGCGCGCGCGCAGGGCGTCCGGCGCGGCGCGCCAGTGCAGGAACAGCGCGTCGCGCCAGCCCATCGCGAGCACCCAGGGCGCGTTCACGGCGCGGGCTCGTCGAGAAAGCGTTCGCCCAGGCCGGGCGGCGGGAGCGGGCAGGTGTCCTGGCGCCCGAACCAGCGGTAGCGGTTGCGCGCGATCCAGCGGTACGCCGCGTCGCGCGCCCCACGCGGGATCAGGATCGCGCCGAAGGCCAGCGGCCAGGGCGCGCGCAGGCCCAGCGCGAGGTGCAGCACCGCGTCGCTCCGCTCGTAGCGTTTGCCGTGGGCGAGCAGCACCACGCTCTGTTCGCGCGGCACTCCGCCGGTCGCCGCCAGCAGTTCGGCCGCTCGCGGCGACTGCAGCGAGGCGAAGCGGAACCGCCCGGCCGGGTCGTTGGCGTACACGAAGCGCACCGCACCGTTGCAGAGGTTGCAGACCCCGTCGAAGAGGACGACCGACTCGTTCACCGGTTGGTTCCTTTGGTGCGACCATTGTCGCCGAGGGCCGCCCGCGCGCGGCGCGGAACGCTCGGCACGCCATGAAGTTGATGGAATACCAGGGCAAGGACCTGTTCCGGCGCGTCGGCATCCCGACGCCGGCCGGCGTCTACGCCACGACCGCCGACGAAGTCGAGCGCTACATCGCCGAGCACCCCGGTTCGTGGGTGCTCAAGAGCCAAGTCATGATGGGCGGGCGCGGCAAGGCCGGCGGGATCAAGTTCGCCGATGACGCCGCCGGCGGCGGGACGCTCGCGCGCGAGCTGATCGGCAAGGTCCTCAAGTCGGTCCAGAACCCCGACGGCGAGGAAGTGAAGTCGCTCCTGGTCGAGGAGAAGGTCGACATCGCCAGCGAGGCCTACGTCTCGATCGCGATCGACCGCGCGGCCAAGCAGCCCGTCGTGCTGGTCACCGCGCAAGGCGGGATGGACGTCGAGGAGGTCGCCGAGCGCGACCCGGCCGCGATCTCGAAGTACTGGATCGACCCCGCCGCCGGCTACTCGGCCTACATCGGCCGCCGGCTCGCGTTCGACGCCAAGCTCCCCGAGGGCTACCGCAAAGCCTTCCCGGCGGTCCTGGGCGCGCTCTACGCGCTCTTCATGGAGTACGGCGCGAATCTGGTCGAGATCAACCCGCTCGTGCTGACCAAGGACGGCCGGGTGATCGCCAGCGACGCCAAGGTCGAGCTCGACGACAACGGGCTCTACCGCCACCCCGACATCGCGGCCTGGAACAAGCAATCCCCGGCCGACGAGGACCAGGCGGCCGCGGTCGCGATCGGCCTGGGGATGTCCAACTACGCCAAGCTCGACGGCACGATCGGCGTGATCGCCAACGGCGCCGGCTTGGGCATGGGCACGATGGACGCGATCCGCAACGCCGGCGGCGCGGCGGCCAACTTCCTGGACATCGGCGGCGGCGCCCAGGCCGACCTGGTGAAGAAGAGCTACGACCTGGTGACCAGCGACCCCAAGGTCAAGGCGATGTTCATCAACATCTTCGGCGGCATCACCCGCGGCGACCAGGTCGCCCAGGGCATCGTCGACGCGCTCAAAGGGGGCGACGTGCGCGAGGTCCCGTTAGTGGTCCGGCTGACCGGCACCAACGCCGAGGAGGGCCGCAAGATCCTCGACCAGGCGGGCTTCGTGCCGGTCGAGACGATGGACGAAGGCGCGGCGCGCGCCGTGGCCCTGGCCGGCGGGAGCAAGTAGCGTGGCGATCTTCCTGGACAAGAACTCCAAGGTCATCGTGCAGGGCATCACCGGGCGCGAGGGCGCGTTCCATACCGCCCGCATGCTGGCGTACGGCACCAACATCGTCGGCGGGGTGACTCCCGGTAAGGGCGGCACGGCGATCGCCTCGGGCCAGCCGGTCTTCAACACGGTCAAGGACGCGGTCGAGGCGACCGGCGCGACCCACTCCATCATCTTCGTCCCGCCCTTCGCCGGCGCCGACGCGCTGTGGGAAGCGCACGACGCCGGCATCGGCCTGGCGGTCTGCATCACCGAGGGCATCCCGGCCCACGAGATGCTGCGGGTGGTCGCGACCACGTCCGGCATGCGCATCATCGGCGGCAACTGCCCGGGGCTGATCTCGCCCGGCAAGTCGCTGGTCGGCATCATGCCCGGCCACATCTTCGCGCCCGGCAGCATCGGCATGATCTCGCGCTCGGGCACGCTGACCTACGAGATCGTCGACGGGCTGACCCGGGCCGGCCTGGGCCAGTCGACCTGCGTCGGCATCGGGGGCGACCCGATCATCGGCACGACCTTCGTCGACTGCCTGCGCGAGTTCGCGCGCGACCCCGAGACCAAGGCCCTGGTCGTGGCCGGCGAGATCGGCGGCTCGGACGAAGAAGACGCCGCCGCGTTCATCAAGGAGCACATCGCCGACAAGCCGGTGGTGGCGTTCATCGGCGGCCGCTCGGCGCCCAAGGGCAAGCGGCTGGGCCACGCCGGCGCGATCATCTCGGGCAACACCGGCACCCCGGAGTCCAAGGTCGCCGCGTTCGGCGCGGCCGGCGTGCCGGTCGCCGACCGCCCGAGCGACATCCCGCGTCTGCTGGCCGAGCGCCTGAAAGCGGTCCCCGCCTAGCTATTTCCTGGAAAATTAGTTCTTCCGCCGAAGACGGACAGGGGACCGCGGTTCCAGCCGAAAAGGTGGCGCGGATTCGCCGCACGGGACGACCGTGCCGAATCGCTTCGCACCATCTTGTGAAAGGCAACGGTATGCGCAGATCCCTAGCGCGCACCCTGACTGCCGTTCTGGTGCTCTTCGCGATGCTGATCCAGGGCTCTTGGGCTCTGGCCGGCACCACGGGGGGTATTTCCGGTGTCCTCACGGACTCCGCCGGAACGTCCGTCTCGGGGGCGCGCGTCAGCGCCACGAGTCCCAGCCAACAGGCGACGGTGACCACCGACACGTCGGGACGCTTTCAGTTCGTCTCGCTCGCCCCGGATACGTACACCCTGAGCTTCGAGAAGCAGGGTTACCAGACCGGGTCGCAGCCGGGCATCACGGTCCAAGCGGACCAGAGCGTCACCGTCAACCTCAGCGCCACGCGGACGCTGCAGACCATCGGCCGCACGGCGTCGCGCGCGAACAGCGCGCTGGTCCGGCCCGGCCAGACCGCCAGCGAGTACTCCGTCACCCCCGCGCAGCAGCAGGCGGTCGCCTCGCTGGGCGGCGGGACGAACCTCAACTCGGCCTACAGCGCGATCTCGTCGGTCCCCGGCGTCGTCGTGCCGATCGGCAACGCGGGCTGGGGCCAGTCGGTCTTCATCCGCGGCGGCGACTACACCCAGACCGGCAACGAGGTCGACGGCATCCCGATCAACCGGTCCTTCGACCAGTACGCCTCGGGCGCGCTGTCGTCGCTGGGCAATCAGGAAGTCCAGGTCTACACCGGCAACGCGCCGGCCGACGCGCAAGCGGTCGGTCTGGCCGGTTTCGTCAACCAGGTCATCCGGACCGGAACGTATCCCGGCAACATCAGCGGGACGCTGGGCGTCGGCTCGCCGGCGATCTACAACCACGCCAACTTCGAGGTCGGCGGGGCTTCGCCCAACCGGCTGTTCTCCTACTACGCCGGAACCGGCGGCTACAGCCAGAACTTCCGCGTCGTCGACCAGTTCAACGGCGCCGGCTACCTGGCGCGCAGCGGTTTCGGCTCGCTCTACAACTACACCGCGACGAACTGCTCCACGGCCCAGGTCGTCTCGGCCCACCCGTCCGTGGGCTGCTACCAGAACAGCTCGCCCTTCCTGGGCGGCTTGCCGCTCGGCCCGAACGGCTACAACGTGGCCGACGTCGACTTCGGCGGCGAGCCCTACCTCAACGACCGCGAGACGGTCGCCAACTTCCACATCGGGATCCCGCACAAGAAGGACGGGAACCACGACGACATCCAGCTGCTCTACGACTACGGCAACATCCGTAACTACCCCAACGACAGCATGAACTCGTGGGGCCCGCAGCTCAACGACGTCGTCAACGGCACCGCCAACGGCGTGCAGTTCGTCACCGATCCCGACCCTGCGTCGCCGACCTTCGGCACCCCGACCTGTCCCGCGCCGGCCATCAACCAAGGTGCGACGTACATCGGTCCGACGACGTGCGCCGGAGGCGTGGGGCCGTTCTACGCCGACCAGAACGTCTACACCGGGCCGCTCGGTGGCCCGTTCACTCCCGGCAGCCTGAACGCGACTCGGAACTACGCCTTCACCAACTCGCCGGGCGGCCGCGTTCTGGGGGCCCCGGTCGACTTCAACCGCCAAGACGGCGAGACCAACCAGTTCGCGATCGTCAAGGCGCAGTACCAGCACAACATCGCCGACAAGGGCTACGTGCGGCTCTACGGGTACTCGCTGTACTCCGACCGCATCGACAACGGCATCGTCGGCTTGTTCCAGAACTTCGCCGGCGCGTTCCCGCAGGACTACACGATCACCGCTCACACGCGCGGCGTCGTGCTCAACAGCGGCTATCAGCTCTCGCCCGAGCACCTGCTCAACTTCAACGTCGGCTACACGACCTCCAACGCCGACCGCTACAACAACCTCACCGCGGCGACGCTCTCGGAGCAGCCCGTGGCGTACCTGCTGAGCTCGGCCAACCCGACCGCCGGCTGCTATGCGTTCCCGACCCGCCCTGCCGGCGCGCCGATCCCGGTCGCGGGCACGGCGTTGCCTCAGGTCGCTTGCGGCAGCGCGGCGCAGTACCGGCTTCCCGGCGTCGGCTCGGCCGGCCCGCTCGTCCCGCGCGGCACCATCTCGCCGATCGTAGGCACCGAGAGCGGCTACACGTGCGGCGGCGCCGCCTGTCAGTACTACGCGATCAACGACGGCCGCATCGCGTCCAACAACACCGTCAAGCCCAAGTTCCTCAACATGGCGATCGCGGACACCTGGAAGCCCAACGCGAAGCTGTCGATCGACGCCTCGCTGCGGATGGACACCTTCTCGTACGTCATGCAAGACACCGACACGCTGGGCAACCAGCTGTTCGTGAACGACTTCAACGCGTTGAACTGCATCAGCGGCACGACCATCACGACGCGGGCTCGCGGTGCGGCTTGCCCGGCCGGGGCCAGCCCGGCGACGCTCTCCGCCCAGAGCACCGACCTGACCTACGCCGACATTCTCCAGCCGCGCCTGGGAGCGACGTACGCCACCGACCCGTACAACGTGTTCCGGGCCTCGTACGGCCGCTTCGTGCAGCCGTCCCAGACCTCCGCGGTCCAGGCGACCAACATCCAGTCGGCCGCGCCGAGCGCGCAGTTCTACTCCAACTTCGGCTTCACGAGCTACGCCCGCGCGGTCGAACCGGAGATCTCGTACAACACCGACTTCTCGTGGGAGCACCAGTTCCGCGGTTCGGACCTGAGCTCGCGGCTGACCCCGTTCTACCGCAAGACGCAGAACGAGTTCGCCACCATCCTGGTCGACCCCAAGACCAACTTCGTCGCCACGGTGAACGGCCAGAACCGGACCGCCAGCGGCTTCGAGCTGGCCGTCAACAAGGGCGACTTCAGCCGGAACGGTTTCTCGGGCCAGCTCTCGTACACGTACACCTACGCGTACAACAAGTACAAGGTCTTCCCGACCGGCGGCTCGTTCGTGACCGGCATCAACACGGCGATCCAGCAGTACAACGGCTTCACCCATGCCGGCGGCGGCGCGCCTTGCTACACCACCGGCGGCACGGCCGACCCGGCCTGCACGGCCGGCTCGATCGCCAACCCGTACTACAACGCGCAGCCGCAAGGCCTGCTCGATCCCAACGGCAAGTACTTCCCCTACAACCAGGCTCCGGGTTACGGCTCGGGCACCTCGACCAGCTACCTGATCCCGCACGTCGCCTCGCTGGTCGTGCAGTACAAGCGGGACCGCCTGCGGGTCACCCCCTCGATCCAGTTCGAGGCCGGCTCGCGCTACGGCTCACCGGTCTCGGTGGGCGGCATCGATCCCAGCAGCTGCACCGCGGCCCTGGGCGCGGCGGCCACCGATCCGCGCTACGCGGGTACGGGCGTCACCGCGGGCTCGGGCTACGACGCCTCGAGCTGCGCGGGCATCATCAACATACCCGATCCCTACACCGGCAAGTTCGACGCGATCGGTCAGTTCGTGCAACCCAACCTGGTCAACGCCAACCTTCAGGTCTCGTACGACTTCAGCCGTAACGTGACGCTGCAGGTGACCGCGGCGAACATCTACTCGCAGTGCTTCGGCGGGTCGAACGTGCCGTGGGCGAGCGCGGGTCGCTTCGGCTGCGGCTACACCGCGGGGCTGTCGACGGGCAACTTCTACAACCCCGGCGACTCCATCCAGCCCGGCTTCCAGTACCCCTACGTGCCGGTCTTCGGGTCGTCACTGCAGGCCCTCTCGCAGCAGGCGGCCAGCCCCTTCCAGCTCTTCATGGAGCTGAAGCTGAACCACCTCTAGCCCCGGGGCGCTCGCTTCGCGAGCTCGCCTGGATCGAAAGCCCGTCAGAAGGACCCTCCTTCTGGCGGGCTTTCATCGTATGGTCCCTTTGCGCTACCTTAATAAAGCTTAAAGGTCGCTCAGGCGTTTCCAAGAATTGACCCGGCGAGCGCCCGGGGTCTCCCGTGGCGTGTCATTTATGCAAGTCTCCCGAAAGGCTAGCCATGCGCAGTTCCTTCGTGCGCACGCTGACCGCCGTTCTCGCTTTGCTCGTCATGCTGGTCCAGGGAACATGGGTTCTGGCCGGTACGACGGGCGGTATCGCGGGCACGGTGGCGGATGCGCAAACCGGGCGTTCGATCGCCGGAGCACATGTCTCCGTCTCGAGCCCTTCGCAGAACGCGACGGCGACGTCCGACGCACAGGGCCGGTACGGCTTCCTGTCGCTCGGGCCCGACACGTACACCCTGACGATCACCGCCCCCGGCTACCAGGCGTTCAGCCAGCCGGGCATCACGGTCATCGCCGACCAGACCCAGACCTACAACTTCACGCCCACCCGCCAGATCGCCGAGATCGGGCGCACCCGCTCGCGCAGCGCGACCGACTTGGTCAAGCCGGGTCAGACGGCCGACGTCTACTCGATCTCGGGCCAGCTCTCGCAGAACACGCAGGCGCTGGGCGGCGGCAACCTGTTCCAGACCTTCTCGGCGCTCTCGTCCGTTCCGGGCGTGTACGTGCCGCAGGGCACGGCCTATGGCCAGAACACCTCGGCGCCGTACATCCGCGGCGGCGACTACAGCCAGGTCGGGTTCGAGTTCGACGGCATCCCCGTCAACCGCGCCTTCGACAACTACGTCACCAACACGCAGGGCATCACCGGGCAGCAGGAGCTGCAGGTGTACAACGGCGGCATCCCGGCCTCGTCGGCCGGTGAAGGCCTCTCGGGCTACATCAACCAGGTGATCAAGAGCGGTACGAACCCCGCGACCGGCAGCGTCGAGGGAGTGCTCGGCACGCCGACGTTCTACCACTACCTGCGCGGCGAGTACGGCGGCGCTTCGCCCAACCGCAACTTCTCGTACTACGCCGGCGTGACCGGCTGGAACCAGCAGTTCCGCTACGGCGACCAGTTCAACGGCGGCACCGGCCTGAGCAACGGCCTGGGCGTGTCGTCCTTCGCCAATTTCGACGCGGCCAACTCGATCTCGGTCGCCCCCTTCGCAATCGGCGGCGAGAGCGACATCAACACCCGCGAGTCGGTCGGGAACATCCACATCGGCATCCCGCACCACAACGGCGACGGCGGCCGGGACGACATCCAGCTGCTGGGTTCGATCGGTTACCAGGGCTTCCACACCAACGACAGCTACAACGACTACGGCGGCGTCAACAGCCCGCTGCTGCAGGCCTACGGGACGCCGGCCGTGCCGACCTATCCCGAAGCGATCGTCTACAACGGCCCGATCCTCAACGGGTTCAACCCGGGCAACATCGCGACGTACACCTACCCGTTCGCACCGGTCGGCGGCCCGTCGGTGCTCAACAAGAACCTGGGTGTCAACGGCACCTACGTGCCGCTCATCGATCCCAACACGCGCGGCCTGCAAGAGAACAACAACGGGATCTTCAAGGCGCAGTACCAGAAGAACATCGGTTCGTCGGCGTACATCCGCGTCTACGGGTACATGAACTATTCCAACTGGTTCATCTACGACCCGCCGTACAACGCCGGCAACTGGCTGCCGTTCTCGGTGATCGGCCAGCGCGACTACGAGCTCAACACCCATACCCGGGGCGGCTCGTTCGAGTTCGCCGACCAGATCAACGCGCGCAACCTGATCCAGGGCTCGGCGCAGTACACCTACTCCGACGTCACCCGCGCCAACAACAACACGATGGCGGGTACCGGTTACCTCGTTCAGCTCCGTGACGCATCCGGCAACTGCTACCTGCCGGTGCAGTATACCAACCCGAAGACCAAGGCCGTGGGACCGGTCGCCGGAACGCAAGTCAACTGCTATTCGGGCCAAACCTTGACCGGCGCGGCCGGCGAGGGCTACACGCCGACGGGGTCGTCGTCGGGTTCCATCGGCTACAACGGATCGCTGGCTCCGGTCGTCGGAACGGCGCTGGCCAACGGGGCCGCGTACCAGGTGGTGGCGAGCGGCCAGGCGGTGACGTTCAACCGCGTCACGCCGAAGTTCGGCTCGGTCTCGCTGAGCGATCAGATGAGCGTCGGCGACAAGCTCAAGCTCGACATCGGGCTGCGCTTCAACAGCTACATCTACGCGCTGGCCGACACCAGCCAGCAGGCGATCACCGGCGGCTCGAACGCCCAGGACTTCACGGTCTACAACCGCGAGCACTGCTACAACCCGACCACCAACACATTCGCGCTGGCGACGGTCGCGAGCGGCTTCACCTGCGGTGCCGGCTACACGCACACGGTGATGAGCAACGACTACCCAAGCTCGGTCGCCTCGACGGTGCTCGAGCCGCGCCTGGGCGGCACCTACACCCTGACCCCCTACGACGTGATCCGTTTCTCGGCCGGCAAATACTCGCAGCCGGTGATCTCGGCCCAGACCCAGTACAACCGGGCCGGCGACCTCGCCTCGTACGACGCGACGAACTTCTACGAGTACGGCTTCACCACGCCGCGGCACTACGCGCCGCCGCAGCTGTCGTTCAACTACGACCTGACCTACGAAAAGCGCCTGAAGAACTCGCCGCTGTCGTTCTCGGCAACGCCGTTCTTCCGCCGCACGCAGGATCAGGAGCAGTCGTTCTACCTCGACCCGAAGACCAATTTCGTGTCGGGCCTGCCGGTCGGCACCCTGCGTGCCTTCGGCTACGAGCTGCTCGGCCGCTACGGTGACTTCAATCGCGACGGCATCAGCGGCCAGGTCGCGTTCGCGTACACCAACTCCAAGATCAAGTACTCGAACTTCCCCGGCACCAACAACAACGTCATCGACCTGATCAACACCTCGCTGATCGGCGGGTACAACGCGCTGACCAAGGCCGGCGGCGGTTCGCCCTGCTACGACGTGACCGGAGCCGGAAGCGCTTGTGGCGCGAACACGACCCCCAACCCATACTACAACCAGCCGATGCAGCCGGGTCTGAACCGCGACCAGTACTACTCGCCCTACGACGTGCTCCCGGCGGCGGCCAGCGGCGTGTTCGCGGTCGGCTCGAGCAACTCGTACGAGGTGCCCTACACCATGACGGCGATTCTGCAGTACCGCAAGAACGGTTTGCGCATCGTCCCGACGGTGCAGTACGACTCCGGCTTCCGCTACGGCTCGCCGTTCGCGTGGCAGGGCTACGATCCGTCGGCTTGCGCTGCGGTTGCGCCTGACCCGACCACATTCAATCCGGCCGACACCGCGACTTGTGCCGCTAACGGCGGGGTCGTCTTCCGGCCCAACCCGTACACCGGGCGCTACGACTCGCTGGGCGAGTTCAAGTCGCCCGGTACGCTGACGCTCTCGGCGCAGATCGCCAAGGACTTCAGCAAGCGGCTCACCGGCACGCTGATCCTGACCAACCTCTACCGCCACTGCTTCACCCGCGGCTACGCGTGGGAACAGGGTGGCAGCCAGTCCTGCACGTACGGCGTCAACAGCGCCTACGTGGCGGGCGGCGCGTACCTGGGCAACGGCACGCAGCCCGGTACGACGCTGCAGAAGATCCAGAGCGATCCCTTCGGCTATGCGCCGGGCGGCTACGGCAACCCGTTCAGCGCGTTCGCCTCGCTGCAGCTCAAGCTGTAAAGGCGCCGCGGCCCACGGGCCGTGAACCGATCGGAAGGGCTCCGGCTAACGCCGGGGCCCTTCTCTTTTCGGGTGGTATACTGGCGGGATGCAATTCGGCTACCAGTGCGAGGAATGCGAAGAGGCGGTCTGGCTGGCGACGACGCGGCCCGAGCTGCAATGGCTCAAGAACCGCCGGCACGTCGTGCGCGAGGTGCAGAAGCATCTCAGCGGCGGTCTGGACGGCTGGATGGACGAAGGACTGGCGTTCCTGAGCCGGCACGACGGCCACAGCATCGTCGTGGTAGAAAAGCGAACTGCCTAGTGTGTCGAGGCAAGCAGGTCCAATTCCCAGAATTCCGGAAGAATTAGGAGTGCGACATTTGTCGCGACTCTAGCGGGTACGGTCGCGGTTTCCGAAAGGATACTTGCCTTGACCATTCCGACGCCCTTGCGGCGAGGAACCCTAGCGACACTGTTGGCTTTCGCGTTCGTCCTCCAGGCAACGTCAAGCGTTCTGGCGGGCACGACCGGCGGCGTCAACGGTAGCGTCACCGACGAGAACCACCGCCCGCTGGGCGGTGCGAAAGTGACGATCGCCAGCCCCACCCAGTCGGCCACGACGAATACCGACGCGGCCGGCCACTACGCGTTCCTCGCGCTTCTTCCCGACACGTACACGGTCACGGTCACGCAACCGGGCTTCGCCCCCGACTCGATCGGCGGCGTCACGGTGCAGGCCGACAACACCGTCAACATCGACCTCCACGCCCAGCACCAGCTCAAGACGATCGGCACGGTCACCAGCCGCTCCAACACCGAGCTCGTGCGCGCGGGCGTCACCTCCGACGTCTACTCCGTGAGCGCCGCGCAGGCGACCGCGGCGCAGGGCCTGGGCGGGGGCGGTTCGCTCAACCAGGCCTACTCCGCGGTGGCCGCGGTGCCGGGCGCGTACGTTCCGGTCGGTCAGTCCGGCTGGAACCAGCAGGTCTTCGTGCGCGGCTCCAACTACGACCAGACCGGCTACGAGTACGACGGCGTGCCGGTCAACCGCGCGTTCGACAACTACGCCGCGCACACGGCGGCCAGCATCGGGCAGCAGGAGCTGCAGATCTACACCGGCGGCGGGCCGGCCAGCGCCTCGGCCTCGGGCTTGGGCGGGTTCATCAACCAGACGGTGCGAGCGGGAACCTATCCCGGCATCAAGACCGCCACGTTCGGTTTCGGCTCGCCCACGTTCTACCACCAGATGCGCGGCGAGCTCGGCGGAGCCAGCCCCAACCGCAGCTTCAGCTACTACCTGGGCTTCGACGGCTACAACCAGGACTATCGCTCGTTCGATCAGTTCAACGGGGCCTCGTACGCGCAAGGCATCCGTGCCCCGCTGGTCACCGCGACCAACAACGGCGTGGCGCCGGCCTGCACGGGCGGCGGCTCCGGCTTCACGGCCAATGCCGACGGCACCGCGACGCTCCCCTCGGGCGCCGTGCTCGCCGCCGATCCGGGCTGCTATGCGTTCACCAGCGGCGCGGTGGAAGTTCCCGCCCAGGTGACCGACCGCGAGTTCGTCGCCAACCTGCACTTCGGGCTGCCGCACCGCGGCGACTCCTCGCTGCGCGACGACCTGCAGGTGCTCTACACCAGCAGCGGCTTGAACACGTACTACGGCGACTCGGTCAACGACATCGGCGCGGCGACCTACGCCAACGCCTACGGCGCGCTGCCGCAGTACCGCGACACGTTCACCTACGCGCCCGGGACGCCGTTCGGCGCGCCGGTCTGCAACGGCGCGGCGGGCGGCTCGGCTCAGCCCGGCTGCGGCGGCGGCAACGCCATCGCTCCGGTCAACTACATGTTCCCCAACTCGCCGAGCGGGCGGGCGGTGCACGGGTTCATCGATCCCGGGCACCGCGACGGGTTCCTCAACGACGCCTCGATCGGCAAGCTCCAGTACACGAAGAACTTCAGCGGCTCGGCTTACGCGCGCGCGTTCGTGTACGAGTTCTACTCCGACTGGCTCAACAACGCGGCGGTCAGCAGCGGCTACGGCGCGGTCGTCCCGGTCAACGTCTCGCCGGACTACGAGCTGATCACCCACACCCGCGGCGCCGAGCTCCAGTTCGCCGATCAGGTCAACGCCAAGAACCTGCTCCAGCTGACCGGCAACTTCACCACCGCGACGGCCGAGCGCTGGAACAACCGCACCCGCCAGAACACGGGCGGCGCTTTCTCGACCGACTTGGTCGATGCGGCGGGCAACTGCTACGGCGCGAGCGGTACGCTGACGGCGTGCAACCGCAACAACCTCGACTCGCGCGGCACGTTCAACAACCCGGCGCCCTTCGCGGCGAGCGGGGCGGCCGCGGCGGCCAACGCGCAGTGGATCGTGACGCTGCCGGGCGAGCAGGGCCCCGACAACACGGTCAAGCCGAACTTCTACAGCGTCGCGCTCACCGACCAGTTCAACCCGACCGACCGGCTCTCGCTCAACCTGGGCTTGCGGCGCGAGCTGTTCGGCTACAAGCTGGCGGCGCAGAACGACCCGGGCGCCCAGTTCTGGGCCCAAGCGGCGGCGCGCGAAGCGTGCTACGACCCCGCCTCGCTGGCCTTCACCGGGTTCCGGCTGACCTGCACCGGTTCGTCGGTCCATCCCGACGGCCAGGACGGCCGTCCGCTCTACACCGCGACCTACCCGCTGGACTACTCGGTGGGGGTGACCGAACCGCGCGCCTCGGGAACGTACCGCATCGATGCGGACACCGTGCTGCGCGCGTCGTACGGGCGCTACGCCCTGCCGCCCAACGCGGCCGCGGTGCAGTACAACGAGCGCGAGCCCAACACGCCGGGCTACTTCTTCCCGAAGTTCTCGGCGGTCGGCTTCTTCGAGCCGCTGCACGAAGTGCGCCCGGCGGTCGCCAACAACTACGACTTCTCGCTCGAGAAGCACCTGCGCGGCAGCGACGTCAGCTTCAAGCTCACGCCGTTCCTGCGCAACACGACCGACAACCTCGAGAACGTCTACATCGACCAGGCGACGCAGTACGTCAGCACGATCAACGCCGGCACGGTCAAGACCTTGGGGCTGGAGTTCGCCGTCAACAAGGGCGACTTCAACCGTGACGGTCTGGCGGCGGCGTTCGGCCTGACGTTCACCAACGGCTGGGAGCGCTACACGGACCTGGGCAAGACGTCGGTCAACGCGATCGACCAGATCAACGCCGGGATCAGCGGCTACAACGCGCTGGCGCAAGGCCCGGCCTGCTTCACCCCGGGCGGCGCCGCCTCCGACTGCAGCAGCGCGACCGACATCCGCAACCCCTACGCCGGCCGGCCGGTGCAGCCGCTGCTCGCCCGCAACGACTGGTACACCCCGTTCAACATCACCCCGGCCATCCCGGGCGCGGTGGCGTCGTCGTACTTCTCGCCCCTGACGATGACCGGGATCCTGAACTACAAGCACCGCCGGCTGACGCTCACGCCGTCGCTGCAGTACGTCCAGGGTGCCAAGTACGGCGCGCCGCTGAACAGCATCGGCTACGACCCGTCGACCTGCTCCACCAACCAGAGCGCGGGCATCACCAGCGTGCTGGGCGCCGGCCACGGCGACCCGCTCAAGGCCGACTGGACCTCGTGCGGCGGAACGACCATCATTCCCAATCCCGACACCGGGCGCTTCGACGGCATGGGCGAGTTTCGCCAGCCCAATCAGCTCCTGGGCAACCTGCAGGTCCAGTACGAGGTGAACCCGCGCACGCGGGCCCGCTTCCTGTTCGCGAACCTGCTCAACCGCTGCTTCGGCGGCAGCTCGACCGCCTGGAGCCGCGGCGGCAACGTCTGCGCCTACGGGCAAGACGCGTACACCGGCTCGTCGGGGATCTCGAATTTCTGGAACGGCTCGGGTCCCAACGACGTGGCCGCCAACGGCACGCTGCCGAGCGGCTGGAACAACCACACCTACTATCCGGTCACGGCCACCAACCCGTTCCAGGCGTATTTCCAGCTCGAGCTCAAACTCTAGCCGCTCGCCTCACCGGCTCTCGTCGCACGAGCCGAACGAGGCGAAACGCAAAGACGCCCGGCGCGAGCCGGGCGTCTTCTCGTGTGCGGGCGGGGAGTGCTACTTCGGGACGCGGATCTTCTGGCCGACCGCGAGCGACGCGCTGCCGAGGTGGTTGACGCCGACGATCTGGTCGACCGTCGCCTGGACGTCGCCGCCGGCCGGCGTGGTGCGCTCCGCGAGCGACCAGAGCGAGTCGCCGGGGCGGACCGAGACGGTCGCGTAGCTGAGGGGCGGCGCGGCGTGGACCGTGCTCGAGATCGCGGGAAGCGTCACCGCCAGGCTGAGTCCCGCGAGGGCCACCGCCGGCATCAGGGTGAGTTTCCGTTTCGTCGTCCCGTACATCGCTTTCGATCCCCCAGATGTTGTGCCAAACGCCTGTTCGGCCCCTAGATTGTACCCATTTTACCCATAGGCAGTCAAGCTGGCTTCGAACGTATGTTTGCTCTCGCGGCCGAACTGTGCTACGATCCTCCGCAATGAGGGTCGTCTCCCCAGGCGGCCGATCCGTAGCGTCGCATGGCGCTATGCCTACAGGGTGGCATTCTTAGGAGGACCCGATGGCCGAACGGGCCACCACCGACAAGCAGCAGCGGATCCTGGACGTGATCCGCACCTTCAGCAGCGAGCACGGCTACCCGCCGTCGGTCCGCGAGATCGGCGAGCGCGTCGGGCTGTCGTCGTCGTCGACCGTGCAGTCGCACCTCAAGACGCTCGAGCGGCGCGGCCTGCTGCGGCGCGACCCGACCAAGCCGCGCGCGCTCGTCGCCACGCCGGACGAGGACGAGCCGGTCACGATTCCCTCGGTGACGCTCCCGATCGTCGGCCGGGTCGCGGCCGGCGTCCCGATCACCGCCGCCGAGAACCTCGAGGACCACTTCGTCCTGCCGAGCTCCTGGTCGCCGCGCGCGGGCGGGTTCGTGCTGCGGGTCAAGGGCGACTCGATGATCGAGGCCGCGATCCTGGACGGCGACCTGATCGTGGTCGAGCCCCGGCCCGACGCCACGAACGGCGAGATCGTGGTCGCGATGATCGACGGCGAGGCGACCGTCAAGCGCTTCTACCGCGAGGGCGGGCGGGTCCGGCTCCAGCCGGAGAACGTGACGATGGCGCCAATCTACGCGGACGATGTCACCATCGTCGGGCGGGTCGAGGCCGTCATCCGCAGACTCTAGCCTCGAGCCTCTCCCCGTCCCGGCCGGCGACGGGCTCGTCGCGCGCTTCGAGCGCGCGGTCGCGCCCTTCGCGCAGCGCTTCAGCGAGGCGCCGGCGGTCGTGGCGCTGCGCGAGTCGCTCCCGGTCGCGCTCGCGGCGGCGGTGGTCTTCCTGCTCGCGCAGATTCTGCTGCCGCACCTCCCGGCCCGGCCGGAGATCGTCCCGCGCTTGCGCGACGCGATCCCGGGCGCGTTCGCGCTGGCTTCGATCGTGATGGCATTCGTGCTCGCGACCCGGCTCGCGCTGCCCCCGGGCGGCCTCACTCCAATCATCGCGCGGC